>DASSJE010000064.1:0-30882 GCA_035691365.1 Terriglobia bacterium
TCTTCAGGGGAGAATATTGGTGCTCCTTGCGCTGGCGGCCGTTGTGCTGGCATCGCCCGTCTCCGCACTCGCGTGGGGCCACCAGGCCCACCAGCTTGTGGACGACTGGGCCATCGGCACGCTTCCCCAGAACTTGCGCAATTATTTCCAAGCCAACCACAGCTTCATTGTGAATCATGCCAACGATCCCGAAACCTGGATAAAGAAGGATCGCTATGAGCGGATGCGGCACTATATTTATCTCGATAAGTATGGGACGTTCCCCTTTCTCGACCTTCCGCACTCTTACCGTGGGGCGGTGAAAAAGTTTGGGTTGAAGCACATCACCCACAACGGCGTACTGCCCTGGCAAGTTGGAGAATACAGCCTGAGGCTGACCAACGACTTCCGGGCACATGAATGGGAAAAAGTGAAGCTGGATGGCGCGGCGCTCGCTTTTTACATAGCCGACGCGCACGATCCTTTGCATACCGCGCAAAACTATGACGGACAGATGACCGGGCAGACGGGGCTCGAGATGCGGTTTGGCGACGGACTGGTGGAACGTTATTCCCACTTTTTTATGTTCCGGCCTGATAGCGCCGTCAAGGTCAGCGATCCCACGGAGCACGCTTTCCAGATGGTGCTGGAGGCCTACACCTGGGTGGACCAGATAATTCTGGCTGATCTTCAGGCCCGGGACGATTTGCCGGGCTACACCGACGCCTATTTTGACGCCTTCTATTCGCGCGTGGGGTCAACGGCGATGAAGGAGATCAGCGAGGCGGCGCACGATGTCGGTTCTTATTGGTACAGCGCATGGCTCAACGCAGGAAGTCCTGAAGTGCCCGGGCGGTAGCGTGTGCAGGTTGGAACGCGCGAGCCGTCCGCCCGATTGAAGCAACCCGCGGCCCTGAAGGAAAATCCCCATGCCGGTCACTGAAGATTTCATTGCAAAACTGCCCAAGGTGGAGCTCCATCTGCACCTCGAGGGGAGCCTGCGCCCCGGTACAATGCGTGAGCTTGCCCGCGGCAGGGACGGCATGGAGACTAAAGTCGGGGAATGGATTCGGGAGCGGCAGCAGAATGAATATCGCTACGCGTCATTCGCGGATTTCGTCGAGGCATTCAAGTTTGTGGTGCTGTTGCTGGAAACGCCGGAGGATTATGCCCTGGCCACCGTCCGCCTGATGGAATGGCTGGCGGAGCAGAACGTGAAGTATGCAGAGATCACGCTGGCGGCGGGCGTGGTGCTCTGGAAGCGGCAGGCGCTCGACCGGGTGTATGAAGCCGTTCGCGCCGCTGCGCTCGAAGCCGGCGCGCGCCTGGGGATCAGGATCAACTGGATTTTTGACGCCGTTCGGCAATTCGGCGCCGATCACGCCCGCGCCGTGCTGCGGTGGGCAAGCCGCTATCGTAATCAGGGCGTGGTGGCCTTTGGCCTGGGCGGCGACGAAGAACGCGGCCCCGCAGGTATCTTTGCAGATGTTTACCGCGAGGTCCGCGATTGCGGCCTCCACGCACTGGCCCACGCAGGAGAAACCAGCGGGCCTGACAGCGTGCGCCAGACGGTCGAGTTGCTGCAAGTGGAGCGAATTGGCCACGGCCTCACGGCCGCGCTCGACCCTGAAGTGATGGCCCTGCTGCGCGAACGGGGAATTCCGATCGAGGCATGCCCAGGCAGCAACACTTCCATCAGCCTGGTCCCGGAGTATCGTGACTATCCGTTACCGGCGTTTATGGATGCCGGCGTGACGATGACTCTCAATTCCGACGATCCGGCGCTGTTCGGGACCTCTATCGGACAGGAATTCAGGAATGCCGCCGGGGCGTTTTCACTATCGCCCGGGCAACTGGCGGGGCTTTGCGAAAACGCTGTCCGCGCTGCGTTTCTGCCGGATGATGACAAGCAGAGGCTGCTGCGGCAGATTCAGCAGGCGATGGCCGCGTAACCGCAAAATGCAGGCCGGGGCGCCCCACTCAAAAAGGAATACGGATCCATGAATACACCCATACGCGCTATTTTCCTGGATGCTGGAAACACACTGCTTTTCCCACAGGTTGAAAAGCTTGCCGAGGACATGGAAGCGGCAGGATTTCCAATGCGCCCAGAACATTTCCACCAGGCCGAGCGCGCGGGCAAGAAAAAACTGGACGCAGTGCTCTGGCCGCAGATCCGCGAAGGGCGCATTCCGCGAACCAGCAATAATGTTTACTGGGAACAATATCTAAGCGCCTTGTCAGAAATTCTTGACGGGCCGGCGGAAACCCGCGCCGCGGCCATCGAACGTGTGATCGCAGGATTTCGCAATATTCACACCTGGTCCAAAGTTTTGCCGGACACCGTTCCAACTCTCCGGAAACTGAAATCGGCTGGATACTATCTGGCGGTGATCTCGAATTCCGATGGGACCGTGGAAGGCGAGCTTGAGCGCGCGGGCCTTAGCGAGTATCTGGAATTCGTGATCGACTCTTCGCTGGTGGGCGTTGAAAAGCCGCACCCCGAAATCTTTGAGATGGCGCTGGAACGTTCAGGCATTAAGCCGGACGAGGCAGTTTACGTGGGCGACACTTATCCCACCGATATCGGCGGGGCTGAGCTGGCCGGCCTGCACGGAATTCTGATCGACTGGGTAGGCGCTTATCCTGACGCCACCTGCCCCCGCATCAAGACGCTGTCAGAGTTGAGCGTGTTTCTCGAGCAACTCTCTACAAAACGCGGTGACTATAAATTGGGTGATGGAAAGGCCGGATGGTGCTGACAAACAGGGCTGACCCGCCCTCTGGTGAAACAGCTTCAGAACTTCAGACTCCGGCAGATTATAACCGCGGAGGCTATCTGCGATAAATTTCAATCGGTTGGGGCCAGGTTTAAAACCTGTTGACAGGGATTGGCGTGGTTGGTAGAATCTCTCTGTCTAATATTTATATATGGCAGTCTCGGTGAACAAGCCGGTTAATGCTACATGCGCGCAGCGGATGTGTATGTGTTGTTGTACGTGTTCCGTTGGTGGCGCCGTGTGGCTGGAAATTAACGACTTGTAAATCGAACTTCCAGTAGTGATTCATAACGGACGCCCGCTGACGGATTAAACGTCGGCGGGCGTTTTTGTTTTTGGGCGGTCCGCGAACCGGCACGAGCCGGGCGAACCGGAAGTATGGATGGTGAAGGAGAGGAAACGGAATGATTGAACCCCACGGAGGACAGCTCGTCAATCGCCTGGTGAGCGGCGAAAAGGCCGCGGCGCTGGAAGCGGAAGCGCGCGAGCTGCCTGTGATCCAACTGAACCAGTTTGAACTTTCTGATCTGGAGATGCTGGCCATCGGCGCCTTCAGCCCGCTCGAGGGCTTTATGGGAAGCGCCGATTACAACCGCGTCCTCCAGGACAAGCGCCTGGCCAGCGGCCTGCCCTGGACGCTGCCGGTCACGCTGGCTGTCGATCAGAAAAGGGCCGAGAGCCTGAAGAAAGTTCCGCGCGCAGCGCTGGCGGATGCGAGCGGCAGGCCTCTGGCGGTTCTGGAAATTCAGGATGTGTTCCAGTACGACCGCGGGGCGGAATCCGTGGCAGTTTTTCGCACGGCCAATGACGACCATCCGGGCGCCCGCTACGTGGCGTCACGCGGCGATTGGGTCGTGGGCGGTCCGGTTGAGGTTTTCAGCCGCCCAAACGCGGAAGCTTACACCAAATACCGGCTGGACCCCGCGGATACGCGCCGCATCTTCTCGGAGCGAGGATGGAACACCGTGGTCGGTTTCCAGACGCGCAACCCCGTCCACCGCGCCCACGAATATATCCAGAAAGCCGCGCTGGAAATTGTGGACGGCCTGCTGCTGCACCCGATTGGCGGCGAAACCAAATCCGACGACATCAGCCTGGAAGTTCGCCTGCGCTGCTATGAAGTGCTGCTGGAAAACTACTATCCTCATGACCGCGCCATGCTGGCGCTGAACCCCGCTTCCATGCGCTACGCGGGGCCGCGCGAGGCCATCTTCCACGCCCTCATCCGCAAGAACTTTGGCTGCACGCATTTCATCGTGGGCCGCGATCACGCCGGGGTGGGAAACTACTACGGCCCCTACGACTCACAGAAAATTTTTAGCGAGTTCGGCAAAGAGGAACTCGGCATCACGCCGCTCTTCTTTGAACACACTTTTTATTGCCGCAAGTGCGCTGGCATGGCCTCGCAAAAAACCTGCGGCCACGATAAGCAATCTCGCGTAATGCTGAGCGGGACGCAGGTGCGCAACGTGCTGCGCGAAGGCGGACAACTGCCGCCGGAATTCTCGCGGCCTGAAGTGGCAGCGGTGCTGCACCAGGCTTTCAGCCAGCAACTTCAACAGGGAGCTGCATGCTAGTCAGTCTGCTTGCTTTCATTACCGGCATCCTGGTCGGCCTGACGGGAACGGGCGCGGGCGTCATCCTGACGCCGCTTCTGTTGCTGCTGACGCCGTTCAGCGCCCTGACGGTGATTGGCACGGACCTGATGAGCGGCGCCGTCACTAAGCTGGCGGGCGTGGTGGAGCATCGCAAGCTGGGACACGTGCGCTGGAACCTGGCCGGATACCTGCTGGCGGGCAGCATTCCCGGGTCCGTTGCCGGCATCCTGTTTATCCACTCCCTGAAAGGCTGGATGTCTGAAGCCCAGTTGGACCATGCGTTGAAGGTCCTGTTGGGCCTGGTGCTTTTCGGGGTGTCGTTCTTTCTACCCTTCCTGCGCGGCAAGCAGAAGTCTGCTTTATCCGAATATTCAAATCTCAGCTTTTCGAACGGCGGCGGCAAGCTGCTGGGGGTGGGCGCCGTCGTTGGCTTCCTGGTTTCCATGACTTCGGTGGGCAGCGGAAGCCTGCTGATGATTTCATTGCTGGTGCTGGTTCCCCTGCCGCTGGGAAGCCTGGTGGGAACTGACATCCTGTTTGGACTGGTGACCACGGCGCTGGCCGGGTCGCTGCACATGAAGATGGGAAACTTCAATGCCAGCCTGTTCCTCCTGCTGGTGGCTGGCGAAGTGCCTGGAGTCATCATTGGCAGCCGGCTGACGCGCCGCATCCCGGAGCGTTACATCACCTGGCTGTTCAGCATACTTTATTTTTCGCTGGGGGCGCGTTTACTCGCCGGCTAGATGGGGGCGCGGGGCGGGACCTTCCGGCAATTTCACTCTGAAACGGACGAAAGGAAACCATGGAACTTGAAACGATTGATATTCCTGAGATAGCAAAATCGCTGGCCGAGGCGCATCCGAGCGAAATTCTGAAGTTCGCGCTCGAGAATTATTCCGGAGGCGTCGGCATCAGCTTCAGCGGTGCGGAAGATGTTGTCCTGATTGACCTGGCATCGAAAGTGGGCGGCGACTTCCGGGTTTTTTCGCTAGATACGGGCAGGCTTCACTCTGAGACCTACCGGTTTATCGACAAGGTCCGCGAGCATTACGGGATCCCGATCGAGCTTTTCTTCCCGCAGGTGGAAGCGGTGCAAAAGCTGGTGAAAGAGAAAGGCCTGTTCTCCTTTTACAAGGACGGCCACAAGGAGTGCTGCGGGGTCCGCAAGGTTGAACCGCTCAAGCGGGCGCTGGGGACCCTGGATGCCTGGGTCACCGGCCAGCGGCGCGATCAGAGCCCTTCCACGCGCGCCGAAGTAGCCGTGGTTGAAGTCGACCCCGTCTTCTCCCAGCCGGGCCGCGAGTTGATCAAGTTCAATCCGCTCGCCAACTGGAGCTCCAGGCAGGTGTGGGATTACATCCGCGAAAACAACGTGCCTTTCAATCCCCTGCATGAGCAGGGCTTTATTTCAATCGGTTGCGAACCCTGCACCCGGCCGGTGCTTCCCGGACAGCACGAACGCGAAGGCCGCTGGTGGTGGGAAGATCAGACAAAGAAGGAATGCGGCCTGCACGCAGGCAACGTTGCGGATAAAGAACCGGTGAAAGCGTAGCGCTTCCCCGCCGGCTTGCTTCGGCCAGCCATTAAGGTCTCTGTGCGGGGAGGGAAAATCCTTTCCCCGCCCCGCACGGACACGGAGCAACCACCCAAAATTCCCAACTGATTTGAAGGATTATTCCCCGGCCGCGATTTTGTTTTCCTGGATTTCGTTGGGGCTCGACTGTTCCAGGTCTTTGTAAACCCGGCCCGCAATTTCCGCCGCGTGGGGACCGAACATTTCCCGGCCGCCCCGCAGCAGCACGACCACCACGTACGGCGGCCGCGCATCAGAGTAGGAAAGAAACCATCCCAGCCTCGCGCCGTCTTCGCTGCACGTTCCCGTTTTTCCCAGGATTTGCAGGGCGCCGTCATTGGCCAGGCGGGCCGTGCCATAAGTCACTGCCCCGGCCATGCCGGCCCGCACTTCAGGAATTTCCTGGCTCAGATTGGTGAGCTGGCGCCGGACCATTGGCTTGAAGTTTTCCACCTGTTCCTGGGTTCGCGGGTATTGCAGGTAATAAAGCGTTCCGCCGTTGGCGATGGCTGAGGCGACGGCGGCCCACTGCAGGGGCGTCACCTCAATTCCTTTGCCCAGATAAGCCAGATATCCCAATTCTCCGTCCGTGGGAGGATCGGTTGGGAACTCTCCGGGCTGGTCGCCGGGAATGTCCCAGCCTGCTTTTTCCCCAAGGCCGAATTCATGGGCGTAACGAGACAGCAGCGGAAATCCAACCATCCTTCCCAGCTTGTAGAAGAATTCATTGTTGGAATGCGCCAGCGCGTCGGTGAGGTCGATTGTCTGGTGGCGGCCGACGTACAACCTGGTGCGCGGCGTGATGATGCCTTTTTTCAATGCGGCCAGGGCAACAATCGGTTTGAATGTGGAGCAAGGGCGGAAGGCCCCGCTGAAAGCCAGCTTCTGATTGACGATGCTGAGGATCCGCCCGTTGTTCGGGTCGACCACCACGACGCTTCCGTTCAGGTTGCCCAGCGCCTGCAGCGCGGCCTGGCGCACGGCAAGGATTTCGCCTTCCGTGTTGTCGCCTGCGCCGGGATCCTGATCGAATGAAGCGACCCGCCAGGGGTTCCAACGCCTGCGGATGTGCCGGTGCCGCGTGTGGTGAATGTGCCGGTGAAAGCGCGTCCGCCGGGAAACCGCGGGCAGTGGCGTCGCCTGGCCCTGCGGGAGCGATCCTCCCGGCAGGAGGCCAAATCCCAGCAGCCCTATCAACGCAACAGCCAGAACAGCGAGTCTTTTTTTCAACGCGGGTCCGGTCTCCTCAGGTGTATCCCAGCTTGCGCAGCAATCCTTTCTGCTGGCAGTCCTGGCGCGCTATCGAGTGGTCTGATGGGCACTTCGTCGGGCTTCTGTAACCGCTTGCAGGTGGGACTATTTCTTGCTTTTTGCCGTTCCCATTTCTGCGGGCTCGGCGTCCTCCTTCGTCCCCGGCAAATTCAGAGCCTTGCGCACCTCGATTTCGATCTTTCCGTAAACGTCCGGATTCTGGAGCAGGAACTGGCGGGTGTTCTCCCTGCCCTGTCCAATCCGCTCACCAGCAAAGGAATACCACGAACCGCTCTTCTCAATCAAGTTCATTCCTGCGGCCAAGTCGAGCAGGTCGCCTTCTTTCGATATTCCTTCGCCATAAAGGATGTCGAATTCGGCATCGCGGAACGGCGGGGCCATCTTGTTCTTCACCACCTTCACGCGTGTCCGGTTGCCCACCACCTGCTCAGCGTCTTTGATGGAGGCAATGCGGCGGACGTCGAGCCGCACCGAGGAGTAAAACTTCAGCGCCCGGCCGCCGGTGGTGGTTTCCGGACTGCCGAACATCACCCCGATCTTTTCCCGAATCTGATTGATAAACACCAGGCAAGTCTTTGATTTTGATACCAATGCGGTCAGCTTGCGCAACGCCTGCGACATCAGTCGGGCCTGCAGGCCGGGCATGGAATCGCCCATGTCGCCTTCCAGTTCCGCCCTGGGAACCAGCGCGGCCACCGAATCAATCACAATAATATCGATGGCGTTGGAGCGCACCAGGGCCTCCGCAATCTCCAGCGCCTGCTCGCCGTAATCGGGCTGCGAAACCAGCAGGTTGTCCACGTCCACGCCCACCCGGGAGGCATATTTGGCATCCAGAGCGTGTTCGGCGTCCACAAAGGCCGCCATGCCGCCGCGCTTCTGCGCCTCTGCCACCAGATGCAGGGCGATGGTGGTTTTGCCGCTGGCCTCCGGGCCGTAGATTTCCACCACCCGGCCGCGCGGCACGCCGCCCACGCCCAGCGCCGCGTCCAGCGAAACTGCTCCCGTTGGAATCACATCCACGGGCACCAGTGCCTGCTTTGCGCCCAGGCGCATAATGGAACCTTTCCCAAACTGCTTTTCGATCTGAGTCAGGGCCACTTCGATGGCCTTCATTCGGTCCGTTCGTTCTTCTGGCATACCCGATCCCCCCTTTTTTCCGCTGATGGACGCGGTAAGCTTTGCGTGGCTGGCTGCCCCTGGAGTGTCTTTTCGTAGGACCTGAGCTGGCTTTGCTTTGGGCTACGCCTTCGCGTAATTGTAAAATCCCCTCCCGGATTTTCGTCCCAGCCGGCCCGCTTCCACCATTCGTTCCAGCAGCGGGCATGGCCTGTACTTCGAATCGTGAAAACCTTCGTAGAGCACCTGCATGATGTCCAGGCAAACATCCAGGCCGATCAGGTCGGCGAGTTCGAGCGGCCCCATCGGGTGGTTCATGCCCAGCCTCATCACGCCGTCCACCCCTTCCGGCGAGGCGACGCCCTCCATTAAGGCATACACGGCCTCATTGATCATGGGCATCAGCAGCCGGTTGGAAACAAACCCCGGCAGGTCTTTGGCGCGAATGGGCGTCTTGCCCACCGAAGTTGCCATCTGCTCGGCGGCCGCAATGGTCTCTTCCGCCGTGTCCAGCCCCGCAACCACTTCCACCAGCCTCATCACCGGCACGGGATTGAAAAAATGCAGCCCCACAAACTGCGCCGCGCGCCCAGTGACGCTCGCCAGGCGCGTGATGGAAATCGAAGAGGTGTTGCTGGCAAAAAGCGCTTCCGGCCGGCAGAGCGCGTCCAGCGCGCGGAGCACGTCTGCCTTGACCTCAAACTTTTCTGTGACCGCCTCAATCACGACATCGGCGGAAGCCAGGTCCGACAGATGGGTGGTGGTCTTCAGGCGGCTTTCAGCCTGCTGCCTCTCGCCCACGGTCAGCCGGCCCTTTTCCAGGTCGCGCGAGAGCCCGCGCGTAATCTTTTCCGCGCCGCGCCCCACCAACTCCTGCGTGGTGTCGTGCAGGACCACCGAATATCCGTTGCGGACCAGCACCTGGGCGATGCCGTGGCCCATAGTCCCGGCGCCCACCACTGCGACCAGGCAGATGTTCAAGCCTTTCCCCCTGCCCGCCCCGTTTGCCGTTCCACCGCCAGCGCCACGGCGTTGCCGCCGCCGAGACACAAAGTGGCAATTCCGCGGTGTGCGTCGCGGCGTTGCATTTCGTAAATCAGATCCACCAGAATGCGGGTGCCGGAGGCGCCGATGGGATGCCCAATCGCCACCGCGCCGCCATTCACGTTGGTCTTCTGAGGATCGAGTCCCAGTTGCTCGATGACGGCCACGGCTTGCACGGCGAAAGCCTCGTTCAATTCCACCAGGTCAACATCCTCAATCTTCCAGCCGGTTTTTTCCAGCAGTCCGCGCACGGCGCTCACCGGCGCCATCATCACCCAGCGCGGTTCCACGCCGCTCACCGACTGCGCCACAATCCGCGCCAGGGGCTTCTTGCCCAGCTTTTGCGCGGTTTCAAGCGAGGTTACCAGAGTGGCGGCGGCGCCGTCGTTGGTTCCCGGAGCGTTGCCCGCCGTCACTGTTCCGTCCTTCTTGAAGACAGGTTTCAGCCTGGCCAGTTTTTCGAGCGAGGTATCTTCGCGCGGCGATTCGTCAACGGAAAATTCCCGCGTTTCACCCTTTTTGTCAGGCAGCGTGACAGGCACAATCTGGTCTTTCAGTTTGCCGCTTCTGATGGCCGCGATGGCGCGCCGGTGGCTTTCGAGAGCGTACTGGTCCTGGCATTCGCGCGAGACGTGATATTTTTCCGCCACCAGCTCGGCGGTCATGCCCATGTGGAAATCTTCATAGGCGTCCCACAATCCGTCGTGCACCATGGAATCGACCATCGTCTTGTCGCCCAGGCGCAGGCCCTGCCGCGCTCCCGGCACGAGATAGGGACAGTTGCTCATGGATTCCATGCCGCCCGCCACTACAATATCGGTGTCGCCGGTGGCAATGCCCTGCGCGGCCAGCCCCACGGCCTTCAGGCCTGATCCGCACACTTTGTTGATGGTCATCGCCGCGACGCGCGGATCCAGGCCGCCGCCCAGGGCCGCCTGCCGGGCAGGGTTCTGCCCCAGGCCCGCCGAGACCACGTTGCCCATGATCACTTCGTCCACAAGGGCCGGCTCGATTTGCGCTCGCCGCACCACTTCACGCACCACGCAGGCGCCAAGTTCTACCGCGGAAAGGGCGGAAAGTGAACCCTGAAACTTGCCGATCGGAGTGCGGACCGCGGCTATAATCACCGCTTCTCGCATAGCTGAAATCAGATTATGTCGCCGCTATGGAATGAAGTCAAGAAAAGGCGAGCCTCATTGGTAGCTGCCCATTGGAATGTCAACGCAGCGTTCGCGCGACATTTCGGCGCCGTAGGCAATGCAGGCCAGAACGCGGGGCTCTAGTGCCCGCGGCTCTGTTGCGGGAATTGGCTGCCAGGCGTGAAAAGAAAAGGCGCGGGGGTGTTGCCGGAGTTCCGGCATCACTGCCCGCGCCATGCTGTTTCAGTTACCGGTGGGGAGGATGGTTGTTGTTATTGTTATTGTTGTTGTTACCGCCCTCGCGCCGGCCTTCGTTCTGCGGACGGGCCTGCCGTTCCTGCGCGCCGCGGTTTTCGTTCGGACGCGCCTGCGACGGACGGGATTCCCGCTGCTGCTGGGCTTGTGGTGGCCGGTCATTCCGGTACATAGGCCGCTCGTTCCTCTGCTGCTGCGGCGCCGGCCGCTCCATGCGCTGATTGGGCTGCGGCTGCCGTTCCATTTGCCTATTGGGCTGTGCCTGTTGCGGAGCGGGCCTTTCCATTCGCTGGTTGGGCCTTTCCTGCTGCGGAGCGTTGTTTTGCGGACGCCGCTCAACCGGCGCGGATGATGGCCGCCCTGCTTCGGAACCCCTTCTCATTTCACGGGCTGGTGGATTGTAAGGAGCCCCAGCGCGGGTGGCGCGTACAACGCCATTCCCGCGGAACTCTCCCGGCCTGGCAGTTGCGGCAACTTCAGGACGTCCGTGGTTTTCGCGAGCGTGTTGCGCAGGGTTCGAGCGGGCCCACCGTTCCTGCTCTATTTGACGGTCATTGGCCCCAAAGCGCCGCGTTCGTTCCGCTACCCTTTGTTCGGATGTGGGACGGGCGTCAATACCGCCCCGGCCGCCGTTGTAGCTGATGCGCGGGCCGTTGTTCTCAACCACTCTCTGATTGTAGACGTTCACAATGGTGACGTTATTGATGTGGTTCACTTCGCGGTTGTAGTAGTAGTTGTCGCCGCGCCAGTATCCGCCATAGTAGCCACGGCCGTTGTAGCCATAACCATAGTCGATGCCGCCGTAGAAGCCGACTGCAGTGCCCCAGTAGCCCGGGTACCACATGTACCCGCCGTTATACCAGCCCCAGTAGCCCGGCGTCCACATGGCGCCGACAAAGGGCGCAGGCACCCAGGTGCCCGGCACCCAGTAGTAGCCGTAATCAGGATCCCAGGCCCAGTAGCCGGGCGTCCACATGTAACCCGGACCCGGACAGTACGGCTGCTCATAAACCGGGATGGCAGGCGGCCCGAAGCTGACAAAAATGTCCACCGCGGCGGAAGCCTTTGGCGGCGCCGCCATGGTCACCAGCATCAGCAGCAGCGATCCCAGCAGGCACGAAACCAGCGATCGGCGTGTCCACTTGCCGGATGCCTTCAGGACCTCGCTTGTGCGGTTTGCCGCCACCCCTTGCGGATTTTGAGCTGAGAGCGGTGAATTTTCCGGGAGTTGATACTCATAATCACGGTTGTTGATCTTCTCTTCTTTCATTGAAGCACCTCCTCAGGCACTTCCGTTACCAGAATACCCTCCCAATCTATGAGCAACCCAATTGCCAATCTCCGAGGTTTGTGGGCCGCTTACCGATTCCAGCTTAGTAGACGCTCCCACACCGCCCGAAGTTTCCCTGGCGTGCTGCTACCGTGTAAAGGGAGTGTAAAATCCGCGAATGCAGGTTCGTACCGAACAGGTGTCCAGAAACTTGGCTGGCTGGGAGGATTTTGCAGCGCGCGGGTGCGAGGTCTTGGCTCGACGTCGCAACCCGCGTCGCTGTGCTGGTGTGTTCTAGTGGCGGCCGTGGCCGTTGCCGTTCCCACCGCCACCGCCGCGGTTCTGGCTGTACCCGCCGCCGTGGCCCTGGCTGGAGCCGCCGCGTGCTTCCTGGCGCGAATAACTGCCGCCTTGCTGTGGTGCGGGCCGGCTTTCAGCCCGGCGCATTTCCTGCGGACGGTACTGCTGGCGCTGCGGCCGCTCGAAGGAGCCTTGCTGGTTGTTGCGGTACATGGGCTGGCGGTTCGTCCGCTCGGCGGGTGCGCGATTTTCGCTCCGCTGCCAATTAGGCTGGGCGTTGCGCTGCTGGCTGAAGGAATGGAAACCTCTGTCATTGTTGCCCTGTTGTGGGCCAGAGCGTGAAAATTCGCGGCCGCCGCGCGTTTCGGCGGGTGCGCGGTTCTCGCTCCGTTGCCAATTGGGCTGGGCGTTACGCTGCTGGCTGAATGAGCGGAAGCCCCGGTCATTATTGCCCCGTTGCGGAGCAGAACGCGAGAACTGCTGGCCGCCGCGCGTCCTTTCAACCGGCGCCCGGTAAGGCTCGCCCGCTCGCGAAGCCCGCACGGCGCCGTTGCCCCGGAACTCTCCCGGGCGCCTGGTGGCGGCAATCTCCGGGCGCCCGTGGTTTTCACGCGCCCACTGTGCGCCGTTGGTGCGCGCAAACCGTTCCTGGCGCAACTGCTGATTGGAGGGCCCGGAGCGCCGGCCCCGCTCCGCTGCAACCTGCTGGCGTGTGGGACGGGCACCGATTCCGCCGCGGCCGCCGTTGTAGCTGACGCGTGGGCCGTAGTTCTCAACCACCCTCTGGTTGTAAACGTTTACGATGTTGACGTTGTTGATGTGGTTGACTTCGCGGTTGTAGTAAAACCTGTCGCCGCGCCACCGTCCGCCATAGTAGCCATAGCCGTTGTAGCCATAACCGTAGTTGATGCCTCCGTAGAAGCCCACCGAGAATCCCCAATAACCCCCGTGCCAGCGGTAGCCATCATCATCATCGTCATAGCCCCAATAGCCCGGTGTCCACATGGCGCCGATAAAAGGCGCGGGCACCCAGGTGCCCGGCACCCAGTAATAACCATTGGCGGGGTCCCAGGCCCAGTAGCCGGGCGTCCAGATGTAGCCCGGGGCCGGGCAGGGCGGCTGCACATAAACAGGCAGCGCCGGCGGGCCGAAGCCGACGAAGACCCCAACGCTCACTCGCGCGGAGGAAGGCGTGGGAGCCACAACCATCGCCAGCAACAGCAGCAGCGTCCCGGCCAGGCAAACCACCATCGGCCGCCTGAGCGCGTGCTTTGTGTTTACGGGTTGGACCTCTTTCAACTTCTCGTCTCTCATCGGAACACCTCCGGCCGGTTGGCGCTGCCTTTGCGCATCTTTCCGGCGGGGCTTATCGCAAGCCATACTCCAATTTCGAATCCCATCCGGCAAGCTACTGATTTGACACTTGATAAATCGGATAATGATAGCACGAAACCCGCCGGCAACTCTGCAAATTTGTCCTGACTGGGTAAATCTTACAGGCTCGTAACGCCTTCAAAAACAAAGGCTTTTTTACAGGGTTATTGACCACACGGATAATTTTTGAGCGTCCAAACAAAAGCGGGTGACGCGGCCTCCCGTCTTGAGTTTTGTAACGCGAGCCTTTACGGCCCACGTTTTTTTCGTCTTTGTGTTCTCTGTGCCTCACAAGCTTTAACACAGAGAGCACGGAGGGGCTCTGTGTCCTCTGTGTTCCATCTTTTCGGGCCACAGAGGGCACGGAGAAAGCCTATTGGAGCGCATAGCAAGGACCTGCGGTTTTGAGGTCCGCGGTTCTTTGGACGTCGGCAATCAGCTTTCAACAAGGACCGCGGGCCACAAGGGTCCGCGCTGCACGTCACCGCCCGGCGGTGGCAGACATCTGTTCCAGCATGGCCCGGTGAGTTTCAACGGCATGCGCGGCGCGGGCGCGGCCCCAGCTCCAGGTGCGCCAGTTGGTGCGTTCGCCTGCCGGCCAGCGCTTCAGGATTTGTGTGGCGATGGTGCGGCTGTCCTGCGGCTTCAGTTCTTCGAGATGCGCTGCCAGCGCCGGCACGGCGTCGGCGCTGAGATCGGCGACGTAGCGGGCGTCAAACTGCCGCCCGGCGCCGGCGCGTTCGAGATTGGCGCGCGCGATCAGGGCATCCGGATTCACGACCTGCAGCGCGCCGATCAGCGCAAAGCCCGCCAGCATGGCGCCAAAGGCAAACCGCTGGCGGCGGCCGCGCAGCACCGTGAGGGCGAACCACACAAACACCACCGCCAGCCAGGCCATAAAGGCCGTGGCATAAAGGCGCTGCTCGGTCAATCCGAACTGCTCCGTATAAAGCCGCATCCGCGCGAGCGCCGAGGCCATGATGACAAACAGCAGGACGATCTGCACCGTGGCCAGCGCCCTGAAAAGTCGGGCCTGCTTCGGGCCCTCCTGCCGCAGCGCCCAGTGTGCCGCCAGCAGCATGGGCAGCACCAGCGCCGCCACCGTCACCAGCTCAAAGAATCCGCGGCGCGCATACTCGGCGTAGCTCAGCCCCGGCGTGACGCCCACCAGCGGCGCCCCGCCAAACAGGTAGCGTATCTGCACGGCGACGAAGGAAAGGAACAGCAGATCCAGCAGCCCCAGCACAATGCCGATCTCGACGATGCCCAGCGAAAACAGGCGGGGAAGTTCGCGCGCTTCCTGCGGCAGGCTGTTGCCGATCAGCACCCGGCGCAGCGTGCCGGCCACGATCCAGGCGCAGAAGGCGATGACGAAAGCGTGCAGCAGCACCCGCGCCACGTTGAGGTGGAAGGTGTTTCGCACCAGGTTGTTAAACACCGCGTCAGCCGACATCAGCAACAAGCTGAAAACCAGCAGCGGCGCGGCGGATAGCAGCACTCCCCGGCCCACGGCCAGCGCCGGGCGGCCCCACTGCTGCCCGGAAACCTCTTTCCACTCGACATCCTGAAAGACCAGCAGCAAAGGTCCCAGCGCGGCGTGGATGCCGGCCGCGATTCCGGAAACAAGGTAATGCGCCAGGCTTGCGAGATGGACGCGCACCCTGCCGGGCAGAGGCGAAGCCAGCGACGCCGCCACAAACACCGCAAACACGTCCATCAGCTTCAGCGGAATGGAAGCCCGCCAGGCAAAAAGCGCCCCAAAGATCACCACCGCCGCCAGCATCCAGCGGTTGACGCCCGCGCTTGCGGAAGGATGCAGCCGCAGGATCACCGTTACCGTTACCACCACCGCCGCGAGCCACAGGAAGATGTTCAGCCCCCAGGGGAACTGCCGCAAGAGAAGGTCGCCGAGAATTCCCATCCCGAGTGCCGCAGCCGTCACGCGCAATGCCAACGGAGTTTTGTCGCTCATAGTTTGTCCTCTTGTAGGGGAGCCCTTCGGGCCCCCGCCGGGTCTTTTTCTTCTCTGTGTTCTCTGTGCCTCAAAAGCTTTAACGCAGAGGGCACGGAGGATCTCTGTGTCCTCTGTGTTCCATCTTTTCGTGCCACAGAGGGCACCGAGAAAAACCTGCCAGAGCGAGTAGCGTGGACCTACGGTCTTGAGGTCCGCGGCTCTTCTCTGTGTTCTCTGTGCCTCAAAAGCTTTAACGCAGAGGGCACGGAGGATCTCTGCGTCCTCTGTGTTCCATCTTTTCGGGCCACAGAGGACACGGAGAAAAACCTGCCAGAGCGAGTAGCGTGGACCTCCGGTTTTTAGGTCCGCGGTCCTTCTGCAGGCAAACCCGCAGACCGCAAATCAAAAACCCTGGAACTGATCGCTCGATCTGAAAACGTTCACGCCGTGCCCGGTGTCGTTGTTTTTAAACGACAGCGCATAAAGCTCGCCGTGGCTGAAGGCGGCCTCGAGCGTGTGCTTTGTGCCGATCCATCCCAGGTGCAGGCCGCCGGCATAGTCGGTGCTGCTGGTGTCGGGCCCGCCCAGCGCGTGCTGCACTTCGTCGAGCGACGGCGTGCTCTTCAGGCTCTGCGGATGCGTCGTGCCAAGGCCCGGCGCTTCCACGGTGCGGCTGGAATCCTCCGACACCATGGAATTGTAAAAATCCTGGATGCGGCTTTCGCGCTGCGCCAGTTGCGCGGCCTGCCGCGCCTTTTCCAGCTTCGGCGCGTAGAATTTGACGTAGGCGAACACGCCCACGGCAGTCAGGAGAATGACAACCTGGATGATAATCGCCCGCGTCGAAATTTTGCCGGATTCGGTGGGTGTCAAAAGCTATTTCCTCCGCGCCTTGTTGCGCGGGCCTTTACCGCCCGCTGGTTTTCTTCCTCTCTGTGTTCTCTGTGCCTCACAAGCTTTAACACAGAGAGCACGGAGGGTCTCTGCGTCCTCTGTGTTCCATCTTTTCGGGCCACAGAGAGCACGGAGAAAAACCTGCCAGAGCGATTAGCGTGGACCTCCAGTTTTGAGGTCCGCGGTCCTTTGAATGAGCAGCCAGCGCAACGTTGCTCTCAAACTCTGCGGCTTTCCCGTCCTTTGTGGCACGGCCATCCTGGCCGTTTCTATCATCGCAGCAGGGGCGAGGGCGCCTGTACCACAAGTAGAACACGCTCACGGCCCGCAACTATCGCTTTGGACGTAGGACAACTTGAAGTTGCCGATCGAGGGCCGTCGCAATGGGATTTAACATCGACAGGGAGTGCCCTTCGTAATCTGCGTCCTCCAGACGGCTGATGACGGATTGAGTGGTTTGTACTCGTTCCGCCAGCTCCTTTTGGCTGAGCCCGGCCTGTTCGCGAAGCTCAAATATGGTGCGGGCAACTTCCGCGTTTACCCGCTCCTGTTCCAGGGATGCTTTCCGCTGAAGGTCCCCACCCACGTAACGCCGATGAAGAATCCTGACGGCATTAGATGTCCTCTTGGGTTTATTCATTTTCGAGCTCCTCGCTAAGAGGCATCCGTCTTCTCTTCCAACGGTCGCCGTATTATCGCAATATTGCGATTACATCAAGAGTCACTTCCGCAAACGCTGAGGTCGCCGCGGGTCTCCGGGCTTGGTTCTTCCGCCCCTATTCGGCGGCTTGGCGGCGCCCTACACCACCGCCGGCACGGCGCCGAAGCGACGGTCGCGGGAATGGAATTCCTTGAGGGCGAAGTCGAGGTCTTCGCCGGTGAAATCCGGCCAGAGGCGCGGGGTGAAATAGAGCTCGGCGTAGGCGCATTCCCAGAGCATGAAGTCGCTGAGCCGCTGTTCGCCGCCAGTGCGGACCAGCAGGTCGACATTGGGAACGCTTTCTCCCTCGGCTCCGGCCAGCAGCCGCTCGAACTGTGCTTCCTGGATTTCCGCGTCGGAGTCCTGCAAATCCTCAGCCTTCAGCCGGTGCGCGGCATCGAGGATGGCGTGGCGCGCCGAGTAATCGATGGCCAGGCGCAGGTGGAGACGGTGGCAGCCGCTGGTTGAGTTCTCGGCATATTCGATGGTCTGCAGCAGCGAGGCGGGCAAACGGTCGCGCCGGCCGATGACGCTGAGCCGGACGCCGCAGGTGAGCCAGAGCGTAGGCTCGGAGAAGAGGAAGTCTTCAAAAATTCCGAAGAGGCTTGCCACCTCTTCCGGCGGGCGCTGCCAGTTGCCGGAGCTGAAGGAGTGCAGCGTAAGCGTGCTGACGCCCAGACGGGGCGCGGCGGCAATCACCCGCCGGACGGTTTCAACGCCCGCGCGGTGGCCTTCCGAGCGGCCCAGGCCGCGTTCGCGCGCCCAGCGTCCGCTGCCATCCATGATGATGGCCACGTGAAGACCGTTAGGATCAGATTGGGAAGGACTTTGCACCATGAAACTACCTCCGGGTAAGGGCGGCTTTGGCCGGGCCTCGGAGCGGGCCCGCCGCTGCACGCTCTTACCTCAACAAATCAATTCGGTTCCGAGGTCCGGCCGGCGATCCAGTTCAGAACGCCCAGCGCCGGGACCCAGTAGGGAAAAACGCCGTAAAGCGTGTCGCTTGCCGAGTGCGAATGACGGTCAATGGCGAGGAAAGTGTTCGCCAGAAAAATCAGCGTCAGCGCTACTGCCAGCCATCCCGTCGCCGAAACCGGAAGATAAATCCAGCCCCAGGGTTTGAACCAGGTCCGATTCTTCATGGCCGCATCCTCCGTTCTACGTCCTTGTTCGCTTCGGCGCTGTCTTCTGTGCCTTGAGGGCTTGCCGCGCCTTGATGGCCCCGCTGGTTCTCTTCCTCTTTGTGTTCTCTGTGCTCACAAGCTTTAACACAGAGAGCACGGAAGGCCTCTGCGTCCTCTGTGTTCCATCTTTTCGGGCCACAGAGAGCAAAGAGAAAGACCTGCCAGAGCGAGGACCTCCGGTTTCGAGGCTCACGGTTCTTCTGCAGGCAAAAGCGCAAATCCGGCGCTACGACTGGCAGGGCAGCCCTTCGGGCCCCCGCCGGGTCTTTCTCTTCTCTGTGTTCTCTGTGCCTCAAAAGCTTTAACGCAGAGGGCACGGAGGATCTCTGCGTCCTCTGTGTTCCATCTTTTCGGGCCACAGAGAGCACGGAGAAAAACCTGCCAGTTGGAGCAATCCTTTCCTGAATCTAAATTCTTGCGCCCCTTTCAGGGGCTGTTTGGAGCGGCCCGCGCCCGGGTTTCCAGCCTTTGCACTTTGCGCCATAAAGTCGCCTCTGAAAAAAATTTTGCCGCGCTTACTGCTCGCGGGTTGCCCGGATCAACGCTTCCATGTGGTCGAGGTAAGCCTCGAGCGCCTGGCGGCCCGAGGGCGTCAGGCGGTAGATGGTGCGGGGCAGCCGCCCGTCGAACGACTTGATGCACTCGATATATTCCGCGTCTTCCAGCTTGCGCGCGTGGACGCTCAGGTTGCCGTCAGTGGTCTTGAGCAACTGCTTGAGCTCGTTGTGGCTCAGCGAGGTGTTGACGGCCAGCGCGCTCACAATGCCGAGGCGAATGCGCTCATGAATCAGGCGGTCAAGCCGCGAGGCGCGGCTGACCTTCTCGCCCCGGATCATCCGCCCTTCGGGCTCCTGCTCAGCGCCTTCCGCCCGCCGGTCGCGGATCCATGCGTTTGTTTTACCCACCATGCCTCCAGGCGATAATCGCCCCAAAAATGAGATGCAGGCCGCCAAATCCCACGGCCATGTAAGCGTCGCCCCAGGCAGCAGGCGAAAACAGCGCCGCGGCGCCCAGCACCATGAAGGCTACACCCATCGCCGGCACTACTCGGACCGAAAACGCGCCGCCCGTCACCACGCCCGCTCCATAAAGGAGCAGCCACAAGCCCGGCAGAAGTGCCATCGATCCGGCCCGGAAAAGAAACAGCGTGAGCAAAGCTCCGGCTACCAGTGGAGGTGAAAGGCTCAGGGCAAAACGGCGTCCCGGCTGCGAAAGCAGAGGAGTGTCCGCCTTGCGCGCCTTCTGCAGCATGGCCACGGCGCCAGTCAGGCAACTGACCGCCGCTTCCACAATCCAGACTCCCAGCCATAAGACGGGAGTCGGCTGCAGGGAGGCGATAAACGCCGCTACCAGCGCCGTGATGCCCATCAGCATGCCGCCCCAGCCCGGGACCGCCGTGAACGAGGCGGCGCCTTCCATGGTTTCGCGAATGTAGCGGAGGTTGTCCATGGCGCGGGCTTCGAGCGCCAGAGGATCGGTATTACGCGGGCGAATGGGATGAATGTCCGCCATGGAAGGAAAAATACACCCGGTGATTAGCGTTGTCAAGTACTTTGTATTACAAAGTGCCAACAGCAAAAAGTGTCCCATTTTGGTACATTTGGTGTTTTTTACAAATCTATGATAACATTGGTCTTTTAGCTAAATTATTGGTTTAGGCGCTGCACTTCACTTCGGGAGCTGGAGAATGAACCTGAAGGATTGGGAGCAGAAGCTGCACGAGGAAGGCTTCGGCCACACCTACGTCTGGCAGGATGGCCCCGGCGCGTTCTATCCCGACCACACCCACCATATGACCACCGCCCACGTAATCCTCGATGGCGAGATGACGCTGACCACCAACGGCGAAACCCGCACCTGCAAGGCTGGTGACCGTTGCGACGTTCCCGCCAACACGGTCCATTCGGCCCGTATGGGACCGCAGGGCTGCCGCTACCTGATTGGAGAGCAGTAACCGCGCGACGCTCGCGCATCGCTCAGGAATCGTCACCGCGCCTCTGGCAAGGTAATGTGTTGCTCCTGGAAGTACACTTCCACTTTGCGGAGGTCATCCTCGGTATCGACGCCCACCGTGTCATCCGCGGTCTCCATCACAACAATCGGGATGCCGTTTTCGAGAAACCGAAGCTGCTCGAGCGTCTCCGCCAACTCCAGCTCAGATGGCACGAGCCGACTGAAGGCCTCGAGCGCTTTTCGCGTGTAGGCATAAAGTCCCAGGTGCTTGTAGTACTGCACGGCGCCCCCGCCTGCGCGGTCATAGGGAATGGGCGCGCGCGAAAAGTACAGGGCGCGGCCGTCACGGTCCGTCACCACTTTCACGTCATTGGGATTTGCGGCATCCTCACGACTGATGGCGACTTTCAGCGTTGAAACCGCACTCTTCCCTTCTCGAAGTGGACCTACCATCAGTTCGATATGCTGTGCTGTCACCATGGGTTCATCGCCCTGGATGTTGACGTAAAGGTCAGCGGGCTCGCGGCCCATCACTTCGATCACGCGGTCCGTTCCCGAGCGGTGTGCGGAGGAAGTCATCATGGCAGAAATCCCGAGCCCGTTGCAGTGCGCCATCACCTCATCAGAATCCGTGGCCACCAGCAGGCGCGTGAAGCCCGGCCACTCGCGCGCGCGGCGGTAGACCCACTCGATCGTCGAGTGTCCGCAAATCAGCCGCAGCGCTTTGCGGGGCAGTCGCGTGGATTCCAGCCGCACCGGGATGACACCCACCACCTTGCTCATAGCAGTCAAGAAAGCGAGGTTAACCTTTTTGCGGCGGTCGTGGCAAGCAGATGCTGCTGCCGGATCGCATACGGACGATTGTTCACCCGCCACAAAGCGCGTTATACTCGCCAGCGATGCCGCGATTGAAACTGCTTCCGGCGGGAAAACTTCCTGCGCACCTGCTCGAAAAGCTCCTGAAATCCTGTGCCGCTCCCCTGCCCTCGGGAGTCGTTCTCGGGCCGCGCTACGGTGAGGACGCGGCGGTGATCGAAACCAGCGGAAAGTATCTGGTCGTCAAAACCGATCCCATCACCTTCACCGCAGACCGCATCGGCTGGTATTCCGTCAACATCAATGCGAACGATCTTGCAACGATGGGCGCGCGACCGAGTTGGTTCCTCGCCACATTTCTGTTTCCTGAAGGGCGCACGACCGAGGCTCTAGTGAAGAAGTTGTTTGGAGAAACGCTGAAGGCCTGCCGCTCGCTGGGGATCGCGCTCTGCGGCGGCCATACGGAGATCACAGTTGGTCTCGACCGGCCGATTGTTGTTGGCCAGATGCTTGGGGAAGTTGAGCCAGACAAACTTGTGCGCAAAGACCGGCAGCGGCCCGGCGACCTGGTGATCCTGACCAAAGGCGTGGCAATTGAAGGCACTGCCATTCTGGCTCGCGAGAAGACGAACTGGTTGAAGGGAAGGGTTGCAGCCAAGCATCTGCGGCGGGCACAAGGACTGCTGCAAAATCCCGGCATCAGCGTGGTGCGCGACGCGCGACTGGCGCTCGAGCACGGCGAGGTCCACGCCATGCACGATCCCACGGAAGGCGGCGTGCTCACAGGCCTCGTGGAACTGGCCCGTGCGGGCCACGTAGGTCTGCGGGTGTGGAAAGAAAAGATTCCCGTACTGGTGGAAACGCGGATGCTGGCGCAGGTGCTCAAGTTCGATCCGCTCGGCCTGCTGGCTTCGGGAGCCCTGCTAATCACAGCCCAACGGTCCAGCGCGCCGCGCATCATCACAGCGCTTCGCCGCCGCAACATTGCCGCGCAAATCATCGGCGAGGTTCGCCCGGCGAAAGACGGCATCACGATGGTGGAAGATGGCCGCGCCCGCCCGATCAAAATTCCCGAGCGCGATGAGATTGCCCGCCTGCTCGAGTGAGACACCCGTCTGTAACCTCATACATAGACCGGGACAGGCTCGCGTGGTTTCGTGATGAAGCCGCTATTGGGGAAGCGTAGCATCAAGATAAGCCAGGTAAGCTGCAACCAGTCGGTACGTATTGTAATAGTCGCTAAAGTTGATGGCGGAGAGGTTATCACCCGGGCTATGGAGGATGTGCCAGGTTTTCTGGGTGACGGAGTGGATGGTAATGACGGGGACGTGCCGTGAAAGAAATGGGTGCGTATCATCGTCACCGACGCCGTCGACGTTCACACCCTGCAGATCAACCTGAACATTCCTCGCAACTAGAATCAGATCGCTCAGCAGGTGTTTATCCGCCCGGTCAGCCCAGACTTTGGTCGGCGTCAGTCCCAGGCATTCCAAGTTAACCATGGCGCGAATACCATGGAGTTGTTCGCGGTTCAGGTGTTGAACGTAGTAATGCGAGCCCCACAGTCCTTTCTCCTCATCTGCAAAGCCTATAAACACGAAGGTGTGTCGGCGGGGCGAATTCCGTAGACTCCCAAGCAGCGCCGGCAGCAATGCGGCCCCGCTCCAATCATCCACCACTCCCTTTCCCACATCGGCGTGGTCCGTATGAGCCCCGACGATGATGAGGGAGTCACTGCTGCCTCGCAGCGTGCAAACAATGTTGGGAGGATCCTTCCGTCGGATGGGTTCTTCTTTCAGGTCGGCATCGGCACAGCCTGCTTGCTCAAACATTTTCCGAAGTTGTGATTCCCGCACCAGGTTATCGTCAGCGTACAATCGCAAATTTTCCTGGATCTCGCCGGGCGGCAGCTCGGAGAACTTTAAGGAAACGGTTTGCGCGTAGACTGGCGCACAACAACAAAGCAGGGCTGTAAGCAGTAGAGCAAATAAGTACCGGGCACTAATTTCGCGCATCCTGGGCAGTATACATCCGCCCAGCCTTCGCGTGAGCGGCGAGGTTTGTTAAAACGACTTCGGGAGCGCTCAGAACAGCGTTCCCTGGTCGCGGTCGGGGGGGTTTTCAATTTCGTAGCGCACGGGGCTGGTCAAACTGAAGCGCGCGTGGTCTTCCCGGATGACCTGGCGTTTGGAAAGTTCCCGCAGCAGGATTTCGGTGAAGCCGACCGGCCGTTCGATGACGCGCGCCAACTGGCCGATGTCCGCCTGGGAAGTTTTGTGCAGGTGCTTCAGGACCAGAAGACTTTCCAACCGGGTGAAATCCTTCGCCCGGGATTGGATGAACCTGGCAAAATTCGTGTCCTTCCCAAGCGGAACGATGGCCGTGAACGCTTCGGCGTCCCCGTCAAAGCAGGGGAAGTCGTATCCGGAAACGACCGCCTCCTGGTAAACGATGTCGATTCCACTGCCGCTCTTCTCGCAGAAGCCCAGCAAGGCCGCTGCTTCCGTCAGCAACGGATTGCGATGGACGGGGCTGGCGTTGATGAGGTTTCGAGGTCCGAGATTTCGGAGGAAGCCGCCAGGATTCTGGATTTCAAGCAGATGGCCAGGCGCGATCCGCACGTTGACAGGTTCGGAAGACTGGTAGGAGCGGTGGATCAGGGCGTTCACCACTAACTCACGCAGGCACTTTTCAGGGAGGGAGGATGCCGTGCACGCCACAAGGTCTCCCTGGCGCATCCACAAGTCGCGGAATGTGTCCGCGATATTCTGCTGAATGTGGATGGTGTAGGGCTCTGAAGACGCGCCGTCTGAAGCGTTGAGGGTGACGCGCAGAAATGCGGAGCCCGTGAGACGAGACAAAAAATCCTTCCCGCCGAACAGCAGGGCGCCTGCCAGCGTGACAGCAGCGCCGTTTCCCTGCCGGCTGACAAGGTTGAAATCCATCAGCAGATCTTCAATGGAACGGCCGGATTCGCGCCAGCGCTGCGGCTGCCGGGAACCGACAAGGTGGTTGGTAAACGCCCAGTGCAAGGATTCCTTCGAAAGACTTTCCAGGCCGGCGCCGTCGAGCAGAATGTTCGTGTGGTCATCCCGGGAACTCAGATGGTCGATCTCGCAACGGTCGCCATGCCGGACGAGGCACACTCCGCCGTGCGTCCGATGCAGGCGCGCAATCGTCTTTCGCGGGACGAGCAGAACGATGCATCCCTTCGCCATGCCGGGTGTAGCGGGGACCGCTTCCCCAAGGCGGCAGGCCGTGCATTCCACCGGCGGGTGGCTGTGCTCGCGGACCGACTCCTCCAACCATTCCGGCGTGACCTCCTGATGGGGGCACGGAGGCGCCTCATTGATCAACTGCGACTGGTCGAGGCCAATCAGGACGATCCCCCCCGAAGCATTGGCCATACAAACGGCTGCGTCGGTCGCTTCCTTCCAAAGTTCTCCCCTGCTCTCGCACCATCCCCGGACTTCAAAGATGCTCCTCTCCACCTGGTTCGGCGGCGCTGTATGCAGCTGTTTGACGAAGTCCGGCAGGCGCCCCAGCAGTTCGTAGGGAGTCATCGGCATCCCAATATGGTGGAATGATGTTGTCACTGGATTCGATACGGTTGTGGCCCGGCGGCAGTTCAGCCCCTGGCTACTTTCCCCCCCTCAAGTGGCAAAGTCACAACGCTGAGCGCTGGACTGTGCGGTACCAGGACTCCGAAAAACTATTCTGACTCAATATTTATTCGATTGTATACCATTGGCGGCCGGGAGAATCAAGCAGGAAGTGTGAATCCCTCTCAGGATGTTTGCCTGCACAGATGTGCGCCACCTGCGGGGCTGACGTCCACGAGGGCATGCGCAATTGATGCCGTCATGCGGTTCTGGCGCCTTATTTCAGTGTAAAATTTTGGAATTTTCAAGAGTGCCTGGCGGCAGGACCCTGGCATCCTTCGAAGCTAGTTATTGAGGCTACATTACAGGCGCGGGCGAGGATTTTGCGGTCCGTTTCGGCGGCCCCTTTAAGAGCCCGCCGGCAGGCTTGTGGAAATTCCCGTAAGTTACACATTTCAGAGAGGGAAGACAAATTGGAATTGGTTGCCGATCTGTGCTAAACTAACACATTGAAAACAGCCGTAATCGGCATGACTGGGTTACCCGCTTCAAGAAAATCTTACGCTTACAAAGCAAGGGAAGAATCCGGGGAGATTGACCGCGGGAAAGGGGCCCTCGGAAGCTGCAAAGTAAGGAAGCGAGAGGTCTGCTTAAATCAAAGCTATCGGATTGATTTGTGCCCTTTTCTTACCTGTCGGCACAACCATTATGAATGCCTGGCAAGAAGTTCTGAACTACCTCAAGACGAAAGTTAATCCACAAAGCTATCAGACGTGGCTCAAGCCCACACGCTACAGCCACGCAGAGGCTGAGACCATGGTGGTCCGGGTTCCCAACCAGGAATTCCTGGAATGGATTGAGGAACACTACAACACCGGCATTCAGGAGGCTCTGGATAAACTCCGTCTGGGTTTCAGTGGAATCCGTTACGAACTGGAAAAGCTGCCGGAAAAGAAATCAGCGGGAAATGGAGAGGCAAAGCCCCAGCAGGGCAAGCTGGATTTTGAGTCGGTGGACCACCAGTTGAACGCCCGTTATACCTTTGAAACCTTCGTTGTGGGTTCGTGCAATCAGTTTGCGCACGCCGCGGCCCGGGCCGTGGCGGAGACACCGGCTAAAGCCTATAACCCGCTGTTCCTGTATGGCGGGGTGGGGCTGGGCAAGACCCACCTGATGCAGGCTGTGGGACACCTCGTGAAACAGCGCCAGAGAGAGTTGCGACTGGCTTACGTTTCGTCCGAGGCTTTCACGAACGACGTCATCAACTCGCTGCGGTATGACCGGATGGTTTCGTTCCGCGACAAGTACAGGAATGTGGATGTCCTCCTGATGGACGATATCCAGTTTATCGCCGGCAAGGAGAGGACGCAGGAGGAGTTTTTCCACACTTTCAACACGCTTTACGAGGCCCAGAAGCAGGTGGTGATCTCGAGCGATCAGCCACCAAAGGACATTCCGGGCCTGGAGGAACGGCTTCGTTCGCGCTTTGCCTGGGGGTTGACGGCTGACCTGCAACCGCCCGACACAGAGACCAAACGCGCTATCCTGGCCAAAAAGAGCGAAGACCAGGGCGTTAAGCTTCCGGAACCGGTGGGAGAGTTTATAGCGACTCGGATTAAGACCAGCATCCGGGACCTGGAAGGCGCCCTGACGCGCTTGATTGCGTATTCTTCGCTGACCGGCGCGGAAATCTCTCTTCCCATGGCACAGCAGGTTTTGAAGAACATCATCGACCTTGAGCAGCGTCGCGTCTCCATTGAACATATCCAGCGCCTGGTTTGCCAGGAATATGGATTGTCTTTGACGCAATTAAAGGCCAGGGATAACAGCCACGCGATCGCTTTTCCGCGGCAGGTGGCCATGTATCTTTCAAAGGAATTGACGCCCGCCTCGTTGCCGCAAATCGGCAGGGAGTTTGGCGGAAAACATCACACAACGGTTCTGCATTCAATACAGAAGGTTGAAAGCCTGAGGAAAACTGATCGAGATTTGAACAGAGTTCTCAACAAGCTTAGAGACACATTGAGTTAGGTTTATGACGTTTTCAACAGCCGCGGGCAAAAGAAAAGATTTGAATACAAGAAGGCGGATGAAACATGCACAGCGGCTCACAGAAAGAGGGAAGGTATCCACATTTGAACAGCAGTTCCCGTAGGCACCAGTAGGGTGTTTTCGTGTTTTTCCACAAGTGCACAGCCCCTACTACTAAGACTCTATATAGAAGGAAATTTAGATAATGGAACTCTCCGTAGAAAAGAACATCCTCCTCAAAGAACTGAACCTTACGCAAGGTGTTGTTGAAAGAAAAACCACCATTCCCATTCTCTCGAACCTGCTTCTGGAAGCGGGAGATTCTTCGCTTCGGATCAGTGCGACCGATCTGGAGCTGGGCATTTGCTGCGGATGTTCTGCCAGGATCAAGAAGGAAGGGTCGGGAACTATTCCGGCGAAGCGGTTGTTTGAAATCGTGCGTTCTCTGCCCGAAAAGGAAGTAAAGCTCAAACTTTTGGAAAACCACTGGGTGCAGGTCACGTGTGAACGCGCATCCTTCAAGCTGGTGGGAATGGCGAAGGATAATTATCCCACGCTGCCTGCTGTTCCCAGCCCCCTGGTGACGCTGCCTGCAGACGTTTTTTCCACGATGATCAAGAGAACGATCTTCTCTATTTCAAGTGAAGAATCGCGGTATACGCTGAACGGCGCGCTGCTGATCCTGAAGCCGGACAATGTGGCGATGGTGGCAACAGACGGGCATCGGTTGGCCCTGATCGAGCGTGACCTGGAAGTGGCCGGTCTGAAGAACGAACTACGGATATTGATTCCCAGGAAGGCAATGGCGGAACTGCAAAGGCTGCTGGCCGAAGCTGAAGAGGGTTCCGGAATCGAGCTTTCAAAGGACGATAGCCACCTTTATTTTTCAATGGGACACCGCGTGCTGATATCACGAATGTTGACCGGCCAATTTCCAAATTATGAGGCCGTTCTGCCGCGCGAAAATAAGCTGCTGATTGAGATCGATCGGGACTTGCTCTCCACGGCCATACGGCGCGTGGCCCTGCTGGCCGATCAGCGTTCCAGGGCAGTCCGTATGAAATTGAGCGATGGACAGATGGAAATTTCTTCTTCGAGCGGTGAGTTTGGCGAAGCCAATGAAGTTCTTGAAGTGGAATTTAAAGGCGAAGCCATGCAAGTTGGATTCAACTATGAGTATCTGCTGGATTTTCTTGATGTGATTGAGGGCGGGGGCAAAGTTCGGCTGGAGTTGAAAGATGAGCAGAGCGCCGGCCAACTGCGCTCAGGCGAAGAAAATGCGTTTCGATACCGGTATGTTGTGATGCCGATGAGGGTCTGACGCCCTGCAAAGTGCATGGTCTTTCTTTCCACGAGTTCCATCGTAGACCCTTATCGATGTAGCCGGCTTGTTTTCTCGGATTTCTGATTTCGGCAGGTCTGCTGTTGAATGTGGGCAACTCGAAAACATTGAGGAACCGTTGATGTATCGTGCAGGAGTGGAACTCGTGATTGGGTTCCGGCGGGGCGATGCCAGGGCGATTGAGTTCACACGGATGGAGGAATAGGGAGTGAGTAAGGCTAAAGAAGTGCTTGAGCAGGAACATAACACCTATGACGCAGCCAGTATTAAGGTGCTCAGGGACCTTGATGCGGTCCGTAAGCGGCCGGCCATGTATATCGGCTCGACCGGGCCCGTGGGTTTGCATCATCTGGTGTGGGAAGTGGTCGACAACGCCGTGGACGAGGCTCTGGCCGGAGAATGTGACCACGTTGAAGTCACGGTGCACAGCGATAATTCCGTGACGATCATCGACAACGGGCGTGGAATCCCAGTTGATATGCACAAGGAAGAGGGGAAATCCGCGGCTGAGGTTGTCATGACGGTTCTCCACGCCGGTGGCAAATTTGACACGAAGAGTTACAAAGTGTCAGGCGGCTTGCATGGTGTGGGAGTCTCTGTCGTGAACGCGCTTTCGGAATGGCTGGAACTGGAAATCTGGCGCGATGGGTACACCTGGGAACAATCCTACGCCTTCGGAAAACCTGGCGGTAATCTGAAACAGGCGGGGAAAACAACCAAACGCGGAACAAAGATCACTTTTCTGCCGGACGCCACCATATTTGCTTCCATCGAGTTTAATCACGACACTCTGGCGCAGCGCCTGCGCGAACTATCGTTTCTGAACAAAGGTCTCACGATTCTCCTGAAAGATGAGCGGAACAGCAAGGAAACGGAATTTCGCTACAACGGGGGGATCGCGGAATTTGTCAAGCATCTGAATCGGAACAAGGAGACGCTTCATCCCGTGCCCATTTTCTCCGAGGCCGACAAGGATGATATGCACGTGGAGTTTGCCATCCAATATAACGACGGCTACGCGGAAAATGTCTTCACCTTTGCCAACAACATCAACACCGTGGACGGCGGTACTCATCTTTCCGGCTTCCGCTCAGGCCTGACGCGCGCCATCAACCAGTTCGGGCAGACCCAGAACCTGTTCAAGGACGTCAAAGACAATCTCTCAGGAGAAGATGTGCGCGAGGGGTTGGTGGCTGTCGTCAGCGTCCAGTTGCCCCAGCCGCAGTTTGAAGGGCAGACGAAGGGCAAGCTGAACAGCGACATTCAGAGTGCGGTGGGGAGCTTCGTCTACGAAAAGCTGATGGAGACATTTGAGAAGAACCCTACGGTGGGCCGCAAGATCTGTGCCAAGGCGATTGACGCAGCGCGCGCCCGCGAAGCCGCCCGCAAGGCGCGTGAACTCACCCGCCGCAAGGGAGCGCTTGATTCCGGCGGCCTTCCCGGCAAGCTCGCCGACTGCCAGGAAAAAGATCCCGAGCGCTGCGAACTTTTTGTGGTCGAGGGTGATTCGGCCGGCGGCTCGGCCAAGATGGGGCGCGACCGCCGCTACCAGGCCATTCTGCCGCTGCGAGGAAAAATCCTCAACGTCGAGAAGGCGCGTTTTGACAAGATGCTGGGCCACGAGGAGATTCGCGCCCTGATTACGGCGCTCGGCACCGGCATCGGCAAAGACGATTTTGACATCACCAAATTGCGCTACTCCAAAGTCATCATCATGACGGACGCCGACATCGACGGATCGCACATCCGCACGCTCCTGCTGACCTTTTTTTACCGCCAGATGCCGGAGTTGGTCGAGCGGGGCCATGTCTACATCGCGCAGCCTCCGCTTTACCTCATCAAGAAGGGCAAGAGCACCAAGTATATCCACAATGAAAAGGAATTCCGGCGTGAGGTGCTGCGGCGCGCTACGGAAGACCACGCGGTCGAAGCCGGCGAAGGCAAGGACAAGGTGAAACTGCAGGGTGGCGAACTCACCAATTTCCTGATGGCCCTCGGCGAGTACTTGGAACTTTTCGACAAGCTTGAAAAAAGGATGGCGGACCCGCGTCCCGTGGATGCGTTGCTCCGTCTGGATTTCGGGAAGAAGACCGAGCTGGAAAACCAGGACAAGTTGAAGCAACTGGCCAAAGATCTGAAGGCGGAGGGATTCAATACGGAGATCAAGCTCGACGAAGAGCACAACCTCTACACGCTGGTTTTTTCGAGCGAAAACCTGAGCGAGCGCGTGATTGATGCGGCACTGATTTCAAGCGCCGACTACAAGCGCCTGCTGGATCTGCACCGCCGCGTCCACACTTTTGACAAGCCGCCTTTCCTCGTTTCAACCAACGGAAACCAGTTGACCATCGAAGACCGCAAGAACCTGCTGGAACACATCATGGCGCTCGGCAAGAAGGCCTTCACCGTCCAGCGGTTCAAAGGACTGGGCGAGATGAATCCCGACCAGCTTTGGGAAACCACCATGGACGCCGAACAGCGGACGATGCTGCAGGTCAAAATCGAGGACTGGACCGAGGCGGAACAAATATTTACGGTCCTGATGGGCGATGCCGTCGTTCCACGCCGTGAATTCATCGAGCAGAACGCCCTCGATGTGAAGAATCTGGATATCTAACCCGACATAAAAGCTGAGGTCGGCAAGCAAAGAAAAAAGGAAAAGTTGAATTATGGGTGACCAGGAACTGATCAGGCCAGCGAACG
>DASSJE010000065.1:0-4001 GCA_035691365.1 Terriglobia bacterium
AAGTCCGCAGTTCGTTGTTCTAACAGTAGTGGATTATACCTTTACTCCTAGCACCAAATCCCTTACGTTGAAGGCCGGCAGTTCCGGGAGTTTCAATCTTCCACCGCCATTGGCCTCTAACCCGATGAGCACAATCACTGAGACCCAGGTGGCCGCTCCCATCAGATTAAACAAAAGGAAACGCTTCCAATCCATCTTCAGGATGCCCGCCAGGGGACCGGCAAGAATTCGCAATCCCAGCAGGAAGCGCGCCGCAAAAATGGCTTGCCGGCCCTTGCGCTGGATAAGATCCTGACCAAGCGCGATATCCTGGGCGTCAACGTGAAACCAGCGCTTGAAACGAACCAGGAATCGCTGGCCGAGTTTCCTGCCGCCCCAATAGCCGAGATTGTCTCCCAGGGCGGCGGCCAGCGTCCCCACTAAAATGATCAAGGGCACATGCAGGTACTGGTTTTTGTAGGCAAGAAAGCTGGCAAAAACCAGAATGGTCTCGCCGGGCAGGGGCAGGCCGGCATTTTAGCCCAACAACCCCAGCACGATTGCCCAATAGCCCCATGCCAGCAAGTAATGCTGCACGGTGTCCATCACCCAGTGCATGCGTGCCATCCCGGCACACGAAAGGTGTGCCGACCCAAGCCACCCTTCCGTGCAAGCAAAGGTCCAGGCACAATTCCTCTGTGATCTAGAAAAACCCAATTCGTCCTGCGGCATGTGTCGGAAGGTGGTCTCTTCCTTTGGTCACGCGCTGCCTGCCCGCTCCCCAAAGCAGGCGAGCTGTAAAGCAATAACTGGTCTGGCGGGCACTGGATGCGGCTTGTATTCCTGCTTTCGGCGGTTTGGTACAGGGCTTGCCTGAAAGCAGCGGGGGCAGAACATTTGTCACCTATCTCAAGCGCATGCAAAAGTCCGGCGGGTCCTGTTCTGTCGGCACAAATGCTGCCCCCCAACTTGAAAGGAGTCACCAACGATGACCAATACCGTCATTCCGATGCCGGAAACGCGGGAAGACCAACGCACCCCGGCCAACATTTACCTTCAACCCATCGCCGCACCCTCGATCCTGGGCCTGTACGGCCTTGCCGGCGCCACGTTCATGGTGGCCGCTCACATGGCGCACTGGTTCGGCAACGGGAGCACCGACCTGTACCTGGCTCCGTTTGCCGTGATGTGCGGCGGGCTGGCGCAGTTCCTGGCCGGCATGTGGACCTACAAAGCACGCGATGGCGTAGCCACCGCCATGCACGGCATGTGGGGCGCCTTCTGGATCAGTTGGGGCGTCCTTAACCTGGCGTTTGCTCGCGGTGTTCTGGCGCAGCCGCAAGGCTCATTCCCCGCCCTGGGCTACTGGTTTCTGGCGCTGGCCGCCATCACCTGGGCAGGAATGGCCGCGGCCGGAAGCAAACTGCTAGCCACAGTGCTGGGTTTCCTGGCGGCGGGCTCAACCATCGCCGCGATCGCTAACTTTGCGGGCTCGGATGGCGCAAACATCCTTGCCGGCTACCTGCTCATCGCCTCCGCACTTCTGGTTTATTTCGCCGCCAGCGGCCTGATGTTGCGCACCAGACGGAGCGAAGATTCATCCGATGTCGTGCTGGGAACCGGCGAGCCGGGTGTCATTCGCGGCCAATAAATCTGCCACGGTTGAAGCATGAGCAGAACAGAAGGAGGAGCCTAGCAACTCAGCCAATTTTGAATCCGAACCTGACGACAAAGGGGGGCGAAGAAATTCGCCCCCTTCTTCTTGCTGGCTGGAGTTAAGCCGCTTGCGCTTCTTCTTCCCTCACGCGCAACACGATTTTTCCCCGGTTATGGCCGCTCAAAGCCTGAAGAAACGCCTCTCGGGCCCGGTCCAGGGACAGGATCTTCTGAATAATCACCTTCAGTGAGCCGGAGTCAATCAGGACGCCGATTTTCGTCAGCTGCTCCCGGCTGGGGGTAACAATAAAGAAGATCCCTCGCACGCCATATTGCGCAGGTTTCTCTGGCGGAACGTTGGCAATCAACGTAACCAGCACTCCACCGCGCTTCAGCACGCCCCAGGAGCGCTCCAGCGTATCCCCGCCGACGGCGTCCAGCACCACGTCAACATCTTTGATCTTGTCCTCAAAGCGATTGGAGGCGTAATCAACCACCTCGTCCGCTCCCAAGTCGTGCAGGAACGGGGCATTGCGCAAGGAGGCAGTAGCGATCACGTGCGCTCCGTAGAGCTGGGCAAGTTGGACAGCGTAGGTGCCCACGCCACCGGCGGCGCCGTGAATCAGAACCCGCTGGCCCTTGCTCAGCCCGCCGTGCACCACCAGCGCCTGCCAGGCCGTTAACGCAGAAAGCGGCACCGCCGCTGCCTCTGCGTAATCCAGCGTGCGCGGCTTGGGCGCCAGATCGGCGGCACGCACCGCAACATATTCCGCGGCGCTGCCATCGCGGCAAAACTCGGTCAGCCCGTAAACCGAGTCTCCAACCTTGATACCGCTATCTTGTCCGTTGATTTCCTCTACGACTCCTGCCACCTCGTGCCCGGGAATGGAGGGCAAGCGAGGCGTACCCTCGCAGTTCTCGTAAGTTTCACCCCACGTCAGTTCTGTGGGCGTGATTCCCGTCGCGAACACACGCACCAGAGCATATCCTGGTGGAACCTGGGGTCGTGGCGCATCTTCGTAGACGAGATCGTCCGCTCCCCCGCGTTGATGTATGCGAATTGCTTTCATGGTTGCCTCCTTTACTTGTAGGAATGGAACTTGGCGAACTTTGGTTTGCCGTCGCGAACTTCCTCCTGCTGGATATAGCGGTGAGCCGGTGCGCGACCTGGTAGCGTGGCCCTTGAGCCGGGGAGCAGCAGCTAATGAGATGTGGAAGGCGCGCTGGCCTTCTTATTGGGTTGCGTTGACCGTCCGCAGCTGCCGCGTCCAGTCCACGAGACTTCTCAGCAGTTGCTGAATCTGTTGCCGGGAATTTTCGTCCACCAGCCCTCCGTGGGCGTTGAAGCACTCCTTCGCATAGGCAATCATGACTTCCAGATAGTTGATGGGGTAAACATTCAAAAAGACGAAGATCTGGCGTAAGTGGTACTGAGCTCGCGCGGTTCCCATCCTATTGGCCGATGCTCCCATAACGGCCGCCGGCTTGCCCTCCCAGACATTGTCGCCGTGCGGGACCGACCCCCATTCGATCGCGTTCTTCAGCGCGCTGGGCACCGAATAGTTATACTCCGGCGTGGCAAACAGGAGCGCATTCGCCGCACGAATCTTAGCCTTCAGTTCTACGACCTTTGCCGGCGGCCGCGACTCTTCATCCTGGTTGAACAGGGGATGCCGCCGAGATCGAAGATCTCCAGCCTCGCTCCTTCTGGCGTAAGTTGTTGCGCCACCCGCAGCAGTCCTCGGTTGTAGGAGCCCCGTCGCAAACTGCCGGCTATCCCTAAAATGACAATTGGTTCCATAACCACCTCCGACACTTACCACGCGCAAGCTCGCGAGCTTCACCCCGTCCGCATACCTCTGCCGCCGAACTAGCGCGGCGCGTTCGAGTCGGTGAATATTTCCAACAGAAGCAATGCTACGAAGCCAAGCAGCAATAAATAAACCGCCACCATAACCGCCACCATGCCTGGAGTCACGTCCGTTCGCAGCTGGAATAAGCCAGCGAGCTTGGTTGGATAAGCCTGAACCTTTCCGTTCTCAGCATCTAGGACTACCTCTCGCCCGCGTTCTGCCCGGCATGGACGATCCTGGCCAGTGCTCCATTCCCGGGGCGGGTCCCTACCCCAATGCAGGTGGGTTCCGCCTGGCTGGCGGCAAGTCTGGCCAAGCGAGAGATGGCGTCACCGCAGACGGCGCACACCTCGACTCTTCCGCGCGATAATCGCGGCGGCAAAGCTCGCACTCCCGAAGAACTCGGTTGTCGGCGGCTTGTCGCAATTGAAAATGCACATTCCTGTTTGTCAAAGCCCACCTCAAATAGTCACCGAGCGTGCCGCCCAGATGACCGCCTATTGATTCCGACAG
>DASSJE010000066.1:0-2656 GCA_035691365.1 Terriglobia bacterium
GTAACTTTAAGGTTATCCAGTTTCCTACCCTTTGTAAATCAGCCAATGGCAGGCTTTAGGTATCCCTAGCACCAGGAAAGGCACCCCCTGGCGCGGAAAAAAGTGGCGCCTCAGACCGTGGCGGAGATAGCGGCCAAACCCGCCTAGCCGGCTGCCGGAGAGCTGGTAAGTGATTGTTCTGCCACCGCTTGCCGGAAATAATCCAACGAAAGCTTCAATCCGGTTTCCAGGTCCACCCTGGGTTCCCAGCCCAGCACGGTCCGCGCTTTGCTGATGTCGGGCCGCCGCTGCCGGGGATCGTCCGGGGGCAGCGGATGGAAATTGATTCGGCTTTTTGAGCCCGTCACCTGCAACACTTTTTGCGCGCACTCCAGGATGGTGAACTCGCCGGGATTGCCGATGTTGACCGGCCCGGGCTCGCTCGACCAGGCCAGGCGCAGCAGCCCCTCAATTTCGTCGGCCACGTAGCAAAAGCTGCGCGTCTGCCGCCCATCGCCGTAGACGGTCAACTCCTCCCCGCGCAGCGCCTGCTTCATGAAGTTGGGAATCACGCGCCCGTCGTTGATCTGCATGCGCGGCCCATAGGTGTTGAAGATGCGCACGATGCGCGTCTCCAGCTGGTGGTAGCGGCGGTAGGCCACGGTGGCGGCCTCGGAAAAACGCTTGGCTTCGTCGTAGACCGAGCGCGGGCCAATGGGATTCACCCGGCCCCAGTAGGTTTCCTTCTGCGGATGCTCTTCCGGGTCGCCGTAGCACTCCGAGGTGGATGCCAGAAAGAATCTGGCGCCATACTTCCTGGCCAGTTCCAGGGCGTTGAAGGTTCCCAGCGAGCCCACCTTCAGCGTGGGGATGCCGTGCAGGCTGTAATCCACCGGGCTGGCGGGAGAAGCCAGATGAAACACATAGTCCACCGGCCCCAGGTCGAAGGGCTCGCAAACGTCGCGCTGCGCCAGTTCAAAGCGGGATTCAGCGCGCAGGTGCCGCAGGTTCTCGGCCTTGCCGGTGAGCAGGTTGTCCACCGCGACCACGGAGTGGCCCTCGGCCAGCAGGGCGTCGCAGAGATGCGAGCCCAGAAACCCGGCGCCCCCGGTTACCAGTACACGCAATCGGTTCATGAGCGCCTAACGGCTCCCGGCGCGGTGCCGGCATTGGCCGGTTGCGACCTGGGCGCGGCCAGCGGCCGGCCCACGCTGTAGTAATGGAAGCCCAGAGCCGCCATCTGTTCCGGTTGATACAGGTTGCGTCCATCAATGATGATGGGATAGCGCAGCTGTTCCCGCATGCGCTCCAGATCCAGCGACGCAAACTCCTCCCAGTCGGTGAGCACGAGCAGGGCGTCCGCCCCGCGGGCGGCCTCATAGGCGTTGGCGGCAAACTGCACGCGCTTGCCCAGCGTCTCCCGCGCCCGCTCCGCCGCCGCCGGATCGTAGGCCACCACCTCGCTGCCTTCCTTCAGCAGCGCTTCCACCAGCGCCAGGGCGGGCGATTCGCGCACGTCGTCCGTGCCTCCCTTGAAAGCCAGGCCCAGCACCGCCAGACGCTTGCCTTTCAGCGTCCACAGCGCGTGCCGCACTTTGCGCAGGAAGCGCTGCCGCATGTCTTCGTTGATGCGGATCACCTCGTCCAGCAGGCCGAAATCGTAGCCGCAATCCCGGGCCACGGCGCGGAAGGCCATCAGGTCCTTGGGAAAGCAGGAGCCCCCATAACCCACGCCGGGGCGCAGAAAGCGCCGCCCGATGCGCGAATCCGTGCCCATGCCTTCGCATACCTGGGCCACATCCGCGCCCACGCTTTCACACACGCTGGCCACCGCATTGATAAAAGAAATCTTCATGGCAAGGAACGCGTTGGAGGCGTGTTTGATCAGCTCCGCGCTCTTGGCGCTGGTCACGATCAGCGGCGGCGGCACTTGCGCCCCGTCCGGAGCCGGAACCGCATCTTTGCCCCGGTAATAGCTGTCATCCGTCATGGGGCGGTAGATCTCGCGCAGAGTCGCCGCGCAGCGTTCGTTGTCCGCCCCCACCACGATGCGGTCGGGATAGAGAAAATCGGTGACCGCCGTCCCTTCCCGCAAAAACTCCGGGTTGGAAGCCACATCGAAGGAGCCTTCCGCCGCCCCATTCAGCATCATCACCTTGCGCACCCAGGTGCTGGTGTAGACCGGCACCGTGCTCTTTTCCACCACGATCTTGTAGCCGCCATTGACCGCGCCCGCAATCTGCCGCGCCACCGATTCCACGTAGGAGAGATCGGCTTCCCCTTCCTCCGTCGGCGGCGTGCCCACGGCGATGAAGATGACCGCGCTCTCCACCGCCGCCTTGGTCAGGTCGCCGGAAAAAGTCAGACGAGAGCCGCGGTGACGCTGCAGCAGCTCCGGCAGGAAACGCTCGTGAATGGGCACCTCGCCCTTCTGCAGCCCCGCCAGTTTCGCCGCATCATTGTCCACCAGGATGACCTCGTGCCCCAGCTCCGCCAGACACGCCCCCGCCACCAGGCCCACGTATCCCGATCCCACCACCGCGATTCGCATCTACTTACCTCGACCTAATAGGAACTGCTCGGGTAGTGCAAAGTTGCCTCAAATTGCGTGCATTGGGCCGGCGAATCTCACGCCCCAATCTTTGTCCCGAATTCCTGCAGAAAAACCGCCTCCCAT
>DASSJE010000067.1:0-6544 GCA_035691365.1 Terriglobia bacterium
CGCCGGGATGGCAATACTCTGCGCCGCATGGATCACCTGGCGAATATCCTCCCGCCCCACGCCGCGGCCGCGATTGGCAATGGTGACGCCTCCGCGCACATTCATGCCCCGGATGTGCGATCCTCCCACCCCCACATAAGCAGCGCCAACGGGAATGCCCGCAGCCGATTCCGCAGCCTCAACGGCCTTCTTGATAGAAAGGACCGCGGCATCAAGGTTGACAATCAAGCCCTTGCGCCATCCTTTGGATTCCGCTATCCCCAGGCCGGTAACTTCAAGCTTTCCGGAGTCGGTGGGATGGCACACCATCGCACATGTCTTGCTGCTTCCCAAGTCAAGCCCGATCAATGCCTGTTCTTTATGCGCCAATGATTTCCTAGGTCCTCTTTGTCTTGCCGGTGGTGTTGCGCACGGCGGACGGGCCATTCGAGGAATTCTGCCCCGCTGGGTTCACCACCACCTGGTTTCGAAAACGTAAATCAACAGAATCAATCCTGGCATTCGTCTTGCGTAGCTGCGGGAGCACGGTTATCAAATTTTCCAGGCGGGAGAGAAAACCGGAATTCCCAAAATACACAAGAAGGGTCTGGCCGCCCTGGACCAGGAGCGCCTTGAGATTGCTCCCATCGCTCAGATCCACCTCTGAAACCACCCATCCCGAGCTCGCCATCTTTTGCGACGTTTCCTGCACAAATTCCTGGTAGAGGCCCAGACGCGCCGCCCGGTCCGTGGAATTCCCTTGAAAGTCCAGGCCCTTGACGATGGGGAAGTCAAAATGGCCCTTCTCCGGCGAATCCAGCAGAACACCCTGAGCGTCCACCATCTGCACCCGGCCTCCGACGTTGACAAAAGCAATCGGATGGCGTTCCTTAACGAAGACCACCAGGCTGTGCGGATAAGAGCGGACAACCGTCGCCGACTGCACCCACGAGATCGATTCCACCCGGCTCTCTCTCTGGTCCAACGAACCGCTGAAAATGTTGCTCGCTTTCCTCGAGGCCTCCGGCTGAACGCCTAAGGCAGCAATAATTTCTTCCCGCGAAACGTAATGATTGCCTTCAACCGTCACATCCGCCGGCGATGTTACCTGAAAATGGGGCGAGTGCAGAAGATACCCGCCTAAAAAGTATCCGCCCGCTCCCAGCGGAACAAACACAAAGATGATCAGTCCCATCCACCATACAAACCGCCGGATGCCCAGGGGGATCCGGCTCTGGCGAACCGCCACGGCACGGGACCGCCGCATGTAGGGTGTTTCTGAAGACCCCGCCCCGCCGGGCGCCCTGGACTTATTCATCCCAAACACGTTTGCGATCCTTTTCCGGCAACGATTTATTTCAACGCCGGATCTGGCCAGCAATTCAACGGACGAAAATCAAAATCATCAGATACGCCAACTCCAGGCCAATGGGTCCGGAAAGCAATCCAGCCGCAAGCTGGATTTTCCACCCGCCGCCTGGTCAATTTGCGTCACTCGGGATTCACGCCCCCGTCTTCATTCAAATTATTTCCTTACCGTGCCCGCGCTCTCAATCCCTTTGTTGACGGCATTTGCCAGGGTCTCCGCGATCTTCCACACCGGCCCCGCCCCGATGGTCAGCACCAGGTCGCCCGAGTGGAGGTCCGCGAGGATCTCATTCGCTACCGTCTCTCCCGACCCTGCATAACGGGCGCGCGTTTGGCCGAGTTCTCCCATCCTTTCCACCAGGCGTTGCGAGGTGATGCCGGGAATCGGCTGCTCGCTTGCCGGATAGATGTCGAGAACGTAAACGCGGTCACAACCGTCAAAGCATTGCGCAAATTCGTCCATCAGGAATTTTGTGCGGGAATAACGATGCGGCTGGAAGATCACCCGGATCCGGCGCGGGCCGCGCAACCTCGCCGCCTCGAGCGTGGCAAGAATTTCCGTCGGGTGATGGCCATAGTCGTCAACAATGGTGATGCCATTAACTTCCGCCCTGACCTGAAAGCGGCGGTCGGCCCCGTGAAAAGATTCCAGCCCGGCGCGAATCTGTTCCGGTTCAAGATCAAGTTCACGCCCTACTGCAATGGCGGCAAGCGCGTTCTGGACGTTGTGCCGGCCGGGAACATTCACCTGGATAGACCCCATCGGCTTGCCATCAATCGCCACCACAAAACTCGATCCGCCCGATCGCAATTCAAGGTCGCGCGCGGTAACGTCGGCCCCTGCCTGGATCCCATAAGTTACAACCCGCCTCCGCAGGCGCGGCAGCACCGCCATCATGGCTGTCCGCCAGGGAGGATCGATGCAGGCAATGACGGCCCCGTAGAAAGGGACCTTGTTCATAAAGGAAACAAACGATTCCTGTATCTCCGACATATCGCCATAATGATCGAGATGCTCCCGGTCGATATTGGTGACCACCGCCAGGGTCGGCAGGAGATAGAGAAACGAGCGGTCGCTTTCGTCAGCCTCCACCACCATCAGTTCACTTTTTCCCAGCCTGGCGCTCGATCCAAATGCGTCCAGGCGGCCGCCCACCACCGCGGTGGGGTCCAGGCCGCTTTCGGAGAGCATCACGGCCACCATCGATGTTACGGTTGTCTTCCCGTGCGAACCGGCAACGGCCACGCAGAATTTCAGCCGCATCAGTTCCGCCAGCATCTCGGCGCGCGGAATCACCGGAATTTTCCGGTGCGCCGCCTCGATAATTTCAGGGTTCATCACCGAGACGGCCGAGGAAACCACAACCACCTCGGCATCGCCCACATTTTCCGCAGCGTGCCCGTCTGCAATTCGCACACCCAGTTGTCTCAGGCGTTCGGTGACGGGACTCGGCTTAATATCCGAACCGGAAACAATAAAGCCCAGATTGAGCAGAACTTCCGCAAGCCCGCTCATGCCGATGCCGCCAACGCCGACAAAATGAATTTTTCGAACCTTTCCAAGCATGGATAATTCTTTCAACCGTTCTCTGCAGGCTTTAAGTTTGTCCGCCGCCCTGACGTTTGCTGCCAAATTCTTCCAGCAAATCCGCGATGCGCGCCGCAGCCTGGGGGCTCGCCAGGCCCCTGGCCCGCTGCTCCATTTCGACCAGGCTGCCGCGGTCGCCCAGCAATTGCATCACGCAGCCCACCAGCAGGGCCGGCTTCAAGTCTTTCTGCTCAATCACCCGGGCAGCCCCGGCCCGTTCAAGAGCTCGCGCATTGTGCAACTGGTGCTGGTCCGTCGCAGATGGGTAAGGAATCAGGATGGAAGCCTTGCCAGCAGCCGCCAATTCCGCCACCGTAGTGGCGCCCGCGCGACAGACCACCAGGTCAGCGCGCGAAAAAGCTTCTACGATGTTATCAATAAATGCGCATACCTCAGACCCAGCCCACTGGCTGCCGTAAGCAGCCTTCACAGCATTATAATCTGCCTCACCCGTCTGATGGATAAAACTAAGCGCCCCTGCCACGCGCGACCTGAAAAGGGGCAGGCTCTCCACCAGGCATTGGTTCAACGCCCTCGCCCCCTGGCTGCCGCCCACCACCAGAATTGTGTAGGGAGATTTGTGAATCCTGGGTTCCACACTGTAGAACTCCCGGCGAACGGGATGTCCGGTCAGGCGTCCTTTGGCCCCATAGACCGCAAGTGAAGATTCAAACCCCACTGCGGCCAGCCGGACCACCGGGGCGAGAACGCGATTCGTAAAACCCGGGATGGCATTCGGTTCATAGAGCAAAGTCGGGATCCCCGCCAGCGCTGCCTCCAGCATGACCGGCCCGGAAATATATCCTCCAATTCCAAGGACCGCCCGGGGGCGAACCCGGTAGAGAACTCTTGCCGCCTCGAAGGCGCTGCGCGGCAGCCGGGCGGCATTCAGCACCCGCTTCCATCCGGAGATGCCTTTCAGGCCCGCGCCCTGGATCGTTTCCAGCCGGTAGCCGGCGGCCGGAATCACTCGCGACTCGAGCCCCCTGCCCGTTCCCACGAACACGGTCTCATACTGGACACCGCCTGCACCATTAGGTCCGGAGCGCCGCTGCAGTTCATCAGCCACCGCAAGGGCGGGAAAGATGTGGCCGCCCGTACCGCCCGCAGCCATCAGGATACGGACCTGACGAGGCGCTGTTGACCTGGCTACGGGTTGCAGAGGCCGCTCCTTTTCAAGAATCGATTCACTTTGGCAGTGCATTCAAGCGCCTTAACCGAAACCGCCCAACGCCGCTAGCTGGTGTTCTGGGATATGTTCAGCAGGATGCCGATAGCCAGCAGCGTCATCACCAGCGACGACCCTCCATAACTGATGAGCGGAAGTGGAATTCCCTTGGTGGGAAGCAGCCCGATCACCACGCTGATGTTGACCAGCGCCTGCCCGACAACCATCACCGTGATCCCCACGGCCAGCAGGCGCCCAAAATCGTTTGAACAGCGCGCGGCTGCCCGCAGCCCCCGCCACAGGATCACACCGAACAACGCGATCACCAGGACCGCCCCGATAAAACCAAGCTCCTCGCTGATCACAGCAAAGATGAAATCATTCTGCGGTTCGGGCAGAAAAAAGAGCTTTTCCTTGCCTTCCATGAGCCCAAGCCCTGCGATCCCGCCCGTTCCCACGGCGATGTACGACTGGATGATCTGGAATCCCACTCCCAGAGGGTCGGAGTAAGGGTGCAGAAACGCGGTGATGCGCTTGGCCCGGTAACCGGCGTCGAAGATCAGAAAAATTAGCATGGGAAACGCCGCCAGCATGGCGTAGCCGAAGTAAACCAGGCGAAGCCCGGCAACAAAAAGCATGGCGGCTACGATCATGCAGAGGGCCATCGCGGTCCCAAAATCCGGCTCCTTCAGAATCAGCAGCCCATCCAGGCCAACCACCAGCCCGATGGGCAACAAAGTGCGCTTCCAGTCTTCGATTTCGCCCTTGCGCATTTCCAGAAATACGGCAAGGAAAATAACAATGACGACTTTTGACAGTTCCGATGGTTGGATCGCCACCCGGCCCATGTGTACCCACCGGTGAGTGTTGTGGACCGGCGACTGGAAGAGCGCCACCAGCAGCAGCAAAAGCTGGATGGCCAGCGCGGGGAAAATGAAGGTGGGCCGGGCGAGACGGCGGTAATCAAAATTCATCATGATCACCATCAACACCAGTCCGATGATCGCCCAGAACCCCTGCCGGAACAGGAAGTGGTAACTCGAACCATACCCATCCTGGGCAATCACCGCGGAAGCGCTGAACACCATGATGAGCCCGAACAAGAGCAGGACCACCACCGTCCCAAACAACACCCTGTCAGTCTGGAGCTGGCGCGCCATCAGCCTCTATTTCTCCTTGCGCTTCCGCGGACGTGTTCTGGAATGGATTTCCGGCGACGATTTCTCTCCCGCATTCGCAAGCCGGCTTCCCGGCCGCGCCGCCGCGCGAACTTCGTAGGCAAACGCCTCATCCTCGACGGTCTCGGCCGGAGCGAGATCATCCTCGTCCAGCAGCAGCTCGTCTGCCGCCTCCGCTGATCCGGCACGGCCCAATGTGGACGCTTCCTCCGCGCTGACTTCAAAAATGTATTCCAGCTCGCGCGGCACTGTCAGCACCAGAGGCTCAGTGGCCGGGGCGTTGCGGGCAGGTTGCTCTCCGCCGCTGCCCTGCTGGTCCAATGGTTCGGTCGCCGTCGTGATGGGCCGTTGCGCGGCGGGCATGCCGGCATCTTCTATGCGCGGGGCGGAAATTTGCGTTTCCGGGTGGCCCTTTCTGTCGCCGGGCCTCCTTAATCTTTCTTCCGCCAGCTGCTCAACCAGCGCCTTGAACACGCGCCCGCGGTGTTCAAAATTCTCAAACTGATCAAAGCTGGAACAGGCCGGCGCCAGCAGCACGACGTCGCCGGGCCTCGCCCGCTCGGCGGCGGTTCTCACGGCCGTCTCCAGATCCCCGGCATCTACAATCTCCGCCGCGCCGGAAAGATCGCTGATGATTTTCTCCGTGGCCGCTCCAATCACCAGGACTTCTTTCACGCGGTCCTTCATCAAACTTCGCAGGGGGTTGTAGGACGCCCCCTTGTCCTTGCCTCCCAGAATCAGGTGCACGCCCCTCTCAAACGTGGAAAGCGCTTTGGAGGCCGCGTCAACGCTGGTTGCCTTCGAGTCGTTGTAGTAATCCACTCCGCGAATTTCGCGCACGAACTCCAGCCGGTGCTCCACCCCGCTGAACTCCCGGACCGCCCTGCGCATGGAACCGAAGTCGGCGCCCAGAACGCAGGCAGCGGCGGCGGCGGCGAGGACGTTTTCCAGATTAAATTCGCCCAGCAGCCGGACGTCGCTGGTGCGCATCAAGGCGGCTTCCAGGTTCTGAACGCGGTACAGGACAGTCCCGCCCGAAACCAGAACGCCGTTTGCAATCTCTCTTCGCCGGCTGAAAAAAACCTTGCGGCTTCGAATCGAGGGGACAAGTTTCATCACGTTCTCATCGTCCGCGTTGAGGATGGCGTAATCGTCCTTCGTCTGGTTGGCGAAGATCCTGGCCTTCGCCGCAACGTAAGCTTCAAAGCTCGGATGGCGGTCCAGGTGGTTGGGGCTCAGGTTCAGCAGGGCGGCCACATGCGG
>DASSJE010000068.1:0-2603 GCA_035691365.1 Terriglobia bacterium
TCAGAGCGGTTGGGCTTCTGGTTGGCTGTGGTGAAAGGGATATCGCCAATTTCCAGCAGCTCCGGCGTGGTAAAGAAGACCATGTTCGCGGGATAGTGAAACAGCGAGTTGACGAGGCAGCCCTTGTCCACCATGGCGGCAGTAAAGCCGGCGCGCTGCGCCTCAATGGCGCAAGCCATGCCGGTGGGGCCGGCGCCGATCACCAGCACGTCAAAGTGGTCGCCTTTGTGTTGCATGAAGTTTTATTTTACAGGGAGGCGACGGTGGGGATGCCCCGGCCTTTATGTTAAAAAGCCAAAAAAGATTGACCCTGCGCTTGGCGGCGTGGGAGAATCGGACAAGTCGGCATTGTTGTGACCTTCGCTTTGCCGGAAACCGCCACTTCCGATCCATGGTGTCCTCCTGACACCGTTCGAAAAAACTCGATTTTGATTACAAGGGAACCTTGCAGATGAACAAAAGGCTTTACGTTTCAAAGTATCTGGCTGTTGCCACATTGTTGGCCGTTTCTTCCGTGCTTCCGATGGCGGCGCAGACCGTCACTGCCGTCACCGCTGTCAGCACGCACTCCACCCCCGCAATTACTCTCTCGAGCGTCCACATCAGCAATTTTGGCCGCATCAATGACAACTATTACCGCGGCGCGCAGCCCAAGGGCAGCGATTACCGCGACCTCTCGGCGCTTGGCGTCAAAACAATCATTAATCTCACCAGCTCCGACAGCCAATCCGACGAACGGGCCATGGCGGAGCAGGCTGGCATGAACTATGTCCAGATACCGATGACCACCCATGTGCCGCCCACGCAGGAACAGATCAAGCAGTTCCTCTCACTGGTGACCGACTCCGCGAGCGAACCGGTGTACGTGCACTGCGTCGGGGGGAAACATCGCACAGGCGTGATGACGGCCGTGTACCGTATGACGCTGAACGGCTGGAGCGCCGACCAGGCGTTCAAGGAAATGAAGGAGTACAAATTCGGATGGGAAGCGCTGCATCCCGAATTCAAGAAGTTCGTTTACTCGTACCAGCCCAATCACGCGCTGACCGCAAAAGACGTCCTGTCTTCGTCCGCAACAACCACCGGCACAAAGTAACCTCCCTCAGGCTGAGGGCAAAATCCCATCCTTCGCGTTAGCGAAGGATGGGACGCCCATGGTTTCGAGAGGATCTGAAGAGGAATCAGGCCACTGCATTGATGGCTGAAGGGGCGCGGCCGGCGTCGAGGCACTCCATCAGCCTTTTGAAGCGTGGATGCTCCCGCACGGAAGAAAAGTCCGGGTCTTTTTCTATCCATTCTTTATGGCCAAAGCCCAGACGAAACGCCTTTTCCAGGCAGTTGAGCGCCTTGTCAGTCTCGTTGAGGACCGCATAGGTGCAAGCCACGTTATAGAGGACAGCCGCTTCCTCCGGGTCCATGGACAACGCGCGCTCGGCCCATTCCAGGGCGCGTGCGTTTTCACCGAGGCCGTGAAGCGCGCCGGCCCCCAGATACACGGCCCGCACATCGTCAGGATGAAGCTGGAGGTGATGTTCCACCTTCCGCAGGCATTCCTGGAACGTTTCTATGGCCTCTGCCGGGCGGCCCAGGGCGCGAAAGCACAGGCCGCGAAGTGAAGGGGCCTGGTAGTCGCTGGGATTTGCACGGCTGGCCTGGGCGAACAAGATGGCGGCTTTTTCGAACTGTCCCTGGGCAAAACACGACCGGCCATAGAAGTAATAAGCTTCAAACAGCTCTGTGCACAAGCCAAGAGCGGTTTCAAATTCCGCGCGGGCCTCTTCGTAATTCCGGCTCAAATATTCCGCCAGACCGAGCGAGGCGTGCGTTACCGGGGAATCTGGATCCAACTCCACGGCGCGGCGGCTGGCGGAAAGGGCCTCGACCAAATTCTCTTCCTGCGCCTGGAACCACATGTAGAGGAAGGAGCAGCAGTCGGCCACGCCGGCATAGGCGCGGGCGTAGTTGGGATCAATGGCGATGGCCCGGGCAAACATCTGCCGGGCAAATTCCAGTCCCTGGCGGCGCAGTTGATAAAAGAACTGGCGGCCGCGCAGATAGTAATCGTAAGCCTGGATGTTGCTGGTCGGTATCTTTTCGATCTCGTACTTCTCCTGCTCGGTCAGCACCACGCGCAACGCAAGCGCAATGCTCTGCGCGATCTCATCCTGGATGGCAAAGACGTCTTCCAGACGGCGGTCATAGCGCTCAGCCCACACGGAGTGGCCGGTACGCGTCTCAGAGAGACGCGCCGTGATGCGAAGGCGGCTGCCCGCGCGGCGGATGCTGCCTTCCAGAACAAAATCAGCACATAGCTGGCCGCCAACCTGGGTGACGGGCACCGGCGAGTCGCGAAAAGCCAGCACGGCGGAGCGGGGAAAGAGGCGCAGCCCACGGATCTTTTCCAGTTCCGTGATCACATCTTCAGTGATGCCATCGCGAAAATACTCATCCTCTTTGTCTCCGCTGAGATTTTCGAAATAGAGCACCGCCACGGATTTTTTCGCCGGGGCTTCCGGGGCCGCGTGGTTGTCCCCGGCGGATGAAACTGCCGGCGATCCCAACTGGCAGACCGGTACGGCAAAGCGATAGCCCACCCGCGGGAT
>DASSJE010000069.1:0-2111 GCA_035691365.1 Terriglobia bacterium
CGGAAATAGGATCTTCCGCGCCGTTGACCCAGCCGTCATGGTGATTGCCACGAATGACCCATTGGTCCGGCGATTCAGAGCCGGGGATTTTAGCAATCACGTCATAAACAGGCTTGATGTCCCAGTTGAAAGCAACTTTCAAATGGACTTTCGCCGGGCCGGGGCCAACGTGGTACGTAAGAGGCAGAGCGCCGCGAAAGCTTTCCGGCGCAACCGGACCTTTGAGCGCGGCGAGAAGAGGCTTGGCGTCGCCATAAGAAATCGGCAGCGTGGGGATTTTGGTGAGCGTGGGAATATCTTTGAGCGCCAGGCGTTTCACGTCGCCCTTGGATCCCACACCGGGCGTAGTCGGATCGCCGGGGTAGATCGGCATGTCCATCACGCTGCCGCGCTGCACGCCGTTCTCGTTGCGCATGGGGCCTTCAGGAAAAACGTCGTCCTGGAAGTAGCCGTCGTCGCGGGGATCGGAATAGATGATGCAGCCAATGGCGCCGTGCTCGGCCGCAACCTTGGGCTTGATGCCCCGCCATGAGTTGCCGTAGCGCGCAATCACGATTGCGCCTTTCACCGAGACGCCGAGACGATCGAGCTCTTCATAGTCGCGTGGCAGGCCGTAATTGACGTAGACCAAACGGCCGGTCACATCGCCATCAATGCAATAAGCATTGTAGGTGGGCAGTTGTTCGCTCTGCTGGTTTGACGTGGGATCGCCGGCGACCGGCGGCTCCTGCAGCTTGGCCGTGTAATGCGTGGGCTCGGTCAATTCCAGCACGCGCTCTTTGGGCGTGGGAAAGAGCACGTCAAATTGCTCAATCTGCGCGTCGAGTCCCCAGGATTTGAACTGCGAGAGGATCCATTCGGCATTCTGCTTGTCATAGGGCGAGCCCACGTGATGGGGCCGCGCGCTCAGCTTCTGCATGTAGTCGCGAAGGTTCTTGGGATCGGGGATGGCGCGAAACTTGCTTTCCCAATCGCGCTCCGCATGCGAGGTAGCGGCGGTGAAGCCGAAGAGCGCTTCGTCGGCAGAATTGGCGGCGGAAAGAGGTAACAGGGCGATCAGACAAAGCAGAACTAAAGCTAGAAATCTTTTCATCAGTGGCTCCGTAATGACGCGGGAAACAGGGAATTGTAAATGATTCCAGTCCAGCCCCGATTTTTCGACATAACCGTGCTAAACATAGATGGAACATCAGGAGCACCACGATGAAATTCCATTACAGACCGCTCAGATATCTTATTTTTCTGCTTGCAGCTACAGCCTGGCCCCAATCGAAAACCCCTCAGCCGCCTCCGCCGGCCGATAACCCGGAACTAAGACAATTGTTTGCCGATGACCAGCACGACCGCGGCACCGAGCCGTTTGAGTTTGACGAACAGGGAAAGCGTCTTCTGCCCGCAAAGGAATGGAAGGAAGCCCCTGGTGCTGAGCTCGTTAAACACGATGCAGCCAGGCGGGCACGTGTTCACGAAATGCTCAATGCGGGAACCGTGCGGACGACAAAGGACTATACCTTCGCTTCATTCATCTTCCAGCATGGCGAGACGCCTGACGACTATCTTCTGGCCCACGTACTGGGAATGGTCGTGGCCAGTAAGGGGGACAAGGTGGGACGCTGGATCGCAGCGGCGAGCCTGGACCGGTATCTCCAGTCGATCAAACAGCCCCAGGTCTTTGGCACCCAGTTCGTACCTGGCCCGAAAGGGGAGATGACTCAGGGAGAGTACAAGAATGAACTCCTCAGCAACAGCGTGCGTGCGGCCATGTGCGTGCGGTCCTATGAAAAGCAGGTGGAGCAGGTAAAGCAGGCGCAGAAGCAACCAGAGACGGCCGACTCCAACACCGGACAGTTTCCGTGCCCATGAGGCTCACACCCGCGAATAATCCTGCCGCCAGTCCGTAATGGCTTTCTTGATGCCGGAGCGGCTGACTTTTTTATTCTCGCCAGCTGGGAAATGGGCCGGTGACCGGCGTCACGGCAGGCAGGAGCGCGGCGCGTGCATTATGGAAGCAGAGGATGAATGTTCTCAGCCTCGCGCCGGTCGATACCAGCCGGGACGGGAGGAATGAAATGATACATCTCAAAACAATCCACAAAGGCGCCGGCCTGATG
>DASSJE010000070.1:0-2962 GCA_035691365.1 Terriglobia bacterium
TGCAGTTGCTGGACCGCGACAATCACTGGATAGTGGCGCCGGGAACATTTGACATCATGATCGGGAAATCCTCAGCGGATATCGTCTTGAAAGGTGCGCTGGAGGTAAAGAGTTCCGGACTGGTGGCGGGCTATGAATAGGTCTGAAGCAAGGACGGACATTGGACCAGGGCAAGCAGGCACCGAGGAGAAACCATGAGAGATTCGAGCGATGAAAAGCGGGTCCCAGAAGGTGGTAGTCCGGCGAGCACTGCGCCCCTACCCCTGGAGTTTCCCGGGGCGCATTATTACGACCAGGAAGAAGTGGACGCCGTCGTCCGCGTGCTGAAGAGCCGTTCGCCCTACCGCTATTACGGGCTGGACCACCAGCGCGAGGCGGAAACGTTTGAGAAGGAATTCGCCGCGTTTCTGGGAGTTCCGTATGCCGCTGCGGTCAGCAGCGGTACAGGGGCGCTGCACGTCGCGTTGTCAGCGCTGGGCGTGGGGCCGGGGCAGGAGGTCATTGTCCCCGCCTACCTGTGGGTATCAGTGATTGCCGCCGTGGTGAACCACGGGGCCATTCCGGTGCTGGCGGATATCGATGAAACCTTCGGGCTCAACCCCGCCGCGGTGGAAAGGCAGATCACTCCGCGCACGGCCGGGATCATTGTGGTCCACATGAGCGGAGCTCCGGTTGACGTGCAGGAAATCCGCAAGGTGGCGAGCGCGCACAAGATCTTTCTGCTGGAGGATTGTGCCCAGTGCTGCGGTGGCCGGGTGGGCGGCCGGCCGGTGGGAACGTTTGGCGACATGGGCATCTACAGTTTCCAGCTCAACAAGAATATGACCAGCGGGGAAGGCGGCTGCGTGGTCACCAGCGATGAACGGCTCTACCAGCGGGCCGTGGCGGCGCAGGACCTGGGCTACGCGCGCGACCAGAAGGGCCGCCTGATTGAGAACGATCCCAAGCTTCGCCTGTGGGGACGCGGCTACCGGATGGACGAGATGCGGGCGGCTGTCCTGCGCGTGCAGCTCAGGAAGCTTCCGCGCGTCATCGAGTCGATGCACCGGAGCAAATACCGCATCCGGAAAGCGCTGGAGAGATTTCCTCAAGTCCAGTTGCGGAGAATTGTGGACCCGGCCGGCGACACCGGCTGTTTCCTGATTACGACCTATCCCGACGCAGATACGGCGCAGGAAGTCTACCGGGCCCTGCGCGCCGAAGGCATCGTCACTTACCCGCAGGGTGTGTCCAATATCGTCATGTCCGAATGGGGCCTACACCTCTACACCAATAATACCAGCCTGCTGAAGCGGGCCAGCGTGGATGGCCATGGGTTTCCGTGGAACCTGGCGGAGAACTCGGAGTCGCACCCCAGCTACGAGCGCGGGACCTGCCCTGCGGCCGACAGTCTCTTTGAACGAAGCATCATTATCGCCATCCCCTCCTGCCTGGCTCATCAGGACGAAGATGAGATCATCCGTGCGTTCGATAAAGTTTTAAGCAGGTACAGAGCGTCAACGGCCCAGGGTAGCGCGCGGTAAGAAATGAAACATTACGCGGAGGGATGTTTGTCCGTTCGGGATCCACGAACCGGACGTCTTTCGCAATCGCTATCAGGCCCGGCACATCGGCGACGAGGGCGTGTCGCTTCGTGTTATACTACACTTTTGTGATGGAGTTCTTCTCTTAATTGATTTGCCTGATTGGGTCTCTTGCGGGTTTGCCGCAGGCGAGGAGCGCTCCGGATCCATCCGATTGCGAGACTTTCTCCGAAGCGGGGGTAATTCAGAGGTAGAATGCCAGCTTCCCAAGCTGGACGTCGCGGGTTCGATCCCCGTCCCCCGCTCCATCTTTGCCACAAGCTACGGGCTTCAGTGAATAACCCGGAATCCCGTTCCCAAAAAACACACATGACAAGAATACTTTCAACTTTCCTTGGGAGCACTAACGTCTGTTCCACTCGGGTAGCCCTACCAGACCGGACAATCGAGCCGGAGCAGTTTGCAGATCCGGCAGTTTAGCGGCCGGATGAGAGAGCGCGGATTGTGTCCAGAGCGGGCTATCGGCAGCCAGAATGAACCTTGACACTTGCCGTGCGGGGTGGTATTACCTTAGCCGTTTTTCGAAGCGGAAGGGATTTTTTCCCACCTTTTTTCTATTCGATGCCGCTAGAAAGCAAATACTGAAACGAGAGCAATCGTCCGTAAGCCTGGCGTGACTTGCTTTTCCTCGAGCTTCGGGTACCATTTCAAAGGCAATGAGGCACGGAGGGCCGTCGATAAGGCCCACTTGTTCCTCCTTCACTCGGAGATTTGATGAAACTTTTGCGATTTATTTCCCCGGTTATTTTTGCAGCGGCAATGGCCTGCTATGCATGGGCCGCCAGTCCAACCGCCAGAACGGTGAGGATTGACTACAGGTTATTTCAGGGTTTGGGGAACATGGATGGGCACTGGAATGCCTTGACCGTGGCGCGCGATGGCAAGGCCTACATTGGACTGGCCCATCACGGAGCGGGCGGGCACGTGGTCTATTACGATCCCGGCAAGGACCGCATTGTTGATCTTGGGGACTTGAATAAACTTTGCGGGCAGGCCGGGATGCGGATTGGTCCGCAGTCGAAGGTGCACGCAAAGTTTGGGGAAGCGAAGGATGGGAAGATTTATTTCGCCACGCATGCCGGGTTGTGGTGGAACTTTGCCCGTTTTGCGACGGTCGAGGGATATCCGGGCGGACACTGGCTGGTTTACGATCCGCGTTCCGCAGAAACCGAAGACCTGGGAATCGGCGAGCGGTATGAAGGGATCATCACCGCGGCATACGATCCGGTTTACAACCGCATGTACGGCCTTACCTATCCGCGCGGCCACTTTATTTACTACGATATCGCAACCGGCCAAACCCATGACATGGGGCGGGTGAACAATTCGGAGTCGTTATGCCGGACCATTGGCATTGATGACCGTGGGAATGTTTACGG
>DASSJE010000071.1:0-12104 GCA_035691365.1 Terriglobia bacterium
AGTCCTGAAACAGCTCTCGATATTGCCGCGGCAAAAGGATTCCATCCGTTTCGATTTGAACGCGCGGATTGGCCATGGGTTCGGGTGTGAGCCCGCGGTACACCCGCACGACTTCGCGCCCGATCTCTTCGCCGAGCGCCCGCGTGTTTTGTATATTGTCCGGATTGCCGTCCAGCCCGCCCACTTCGCGTGGATTGATGTCGCCCGCGGCGCCCTGGATGTAAATCGCTCCCAGCCCCGGAAACTGCTTCTCGACGTACTGCTGCATGCGCCCCATCCACTCACCGGAGATTTTGCTGTTGCGCCCTCCCAGCGTTGTCCCGTGGCATGCGTAGTGGACCATCACCGCCATAGGCTTGCCAGCCGCCGTATCCAGGCGCACCACCTGGACCGCGTCATCGATGGGCCCCAGGGGGTTTGCGCCCAGCCGCACCACCCCGCCAAACTCGTGGACCAGCGCCGGATGGTCTGTCTTGTATTTGCCGAAGGACTGGCTGGAGTTGTTCTCATCGAACGTCAGGTATGAATCCGAATCCGCCGGCTTCACCTGGCGCCGGTTCATGGCGATCCGCGAGTGCCCGCTGCCCGCAGCGATTCGCACGGGCTGGATGTTGGCCACCGCTTCTTTGGCGGCCTTGATGAGCCCGTCGTTAAATTGACGGTCGTAATCGGTCTTCAGTCCGCCATCCGGAGACGGGGCGGCATGGTTGTGAGCGTCACCCAGCAGAATGTTGGCCACGGGTATGCCGGTGGCCTCCGAGACTCTCCGGCGAAAAAGGTCGGTCCTCTGGATCATGATCACGTCGCCTTCAAGAAAAGCGATGCGGACGCCGGAGGCCTCGAACACCAGCGCCCGGGCGTACAAATGATCGTTCGCGTAGACCCCGTCGGAAGGCGCGCCGCGCAAGTCATATCCGCCCATCATCACCGGTCCGGTGGGAGTGACGTCGACCTTTGCGTACCCCGCGCGCAAATCCTGCGCACGTCCCGCAGCCACGGTACTCAACAGCAGTACCATCATCATCAGGAGCCTCCTTCCGGCAACTACGCGCGGGTGCTTTCTCTGTTCTATCATGGGTCTTCGCATGGCGCTCAAACCTCCATTTGCATTCAGGCGCGGCCCGCCTCACTTTGAGTCAGCCGGAACAGTGTAGTACCGGTACATCATCTTCCAGGTAAATGTTTTGCCCGGAGCGATGGTCATGCTGATGAAGGGTTCGATCGCCAGCACCGACCGGATGGACCACAGGTTGATGTGGACCAGCGGATGGTCTCCGGTTATGACCATGCCGGCGCCGGCTTTGCGGTTTTCGATGCGAATCTCGTTGTCTTTGGGGCTGTCACTGAACCCGCCAAAGGGGATTTGCAGCATATCTTCCTTCTGCAGCGTCTTCAAATATACGATCTGGTTTCTGCGGATTTCGGCAAATTCCGGGTTGGGAGGTTGATTCGCCTTAATCTGGAATGGAACCTCGATTTTGAAATCGGGGCCCGGCGGCTGATGATCGAGCACGAGAAAATTGTGGTTGTAAACCCGGCTCCGGATGGTGCGGCGGCCGGTGTTTTTCAAACTGTTTTCCAACACCATCTCCGGCTTGCCTTCGACCAACCGCACAGTCTTGGTGTAGATATAACCGTAGCCCGAAGAGGGATCGGTGAGCTGCTGGGTGAATTCCACCGAATCGTGCCGCCGGTTGACGGTCCATTTGCCGGGATCCACCATCTCATACTGCTTGACGTAATCGTAATGGCTCGAATCTTTCCGAAGCACTCCCACGCCGATTTTGATAAACGTCCCGCCCACTTTGGCCTCATCGAATCCCAGGGCCGTTCCATTGGTCTGGAACTCCTCCACCGGACCCGAGGCCGCGGAACACGGCGAGGCGATGATTTCGGACCCCTTGTACTGGTAGTCGTGGACCTTCGGATCGACTCCGTTGAACCACGGCCCATAATATTCATGGCCTTTGTACTTCAGGCTGATGATCTCTCCTGACCAGTCAAACCTGGTGCCGCGATAATACCCGTTTTTAGCGTCGGGCAGATACAGCTTCACCTGAATTTGGCCGTTGGAAATCCCGGCGGAGGGGAAATCGGCTCCCGCCAGCTTCCCACCAGACGCGAGTGTGAACAGCCCCGTCCATGCCAGCGGAACGATCAATCTCATTTTCCATCCTATGTTCATCATTTCGGCCTCACGCACTTTTTAGGTTTGGCGGGTAGCGCAGCGGGTTGCGCAGACTGCCGAAATGGCGGTCGCGGTTTTTTATAAAGAACCGCGGACCTCAACCCTGGAAGCCCTCGCCACCCGGCTACCCATTACATTAATGGCCCCCGATTATAATGCGAGTTCCGTGGAATTCGCAGGAATCTCTCGCGGGAGGACAATAGCCGTGGATGGAGACGCCCGCCGCGCCTCGCGGTTCAAGACGTTTTCACCTGGCTTGATGGTATCCGGCCAGGGCGCGGTGCCCCGGTGTTCTGAACTCAGAGGCTCGTTCGAGCGTGCGGGGCTGCCGGTATGGAATTTTTGAGGCTGCCAAGCTAGAATCAAGGACACGAGTTCAGCCGATGCCCGAGACGAATTCCGAAACACATCAAAGTACGAGGATTACTACGGCGAGCGGGCGTATTATTGCCGTCGCCATCGTCATCGCCTGCATCAATTATGCAAGCTCGATAATTATCACACTCATCTGCGCCATCCTGATCGCTTTTGTTCTGGAGCCGGCGGTCAGCCTCCTCGAACGCATTCACATCCCGCGCTGGCTCGGAGCGTTGCTGATGCTGGTGGCCTCCATCGGGCTGCTTTACCTCGTGGTTTACGGAATTTACGACCGGGTGATCGCCTTCATTCAGGAATTTCCCACCTACGGCGCGCCGCTCAGGCACCTGTTTGCAAACCTCGAAACCATGGCGAAGAATGTCGAGAAGCTGGCGTCGGGAATGGTTCCGGCTTCACCGCAGCCACAATCAAACCTGCCCACTATCCGCCTGCAGCAGGAATCTCACTGGGGCCAGTATCTGTTGCGTGGCATCGGTTCGGTTTACACGTTTATAGTGACCGTGATGTTTATCCCTTTTCTGGTGTTTTTTATGCTCACCGCCAAGGGCCACATCTGGAAAGGGACGCTGAACCTGTTTTCAGACCGGCACCGGCAGCAGGCTGAAACCGTCATTCTGGGAATCGGGCACATGATCCGGCGCTATGTGATGGGAAATATCCTGGTGGCACTGATGGCGGCAGCGCTGATCACGCCCGCCTTTTCATTGATGAAACTCCATTTTGCGCTGCTGATCGGGCCGCTTTCTGCGTTCCTCAGCATGATTCCTTACCTGGGAGTAGCTCTGGCGATGGCGCCGCCGATGATGATGGCCCTGGGACAATACGCTTCGGCAACCCCTTTTATCGCCATTGCCGTCACTGTGATGGTGGTGCACTTCCTGGCCATTAACGTCCTGACGCCCAAGTTTGTGGGCCACCAGGTCAGCTTGAACGCCCTGACTGTAACCATCGCCATGATGTTCGGGGGATGGCTCTGGGGAGCCGTGGGCCTGATTCTGGCTGTGCCTATGACGGCGGCCTTCAAGGCGATCTGCGACAACGTGGACAAATTGAGACCCTGGGGCGCCTGGATGGGCGAAGATTGACCCGCCGGCGCTGATGTTCCGGCGATGGCCGCCGGACAGCATCCGCAATATGTTAAAAAGGTAGCTTGACCTTCAGCTCCCGCGGTGGCGCCGCAATATCGTGAAACATTTTGCAGTTGCCTGCGGGCAAGAACTTTGAGGGGACCGGAACCATCCTATGGCTAGTCAGGACTTCGCAATTGTAATTCTCGCTGCAGGGAAATCGACTCGCTTCAAGTCTGAGCGTTCAAAACTGATTCATATGCTGGCGGGGCGTCCGCTCGGCGACTATGTGGTAAGCTCGGCGCTTGCGGCGGGGCCGGAAACCGTTCTGATGGTGGTTGGGCACAACGCTGCCTCGGTGCGCGAAACGCTGAAACGGCCGGGCCTGCAGTTCGTGGAACAGAAACAGCAGCGGGGGACCGGGCACGCGCTGATCGTAGCGCGCTCGCAACTGGAACAATGCAAAGGCGACACCGTTGTGGTGGTTGTGGGTGACGCGCCGCTGCTGCGGACGGAAACCTTGCAGGCGTTTGTGGAAGCCCACCGCAAAGCGGGGGCGGCGGCTTCGGTCCTGACCATGTGCCCCGATAACCCGCATGGCTACGGCAGGATTGTGCGGTCGAGCGGCAGCCGCGTGCGGGCCATTGTGGAAGAGAAAATATGCACCGCCGCCCAGCGGCGGATCAGGGAAGTCAGTTCCGGTATCCTCTGCTTTTCAAGAAACGACCTGCTGAAGCATCTCGACAGGCTCTCAGACAAGAACGCGCAGAAGGAATATCTGCTGACCGACCTCGTGAAAATTTTTAATCAGCAGCGCAGAAAAGTTGTGGCGTTCCCCGTTGCGGACGCGCGTGAAGTTCTGGGCGTGAATGACCGGGTTGATCTGGCCCGGATGGAGCGCATCCTGAGGTTGCAGAAAGCAGAAGCCCTGATGCGGGAAGGCGTCACGATTGTGGATCCGCAGACCACCTACATCGATGCCGCGGTGGAAGTGGGGAGCGATACGGTCGTCGAGCCCGGGGTAAGCCTGCTGGGACATACTCGAATCGGGCGGGGCTGCACCATCCGCCTGCACTCAACCCTGACGGACTCCATCCTCGGCGACCGTGTGCTGGTGCGGCCCAATACGGTGGTGACAGGGTGCGAAATCGGCTCTGATGTTATTCTTGGGCCCTTTGCCCACCTACGCGACGGAGCAGTGGTGGAGAGCGAGGCGCGCATTGGAAATTTTGTTGAGGTTAAGAAATCGCGTGTGGGGAGCGGCACAAAAGCCTGGCATTTGACCTACCTGGGCGACGCCAGGCTGGGCGAGCAGGTGAATGTGGGGGCCGGAACGGTGACCTGCAATTATGACGGCGAGAAAAAGAACCCAACCACGATAGAAGATGGTGTTTTTATCGGCAGCGGCAGCATGCTGGTTGCTCCGGTTAAAATCGGCAAAGGATCGTATGTGGCCGCGGGCTCAGCCATCACAGAAGATGTTCCTGCTGAATCGCTGGCCGTTGGCCGGGCACGCCAGGTGAACAAAGAAGGCTGGGTCCGGGAACACAAGGAACAGAAGGCAGGGTCAAAACAAGGGCCCACCCCACCTGCGAAGGGCGAGATTCAGGACCGCTAAGCATTAGCAATAAGCACTACTACGAATGTACAGCGCCTTAATTTTGGCTTAAAATCTTTAATCCCAATCCTGCAATTTTTACATTCGGAACGTAAGAAATTCACTTTTCAACCTCTGGACCGTCCTCAGCGCCAGCCCAATTTTTTCTGTTTCCACGCTATTACACTACTCCTGTCCAAAGCTGGAACCCCGATTGCGTGATGAACGTCATCCGTGGTCTGCGGCTCAACGTGTGTTTTTCTTAAGATTAAGGAGGCAGGGAAATGGCGATGGACGACTTGCCAGAGCAAGGGAACTTGCACGAGGATTCCTCCGCGGGTTGGGGCATGCACAACAGCGTCAAGGTGATCCTGATTGTCCTGGTGGTGCTTGTCGTGGCAGAAATCTATTCCTTCAGCCGGATTGTATCGCTAGGGAAGGGTTTTCGTGAACAGGAAACAAAAACACGGCAGGACCTCACCGCTGAGTTGAATAGCCAGCTTTCAGCGAGGATGATGTCTTATGATCGTGCCAACCAGCAGCAGCTTGAAGTTCTGAAAGAGGAGCTGGACCAGGCTTCACAACACCTGGGCACCCAGCGAGGCGAACTCCGCAAGGCCCGTGAAATGGTTGCCAAAATCCAGGCGGACCATGATCAGCAGGTGGAAAAGCTGAAGCAGGAGATTGCCCTCAAGGCAGACCAGCAGCAGCTCGGGGCCTTGACTTTGGACGTTTCGAACACGAAGACAGACCTGAGTAAGACCAAGAAGAACGTGGATCAGCTGGCCAACAATTTTGGCATGGAGCGCACCCGCTTCGGGACGCTGATTGCGCGCAATCATAATGAGATTGACGCGCTGCGAAAACTGGGTCAACGCGATTATTATGAATTCACGCTGGTACGTCACAAGCCCATCCATCTGGCTGATATTGGCATGGATTTAAAGAAAACGAACAAGAAGCACCACAGCTTCACGATTGATCTGCTGGTTGACGATGTCTGGATCCGAAAAGATCGTCGAACGGTCAATGAGCCCATCTTTTTCTCCACGCGAGGCACACACACCTTCTGTGAACTTGTGGTGAACAAGGTGGACAAAGGTGTCATCTCCGGATATATTAGTACACCGAAGAACCTTACCCGGATGGCCTTGCGGTCGGAGGGGCCGAGCAGTTAGCCGTCTGAGTAGTGTTTGACTTCACGCGGGATCCTCGCCAGCAACGAGTTTGCTGCCCTGAAGCTTGAGGGTGGGACTTGCGGTGCGGGCGCTATTCGGGTCCTTGAAACCAGCTGGACAGAGCGCCAGAGTCCGGCCATGAAAATGGTTCCGGAGGTGAACTCATGGTCAAGCGCGCTGTGCTGGTCCTTTCCCTGGTTTTTTTGAGTGCGTGGGCGGGAATGGCCGCAACCCTATCCATTCCGCCCGGTACAGTCCTCAATTGCAAACTTTCCCAGACACTATCCACGGCGTTGAACTTACAGGGGCAGCTGTTCGCGGCCACTCTGGTTGAGCCGCTTATGGTTGATGGAAACCAGATTGTCCCTGCCGGCGCAACGATTCGTGGGCGAATAGCAAGCCTGAATCGCCCGGGGCGCATCAAGGGGGTGGGGAAGATGCTGCTGGTTCCTGAAACCCTTGCCTATCCGAACGGGCAGACTTTTACGCTGAGCGCCGTCCTGCTGCACATTTACGGTGCGCCAGGATCCCGCATTGAAAACGCCGAGGGCGTTGTCCGGGGTCCGGACGCCCGTCTGCGCGACTTGAAGGAAGTTGGCATCGGGATTGGCGGCGGCGGTCTGCTGGGCACCATGTTTGGCGGCTTTCATGGGGCTTTTGTGGGAGGCGTAATCGGTGGGGCCGCAGGCCTGGTGGACAGTTTTCGGCGGCGCGGCCCTGACCTGACCCTGCCGCGAGGCACGGAACTCAAATTCCAATTGAGCCGGCAACTCATGGTCACACGTTCGGGCGGTGGGCAGTTCAACCTGAGCTCGCGGTAGCCGCCGGCTTCATCTCAGTCAGGAGCCGATGTATTTTGCGTAGAGGGCCCGGGCGACGGCCGGGTCATGAGTTCCCTTAATAATGGCGCGGCCGTCCGGGAAGACCGTCAGTTCATAACCGTCAAAGGAAAACTTCAGCAGATAGTTATTGGCGCGCACTTCACCAAAGCGCTCGAGACGCGACTTCAGGATCTCCAGGTTCAGTTGGCGTGAATTGCGTTGAGAAATCTGGACGGCGTCCCTCCCGCAGAGGGTGGTCGGGCGCGGGTCGCCCTGTTCGAGGTGGGTGAATATCCTCTGACCGCATGTCCGGCATTCCGGATCGCGTTTGGGTCTGACTTGCTGGGTGCGGTTGTGCCAGATGTCAAATCCGAAAAGTGTCCCGTGCAGGTCCTCGCTCTGCCCCATCAGGATCTTCAAAGCTTCTGTTACCTGGATGGCCGAGGTCCACGCTGCCGCAGGTCCGATGACGCCAACCGTGTCGCAGGTTTCGTGCAATCCTGCAGGCGCGCCAGGGAACACACAGGAGAGGCACGGCCCATGGCCCGGCAGGATGGTCATGGTAACGGCTGAGCTGGCCACCACGGCCCCGTAAATCCACGGGATGTTCAATTTGACGGCCGCATCGTTCAGCAGGTAACGCGTTTCAAAGTTGTCGGTCCCATCCAGAATAACGTCGAAGCCGCGGACAAGCTCTTCTATATTGCGGCTGGTTACGTCAGCCACCACGCCCTCCGCCTGGACGTCGGAGTTGATCTGTTTTAGTTTGCGTTCCGCGGCAACAGCTTTGGGCAGACTCTCCCGAGCGTCTCTTTCATCAAACAAGGATTGGCGCTGCAGGTTGCTTTCTTCAACGTAGTCGCGGTCCACGATGCGCAACGTCCCCACACCCGCCCGCGCCAGCACATTGGCCTGCGCAGTCCCCAGCGCCCCGCACCCCACAATCACGGCTTTTGAGCGGAGGAGCTCCTCCTGCCCTTCTTCTCCGATGGGTTGGAAGAGAATCTGACGGGAATATTTTTCGCGGTTCATTTTTATGGGCTATTCGGTTTCATTATAACCTCTGAGCCATCGAGAGCGAATCAGGCGGAAAATATCCCTCGACGCGGGCTCAGGCAGCATTCATGATAATAGCAAGGACGTTTGCGCAGTCCTTGCGCAGTGAATGCTTATGAACGACACGCCTTTTGCACTCGAGCGCCGAGCCATGGTCGAGTCACAAATACGCCGCCGCGGGGTCCGCGATGAGCGGGTTTTGCGCGCTCTGTTGGAAGTGCCGCGCCACGAATTTGTGCCTCCGCAGTTTCAGTCCAAGGCCTACGACGACCAGCCAATTGCGATTGGCGACGGGCAGACCATTTCGCAGCCCTACATGGTGGCCGCCATGACAGAGGCTGCCCGTGTTAAGCCGGGAGACAATGTGCTTGAAATCGGCACCGGCTCCGGCTATCAGGCTGCAATTCTTGCCCACCTGGGCGCTGATGTGATTACCCTGGAACGAATTCCGCGCCTGGCTGAATCCGCGCGCGAGCGATTGGTTCGCTTGGGATACGGCCGCGTCAGGGTTGTTCCTGAAGATGGCAGCGTGGGCTACCCGGCGGGAGCTCCGTATGTGGTCATTCTTGTCACCGCTGCCGCCCCGGCGGTGCCGGAGGTTCTCATAACCCAGTTGGCAGAGGGCGGCCGGCTGGTGATTCCTGTTGGCACGCTTCAGTTGCAGACGCTTCAGGTGATCTCCAAATATGCCGATAGGCTTTCAGTCTGCGAACTCGATCCCTGCCAATTTGTTCCCCTGGTCGGGAAGGAGGCCTGGCCAGAACGGACGAGATGATTGCAGGAGTCTGTATAATAAGCTGGTTGTTAAGCATCGGGTTGGAATTGCCTTGGAAGTACCGCTTCAATTTGTAATCCATTGTAAATTTTTAACTGATCCGACTATAGTCTGCTCCCATGGCTGATCCCTATCTCAGTATTGTTATCCCCGCGTACAACGAGGCTTTGAGAGTGGGAAGGACCCTCGGGGAAGTGCGGAAGTATGCCGCCTCGAAACCCTTTGAGACCGAAATCGTCCTGGTGGACGACGGGTCAAGCGACTGCACACTGGACCTCTTCAAGGAATTTCAACGCTTGCGACCCGGGACGCAGGTGCTGAGTAATACGGTCAATCGCGGAAAAGGATTCAGCGTTCGAAAGGGTGTTCTGGAATCTCATGGCGATTTGATCCTCTTCACGGATGCGGACCTCTCCGCGCCGATTGAAGAGGCGGACAAATTGTTTGCCGCTCTGGATTCGGGAGCGGCCGATGCGGCCATCGGTTCGCGCGCACTTGACCGGAAGCTGATCGGAGTCCGCCAGCCGTGGCGGCGGGAATACGCCGGGCGCTTTTTCAACGTGCTGGTGCGCCTGTTTACGGGCCTGCCGATTCATGACACCCAGTGCGGGCTCAAGCTCTTCCGGAAAGACACCACCAGACAGGCTTTTGAATTGCAGCGCGTCGAGCGGTTCGGGTTTGATCCGGAAGTCCTTTTCCTGATCCGGCATGGTGGAGGGAAGATTGTGGAAGTGCCGGTGCGTTGGAACGATAACCCCGCTACCAAAGTCCATTTTCTGCGCGATTCTGCCCGCATGTTTTTTGATCTGATTGTTCTCCGCTGGCGATCATGGGCCGGCTGAAGTTTTTTTAAAAAGAGCAGATTTTCCCTTGACTCCAGCACATCAGACTTTTAATATCGAATCACGCTAGAAAGGAGGTGATCCATGCAAATTGAAAGTAACTGTAGCGAGGGTGCTGAGGCTTAGGCGCTCGCTAGTGCTTCTTTGTAGGACCTCTCCCTAGCTAAGAGAGGATGGAAGGCACGGCGCATCGGCGCCATTTCCCAAAAGCATCTGGGATGCCAATCCCAATCAGTATCCGGCCCCTGGTCTTGAGAGCGAATCAAGGCCAGGGGTTTTTGTTTTGCCCGCGGATGTTGCTCCCGCCATGGGACGGCGCGCACAACACGCGCGCGTTGAAGCCCCGCCTGTCATTGCTTCCCAACTAGAGCTAAAATCAAAGAAGGGGATGCCAAAGGAAAAAAAGTCTGAGGCTACCATGACCCTCCTTCAGGACATGGCGGATTTTGTCACCGGCTCCACATTCAATGACATTTCAAAAGAGGCCCGCGATCAGTTGAAAATTCGCGTGCTGGACGGAATAGGTTGTGCCATCGGAGCGCTTGATGGAGATCCCATGCGCATGGTTCGTGCCCACACCTCAAGCTTCGAGATGCAGGGCAAGTGCACCCTGATTGGAGGGGGGAATACCGCTCCTGACCGGGCAGCGTTTCATAACGGCGCGCTGGTGCGCTACCTGGACTTTAATGACAGCTATCTCGCCAAAGGTGAAACTTGTCATCCCAGTGACAATCTGGCCCCCGTGCTGGCCGCGGCGGAATTCGCCGGGCAAGACGGCCGAGAGTTCCTGACGGCGCTGGCCGTGGCGTATCAAGTTCAGTGCCGGCTGAGTGATGTTGCGCCCGTGCGTGCAAAAGGTTTTGACCACACGGCCCAGGGAGCCTATGCGGTAGCCGCGGGCGTTTCCCGCGCTCTGGGGCTTGACCGCGAAAAAACCGCCAATGCCATCGCCATCAGTGGAACCGCCTTTAACGCCCTGCGCGTCACCCGTACAGGTTCTCTTTCTCACTGGAAGGGGCTGGCGTACCCAAATACGGCTTTTGGATGCACACACGCGGCGCTGCTGGCCATGCAGGGCATCACGGGGCCACAGGAGGTCTTCGAAGGCAACAAAGGCTTCATGGAAGCGATCGCCGGGCATTTTGAACTGGCCTGGCAAAAGGAGAACCTGGAGCGTGTCAGGCAGACCATTCTGAAGAAATACAATGCCGAGATCCACTCGCAGGCATCGATTGACGGGCTCCTGGAACTGAAGCGCGAAAGCGGGTTCAAAGCTGCCGATGTGGAGAGGGTCGAGCTGGAAACTTTTGACGTCGCATATCACATCATCGGCGGAGGGGAGGAGGGCGACAAGACGACGGTTCGGATCAAGGAAGAAGCAGACCACAGCCTGCCCTACATGCTGGCAGTGGCTATCCTGGACGACGGCGTTATGCCGGAGCAATATGCGCCGGAACGAATCAGGCGGCAGGACGTCCAGGAACTCCTGCGGAAGGTCCATGTCCGGGCAGAGGATGCCTTCAGCAGGCGCTTTCCGGACGAGATGCCCTGCCGCATCATCGTTGGCCTGAAGAACGGATCGTCGCTCGAAAAATCGAAGCGCGATTACGAGGGTTTTCACACGAACCCGGCACGATGGGAATCTGCCGTCAGGAAATTCGAGAGATTGAGCCGGCCCTTTACGACCGAAGCGCTGCGAAGTGAAATTGTAGACACGATTTCCGGCATCGAAGACGCGCCCGTCAGCAGGCTCACCGGATTGCTCTCACTGGTTCAATGTTCCCGGGACGCGTCAGGTTCTTCTCACAAACCTGTAGCTGAAGGAGAAGGCAAATATGGCAAAGAATGAAAAGCCGGAGAATCAACACGGATTTTCCTTCCTGAGAGCAAACCAGCGGCCCGCAAAGCCACGCAAGCGTGGAGTCACCGAAATTCGCGGCCCCTACTACACGCCCATGGGCAGGCGGTATCTGGAAGATATTCTCGAAACGATGGGCCAATACGTCGATTCCTTGAAGTTTGCAGGCGGGTCGTTCACTTTGATGCCAACAAGCGTCGTAAAGAACCTCACCGACCTTTGCCATGCCTCAAACGTTATGGTTTCGACCGGCGGCTTCATTGAATATGTCCTGACGCAGGGTCCTGATGCCGTAGACGCATACATTCGGGAGTGCAAAAAGGTTGGATTTGACGTTATCGAAA
>DASSJE010000072.1:0-3724 GCA_035691365.1 Terriglobia bacterium
GGACGGTCACCCAGCAACTCCTCTTGTGTAAATCCACTCCAAGATATAACTTCTCCATCGGGGGCTCTCCTTTCGAACGTAAGATTTAGTCATACAACCAAATCCTACTCGAATCGAGCCGCCCCCTTCATGACATCAGACCCTGATCTTTTGGGTCTGCGAACAGCGAAGCTGAGCTTGTCAACGAAAATTATGAATTCTGAATTATGAAGGATGGAAGAGGCAGTCCCGAGCCGCCGCGATGAACCGGGTGGAATGAAAACAGGCAAGTGCCTTTCGCTTCGTGAGAACGCAGATACGATAAAGCGCGTACCTGCGCCACCCGCCGAAAATCAAACATGGCCTCAAACAGGTTTTTTAGGCACGGGATATTTTCGCCCCGCTCGGCCTTGGCGTGTTGCCGCAAAGCCCCTCAGGCAAATCCCCGAAGGAGAATTATTGCGTCTCGTAGGAAGCGAGGAAGGTTTTCATGCCCTGCTCATTCAGCTTGAGCTGGCCGGAGGCGATGAGCTGCTTCTTGAGGTTCTGGCGGTAAATTTCATAGGCCAGGGAGCGCTTTTGTGTCAGGAGGTCCTCGCGGATTTGAGCTTCCTGCGAGGCGAAGTTGCTCTGGTCCGGAGGCGTATGGGAAACGACATGGATGACCACGTCATTGCCTTCAACCGAAAGAACTTCGCTGGTGTCACCGGGCGGGAGCGTAAAGGCTTGCGGCACACCCTGTCCGGGCCCGAGGTTGGGCACGGTATCCTGCTGCGTAAAATCTTTGCTCTCCTGCAGGTTGTATCCGCCGGCCTTGGCCAGTTTGGCAAAATCTCCCTTTTGGGCGTCTGCTGAAAAAGCTTCAGCCTTCTGATGCGCAATCACCTTTGACTGCGCCGCGCGATAATCCTCTGTCACCATGGGGCGGACGTCGTCCAGCTTGGGAATGTGCGCGGGAACGATTTGTTTAACCTGGATGATGGCCGTGCCTTTGGGCACCGTGATGGGCTGGCCCACTTCATTCAACTGCAGCTCAAACGACAGGTTCTGGAAGGCGTCGTTCGAGCCAAAATCGGGAACGGTCTGGTTGTACTGGAACAGCGGCGTCTGCTTGACCTGCAGCCCGGACTGTTGGGCGATGGAGTCAAATTGTTTCGGGTCAGCCTTGAGCTTATTCTCGAGCTTGTCCGCGTAGTCCTGCTGGGCGGCCGCCATTGCCTGCTTCATCAGAGTGTCGTGGATGGCGTCCTTGACGTCTTCGAACGACTGGAGGTGCGCGGTCTGCTTATCGAGAACTTTGATGATGTGGATGCCATAGGTGGTGTGGACCAGGCCGCTCACCTGTCCCGGTGACATATTGAACGCCGTGTCCTCAAACTCCTTCACGGTTTGTCCATGGGTGATCCAACCGATGTTTCCGCCATTGGAGGCGCTGGTGTCCTGAGAATACTTTTTCGCCATGTCCTCGAAGTTGGAGCCTGCCTTGATTTTGGCGAGCACGTCCGCGGCGGTTTTCTCCAGTTGCTTCACCTCGTCCGGGCTCTTGCCGGTGGTCTTGAAGAGGATGTGCTCGACCTTGACGCGGTCAGGCACGCGGTAATCGGAGAGGTGGCTGGTGTAATACTGCTTCATTTCGGAATCCGTGACGGTGACGTTGGCGCGCACCTCGTCCGGAGTGATCAGGACATACTGGACCTGCCGCTGTTCTTTCTTCTCATAGTGCGAGGCGTTCTTCTTGAAATAATCCTGCAGGGCATTGTCCGTGATGGGGACCGACTTCAAAAATTTGCTGGGGTCAAATACCACGTACTGAATTTTGGTCTTCAAGTAGCGCTCGTTGTAGGCTTCATGCACTTCGGCCGGCGTCACTGAAACGCCATCGGACACCACGGCCTGGATTTTCTGGAGCAGCAGGCTCTGGCGGATCTGGTCCTCGAACTCCTGGGTGGTAACGCCCATCTCCTGACGGACAAAGTTCTGGTATTGCGTTATGCCCACAAACTTGCCGTTGGGATAGAGCCAGGGAAATTTTTCGAGGGCGGCCATCAGCTCCTGGCCGGAAACCTCCAGGCCCATCTTCCTGGCCTGCATCACCATTGCCTGGCGCAGGACCATGTCATCCAGCATGGTGCCAGCAATGGCGGGGATGATGTGGGGGTCGCTTCCCAGCGAGGAGTTGCGCAAACGATTGTCAATGGTTTGCCTGAGCTCCTGCATGGTGATTTTGGTCCCACCCACGCTGGCAAGAACGTCGGACGAACTCAGGGTCGTATCTCCGCCTCCTCCGAGGGGGGTAAAAACCAGGATCATACCAATCGAAACGATCGCAAGAAAGAACGCCATGACCCACTTGTAGATCGCTGCGTGGTGTTTATCAAAGAGTCTGAACATTATTGCTCCGGACGTTTAGTGTCGATCTTAACTATTATATGCCAGCCCGAAAGGGCGAACAACTGAAAGGAGTGAGCGGACTGGAGGGAACCGGGTTGAGAATGGCAACGGCACGCGATGAAAGGGAAAACTTCTTGACCCAGCCTGCCCTTTGGTCAAGAATGCTCTAGGGTATTGGCCGGATGAGCCGAAAATCACGGGTACCAGGCCCCGAGCAAGGACGTAAAGTCGAGGTCGAATGGACAACTATCAGTTATCGCACGATCGCTTTTTATGCTGTCCTGGCGCTTGTTGCAGTGAGCTTCGTCCTTTACCTCATTGCTCCCAACTATTTTGCCAGGAAAGCCCGGGGAGCGCTCCACGTGCTGACGGCAAGGGTGGGGGGAGATAACGCGGCAAGCGTAGCGCCTTCAAAACGCGACGCCCATTTTGTGAATCTGGACGGGACGGTCCGAGTGAAAAAGGCGCAGTCGCCACAATGGGTGCAGGCCAATTACAATACAGACCTTGTGACCGGAGACTTTATCCAGACCGGTAGTGACGGAGTGGCCAGAATCATTTTTGCAGACGGAACCAATTACGTGATTAAACCGGATTCCCTGATCGCGGTAGAGGAAAGCGGTGAAGACCCGGTGACACGGGCAACGCGTGTGGCCGTGCAGGTGACTTCCGGGACCGTGGACCTGTCTACGGGGAAATTTGAAGTTCCGGGCTCGACCTCTAAGGTGACATTTGCGGACGCCATGGCCAACCTGGGCGAGGAAAGCCGGGCCGTAGTGCAGAACGATCCGAAGAGGAACATTCACCAGATGACGATGGACCACGGCGATGCCCAGGTGACTCGCGGGTCAACCACGTTGCAGTTGGGGCAGTATGAAAAGGTCGCCTTCTCCTCGAAACAGCCGGGACTGGTTCGGCAGAAGGTGATTGCGCCTCCCGGGCTGGTTTCGCCCGCCAATATGGCGCTGAATGTGGTGCGCAACCCCCAGGCCACGCAGATCGGATTCGAATGGGCGACGGTGGAAGGGGCCAGGGGTTACGTGCTGGAGATTTCTCCCTCCGGCATGTTTTCAAATCTTGTGGTGAACCGGAAAGTGGAGGGAACCTCGACGGTAGTGTCCGGGCTTGATGAAGGAGTTTACTATTGGCTGGTGAAGTCGATTGACGGGAACGGGAACGAAAGCCAGCCCTCCACGCCCAACCGGTTCGATCTGGTTCAGCAGATTTCAGAGACCCACCAGGCGTTTCTTGAAATCACCAGCATCACCCAGCACGGGCGCGTGGCGGAAGTGGTTGGCCGCACGGAACCGGGTTCCACGGTGATCATCAACAATCAGCAGGTGTTTAATATTGC
>DASSJE010000073.1:0-10747 GCA_035691365.1 Terriglobia bacterium
CGCGCGTTTACACCCCCAATGATTTTCGGGTTGCCATCTCCCTGCTGGAGCAGGACTCCATCGATGTGAAGAGTGTGGTAACGGACCGCCTGCCTCTCAAGGAAATCGAGGAGGGTCTCCGCAAGATGCACGACCCTGACAATAGCCTTAAAATTCTGTTCAACCTTTGATCGCGCCTACGCCCCATCCAGAGCAAGCCCCCATGCACCAGACTTTTCATGGGTAAGCTCGCTCTACGGGGTTTCATTCCAGAGCGGGCGTTCTGTCTGATTAGACCCCCACCTTGTAGCGCTTGCGATGTTCACGCACGTAGAGACCGTCCACCGTGGGTTCAGATTCGCACTCCGCCTCAATCACAGTGACGGGATCATCAGGCGCTTTGATGGGCAGCCCCGTAAACTGGATGGAGATATCGTCCTGCCTGAAGTTCACCTTCCTGCCGGAAGCGAACAGTTTCGCTGACTTCACCTGGGTCCGCAGCCCGCCAATGGCCACCACTGTTTGAGGCTGGAAGAATGACAACCAGCCAGCCGCCGGGGTCGTGTCAGGCCAGAAGTGTACGTGGATGTAAAGCGTGTTTCCTTTCCGCGTAAAATTCGCGTAAGTCGTCGCCTCCGCATCGCAACGCTCTGCCTCGTAGATGGTCGGGCCGTTCTTGTCCATCCATTTGCCCACAGCTTCAAGCGTGCTAACTTCTTCTTCCGGCACAGAGCCGTCCGGCCTGGGACCGATATTCAGCAGATAGTTTCCTCCGCCTTTCGCACAGGTGATGAGGTTGCGCACGATGGTCTTGGGAGACTTGAAGTCATCGTCCGCCTTCTGATAGCCCCAACTGTCGTTCATCGTCATGCAGGTTTCCCATGCGCGGCCTTTTTCTGAGGCGCTGATATGCTGCTCAGGAGTTGAAAAGTCCCCCGGCAACCCGTTGCGATTGTTTACAATGATGTCCGGCTGCAGCTTGAAGACCATGTCATTCATCTTTTTCGATTCCCACTGCTCGGCGGTCAGGGGCCAATCAACGTCGTACCACAAAACGTCAATCTTGCCGTAGTTCGTCATCAATTCACGAACCAGGCCGTGGGTGTAATCCACAAACCGATTGCGCGCGGCCTCGTCCGTAGCGCAGAGCGCCCCGTCCGGATGGTGCCAGTCCATCAGCGAATAGTAGAAGCCCACCCGTAATCCCTCGGCGCGTGCGGCCTCAACGTATTCTTTCACCAGGTCGCGACCGGCGGCCTGCTTGGGAGCACAATAATCCGTCAACTTGGTGTCGAAGAGGCAGAACCCTTCATGATGCTTGGTCGTCATCACCATGTACTTCTGCCCGGCCCGCCTGGCCAGCTTCGCCCAGTCACGAGCGGCGTTGGGCTTGGGATTAAAGCGTTTGGCCAGCAACTGGTATTGCGGAATTGGGATCCCTTCTTTCTCCATGGCCCATTCGTGCTGCCCGATCACGCTGTAAAGCCCCCAGTGAATGAACATGCCGAATCTTGCCGCGTGCCACCACTGCATGCGCCTTTCGCGGTCCGCCACCGCGGACGCCGGCTCGCCCGGACCGTCGGCCTTTTCCTGTTGGGGCGCCGGAGGCTGGCCCGAAGTGCACGCAGACGCGGCGCCCACCGCAGCCATGGTGCCTCCAACTCCCATGAGCTTCAGGTAATTCCTTCTCGTCATCCGATATTCCCGCATGGACTTCCTCCTACCCAGCCACCAATTAGATTAAAGATTAAGAGTGCTCCAGCCCGTTCCCGCCGTTGCGCCCACCGCAAAAGTGCTGGGATGAAATTTGCGCCAGCGATATTACCTCAAAAACCCCACGCAGGAACACGGAAATTATGGCGAATTCCAAAATATCAAAAACAGATTACCCAATCTGACCAATCCATAGATTGGAACATGACCTTTATTTCCCCGAACCCTCCGGTTAATCTTTGGAAGATGAATCAACACCGGCTGCAAAAAATCCGGCTCGACCGGCTTCTGGTGGAGCGTGGTCTCGCGGAGTCACGCCAGAAGGCCCAGGCGCTGATCCTTGCCGGCCAGGTGCTGGTGAATGATCAGAAAATTGAAAAATGCGGAACAACCGTTAGTTCTGAGGCACGGCTGCGCATGCTGGGTGAACCGCTCCGCTACGTCAGCCGGGCAGGGTTCAAGCTTGAGGCGGCGCTCGATCACTTTGGTGCGGATCCCGAAGGCAAAATCTGCCTGGACATCGGCGCGTCTACAGGCGGCTTCACGGACTGTCTGCTTCAACGCGGGGCAGCCCGGGTGTTTGCCGTGGATGCGGGGACCAACCAGCTTGACTGGAAGCTGCGCCAGGATTCGCGCGTAAGAGTGGTGGAGCAAACCAACGCCCGCTACCTGGGCATTGACCAGATTGGAACGCTCGTGGCGCTGGCCACCATGGACGTATCATTTATTTCCTCCACATTGATTCTCCCAGTGCTTCCTCCCCTGCTTGAAAAGGGCGCCGATCTCCTGGTGCTGGTGAAGCCGCAGTTCGAAGTGGGTTTCGGGCAGGTTGGCAAGGGCGGCATTGTGCGCGACCCACGTTTGCACGAGGAAGCCATTCAAAAGGTGTTGCGGAAAATCGCCGACTTGGGGTTCACTGAAATTGGACGCGTTGAAAGCGCCTTGATGGGAGCCGAAGGAAACCGTGAATTTTTCCTGCATGCTATTTGGCCCCAAAATGTCTAGAATGGTTTATCAACGATGGGCGGCAGCGGGGCCCATCGTCATTCCACGATGACTTCTGGCCCTTATGACGATCAAGAAAATCGGAATTGTTTCAAAGCCCAAAAAAGCAGAGATTCGGCAGATTGTTCCACAACTGGTGGGGTGGCTTCGCGAGCGCAACATCGAAGTTTCCATCGATAAGGAAACGGGTTCCATCCTGGAGAGTTCGGAAAAATGCCTTACCCGCAATGAGCTTCCGGGAAAGGTGGATCTGCTGATTGTGCTGGGAGGCGATGGCACGCTGCTGGCTGCCGCCCGTGCGCTCTACCGGCACGAGGTCCCCATTTTTGCAGTCAATCTGGGTGACCTGGGCTTCCTTACGGTCATCACTCAGGATGAGATGTATTCGGCGCTGGAAGGCGTGTTGTCCGGCCACTATTGTTCCGAGCGGCGTGTGCAGATTGAGGGCGAGCTGGTCCGAGCGGACGAAGCTCTCTCCACTTTCCGGGCCTTGAACGATGTGGTGCTGAACAAAGGAGCCATCGCTCGGATCCAGGATTTTGAAGTATATGCCGACGGAGAGTTCATTTCTAATTACAAATCCGACGGGCTGATCGTTTCAACGCCGACCGGCTCCACGGCCTACTCGCTGGCGGCGGGCGGCCCCGTGGTGTCGCCTTCCGTCGAAGCTTTTATTGTCACTCCCATCTGCGCGCACACGCTCACCAACCGCCCTTTGGTGCTCCGCGATACCGCTCTGATTGAGATTGTGGTGAAGAGCCAGCGCGAAGCCGCTTACCTCACTGTCGACGGCCAGGTGGGCATCGCAACACATAGCGAAGACATCATTCGTGTGCGCAAGTCCGATTCCTACGTCGAACTGATCCAGCCGCCTCATCGAAACTATTACGAAATCCTTCGCCAGAAGCTCAAGTGGGGAGAGCGGTAGAAAAAACGTGCTGGATGGAAGCGCTGGCTGAATGCGAAGTTGCTATTACGGCGGTTAGAGGATTTCTCCCGCCATCAAATCTTCCAGCCTTTCGCGAGGGCGGATTAATTCCACCTGGTTGCGGGCTACCATCACCTCAAGCGGTCGGGGCCGGGAATTGTAATTCGAGGAAAGGACGTAGCCGTAGGCGCCGGCAGTCATCACGGCCACCAGGTCTCCCGGCTCAACGCAGGGCAGGTCGCGGTCGCGAGCCAGGAAGTCTCCGGTCTCACAAAGCGGCCCCACCACGTCCGCCAGGAAAGTCTTTTCGGTACGGCGCTCGACGGGCACAATCTGGTGCAATGAGCCGTAAAGCGTGGGGCGCATCAGGTCGTTCATGCCGGCGTCAACCACTACAAAATGTTTTTTCCCGGTGTTCTTGATGTAAAGAACACGCGTGAGCAGGGCCCCGGCGTTCCCCACCAGCGCGCGCCCAGGCTCCAGAATCAGGCAATAGGGAGTTTCGGCAAGCCGCTTCTTCAGTTCTGCCGTCAGCCGGTCCATTTCCAGCGGATTTTCATCCACGTATCGAATGCCGTAGCCGCCGCCAAGATCCAGAAACTCCAGTCGGATGCCGTCACGGTCAAGCGTCCGCGCCAGCTCCAGAATTTCTTCCAGCGCCTTGACGAAAGGATCGACGTCGAGGATTTGCGAACCAATGTGGCAGGCAATGCCGCGCACCCGCAGTTCCGGAATGGTGACAGCACGCCGGAAGAGGTCGAGGGCCTGGTCCTTGGGCACCCCGAACTTGTGGATGAACTGTCCGGTTGAGATGTAAGGGTGCGTGTCCGCCTCGACGTCGGGATTAACACGGATGGAAATATTGCCGCGCTTCTGGAGGTGGCGCGCGCGGCGCGCGATGGCTTCCAACTCTCCCGCCGATTCCACGTTGAACATCAGGATGCCGGCGGCAAGAGCGGCGTCGATTTCCGTTTCGTCCTTTCCCACTCCGGAAAATACTACTGTGTCCGGCCGGGCTCCCACTTTGAGCACCCGGGCCAGCTCACCCCGGGAAACGATGTCAAAGCCAGCGCCGGCCTGCCGCAGCAGGTTCAGGATCTTGAGGTTGGAATTAGCCTTCACTGAATAGCAAATCAGGTTTGGAATGTCCGCCAGCCGGCCCTCGATGTGGCTGAAGTTTTCTTCAATGGTCGAGCGGCTGTAGACATAGGCGGGCGTTCCGAACCTCGCGGCCAGTTCGGTCAACGGCACGCCCTCGCAATGAAGCTTGTTTTCGACGTATTGGAAGTGTTCCATTGTTGTTGTTCTGTTTTTTTTCTATCCTGCCGGTGTTGGCGCTGATGCTGCGGGGTTGCATGGGCCGGCGCCTGTCTCAGCGCACCCGGGCCAGAACAAGTGTCTGGTCATCCCGCTGAGGCCGCCCGGCTTCAAAACGCCCGATTTCGCCGAAAAGTATATCAATGATTTCCCGCAGCGGGCGATTGGCGTTATCGCGCAGCAGGTTTGCCAGATGTCGCGCGCCAAATTCATGAAGCTCCGGATCCATGGCCTCGACCAGGCCGTCCGAGAAAAACGCCAAAAGATCTCCCTTTTTCAGCTGGAGAGAAACCTCCTGGTATTCCGTGTGTTCCAGCAGGCCCAGCGGAATTCCTTCAACTTGAATTTGGCGCGATCGTCCGTCCCGGATGAGGACCGGCAGCGGCATGCCGGCGTTGGCCAGGCGCAGCGCCATGTTTTGGGGTTCCCACACCGCACAGACCAGGGTGATAAAGTGGCCTTCCACTCTGCGTTCCAGCAGCGTTCCATTCAGCCGGCGAAGGAGCTGGGGGACCGGAAGGCGAAGGGGAGCCATACTCCTCAGAATGCCTCCGGCGAGCGCCCCGTAAAGAGCAGCCGGCGCTCCCTTGCCGCTGACGTCGCCGACGGCCAGCAAGTGGCGGTCCTTCCCGTAATTCAGAAAGTCATAGAGATCGCCGCCCAGTTGCCGCGCGGGCTGGAAGCGCAGATCAATCTCGAGTCCGGTGACGTTGGGCGAAGTTCCGGGCATCAGGTGCATCTGGATTTCCTGCGCGCTTTTCAGGTCGCGCTCCAGCCGCGACTCGCTTCGCAACACCCGCTCATAGAGCCGGGCGTTTTCGATGGCAATAGCAATCTGGGGCGCCAGGGTGGAAAAAATCCGGACGTGCTCCTCTGTAAAGTAATTCGAGGCAGGGCTTTCCAGGTCCACCATGCCGATCACGCGGCCGTGGTAGATCAGCGGCACCGCCATCTCTGACTTTGTGTCAGGATTAATGCGGAGGTAACGCGGATCAAGGCTGACATCGGGTGCCACCACCGGTTCCCGCGATTCGGCGGCCGCTCCCACGATTCCCTGCCCAAAGCGGACGGTTGTCTTGTCCGGCAGGCTCTCATCCTGGCGCAGCGTCAGGACGGAATTGAAGGTCTTTGCCTGCTCATCCGCCAGCATGATGCTGAAGCGGTGATAATTCACGAGGCGCTTGGTCAGGGTCCCCACTTTGCGAAGCAGCTCATTCAGCACCAGCACAGAGCTCAGCTCGCGGCTGATTTCGTTCAGGAGTTGCAGCGTCCGGGCCTGGCGAAGGCTGCGCCGATAGAGCCGGGCGTTCTCAATGGCCATGGCCATGCGACCGGCCAGAAGCTCCAGCAGATTGACGTGCTGATCGGTAAAGAAGTCGGGTGTGTCCGCTTCCAGGTCAATGACACCGATCACGCGGTTCTTCAGGATCAGCGGAACTGCCAGTTCAGACCGGATGGTGGGCATTGACTCGATGTAGGTGGGTTCGTTCTGGACGTCGTTCACCAGAATCGACCGGCGTTCCAGCGCCGCGCGTCCCACAATGCCTTCGCCTACTTTGATCCGAAGTTCCCGGACCCGTTCCTCCGGATGGCCGACGCTGGACCGGATCCTCAGCACCTGTGTCTTCTCGTTCAGCAGCAGGATGGCGAAAACGTTGTAGTTGATGACGCGCTTCACCAATTGGGCGATGCGCACCATCAAAACTTCTAGGTCGAGCGTGGAAGTGATCTGCTCGCTCACTTCCATCAGCAGGGTCAACAGTTCAGTTGCCCCGAGGGGGCGTACCGGTGATTTCACAACTTGAGTCATGGATTAGCCCACGCGGCTGGCGGCTTCCGCCAGAATGGCAGCTGAGGCGCTCGTTCCAAGCCGGTCCGCACCGGCTTCGAGCATCCTCACGGCGTCCCCGAGCGACCGGATGCCTCCGGCTGCCTTGACGCCCATCTGCGTTCCAACGGCGTTGCGCATCAACCGCACATCATCCGCCGTTGCGCCCGACGGTCCCAACCCCGTTGAGGTTTTCACGTAGTCTGCGCCCGCCTGCTTCGCCAGCCGACAGGCTGTGACCTTCTGCTCATCAGAAAGGTAAGCATTCTCCAGGATCACCTTTAGGATACAGCATGCATCATGCGCGATGTCTGCGACGCCTCGGATATCGCTGAGAGCCCCGTCAAGGTTTCCCGAGCGCAAAGCTCCAACGTTCATCACCATATCCAGCTCTTCGGCGCCTGCCCGAATGGACACTTCAGCCTCCGCACGCTTTACCGAGGGGTGAGTGGCGCCGAAAGGAAATCCCACGACGCTCCCCACCTTGATTCCGGTCCCACGCAAAATCTTGACGGCACGTGGGACCCACGTCTGGTGGATGGAGATGGCCCCAACGCCCAGAGACACCGCTTCGCGGCAGAACCAGTCCAGTTCATCCGAAGTTGCCTGCGGGCGCAGCATGGTGTGGTCAATGATGCGCGCCAGGGTACGGAGGTCCGGCGAACTCTCCGGGGCGGGCTCGACGCCGGCACACGGCGCCGATTCCTGCCGCATGGCATGGGCCATCCGACCAATCATTTCCGTGAGGGCGGGCCGATTCAATGAGAGTGTTGGCATAAGAAAGCTCTGGCGGTCCTAAACGCCCGCTCCCACCCGGGAACCACGAAGTCAGAATGGGATAGCGCTGGGAAAATAACGGCCGGCCGCATTAGTTGCCATTCTAGCATAACCGCCGGGACTTCTTCCCGGCTTTAGGCTGTGGTCAGCGGCCCCGATGTTTCAAGATGGACACTCTCGGAACTCCCCGGCATGTACAATGGTTCCGTGGAACGTGAGCGTTTCGAACGACTGGTGGGCGAGGTTCTGGACAATCTGCCTGAGCCATTCCGCAGCAGGTTGTCGAACCTTGCCATAATTGTAGAGGATTCGCCTCCCCGGGAACCTTATCGGGGCGGGCTGTTGCTGGGGCTTTTCTCGGGCGTTCCGCGGACCCTGAAGAGCGTCTTTTCTGCTGACCCTCCGGATCACATCTTCCTGTACCAGAAGAACATCGAGGCGATCTGCTCGAATGAAAAACAGGTCGAGCAGCAGATTCGCGATACCCTGCTGCATGAAATCGGCCACTATTTCGGGCTCAACGAAGAAGAGCTCCGGAACATATGAAAATTCGGGCAATCCTCGGGCTTTTTGGGCTTCAGGAAATGACTGTTGGATGCAGACGGGGCGGGTATAATGATTCAAAATGCGAATTCTGGCAATCGACACAACCAGTGAACATGGCGGGGCTGCGGTTTACGATCAGAAAGAATGCCTGGCCATCGCCCTGAACAGCGAACCTGCCTCGCGATACGCCGTGACGCTGTTTGAGCTGGTGGACCGCGCACTCGCGCAGGCCCGGATGGGCTTTCCCGATATCGACCTTTTCGCCGTGTGCAACGGGCCAGGTTCATTCACAGGAATTCGCGTGGGGCTGGCAGCGGTGCAGGGCTGGGCCAGGGCTTTTCGAAGTCCCGCCAAGGGAGTGAACCTGCTGGAGGCCATGGTTGAGCAGGCCCATCCACATGCCGATTGGGCCGTCCCTGTTGTTGACGCGCGCCGCGGCGAATTTTTCGCCGGCTTCTACCGAAGAACGGTTGAACCCGGAGGCACTCAATCCTGTTTGGAAGCCGCTGGCCCGAGCCAATTGGTGCGTCCTGAACGCTTTCAGGCTATGCTGGATGCACTCAGACAGGGCGGACAATGCCGAACGTTCATGGGCGGGACAATTGCTTTCATCACACGGGCACACGACCTGAAGGCACGCTCTCTTCGTGAGGACCTGCCGCACGATCTGCTCGGGATTGAAGTTCCGGGAGTCCTGCTGGAGGCCATTGCCAGAGTCGCCCTTCGCGCCTGCGAACAGGGCGAAAAGCCCTCATCTGATGGTCTCGACGCCTGTTACATTCGGCATTCAGACGCTGAAATGAATTGGCGTGCCCCGGCGGCAAAGGCAGGAAGCTGACCTGGAAAATCCGGTGCTTTACTCTACTGGCGAAAGCCGCAAAATCTTTCCGATTCCTCTATGCACAATCATTCGGGCGGAATAAAAATCAGGCTATTTGCACAGGACGATCTGAACGCGGTTCTGAAAATCCATAGGGCTTGCAAGGGCGTGGGAGTCTGGGGAGCGCGCGATTATGAGCAACTGGCCGCGGACCCCAGGGGAGCGATCCTTGTGGCCGAGCAAGACGGTCAAATGCTGCCGAGCATTCTGGGATTCCTTGCCTTCTATCGCCTGGACGGGGAAGCAGAGATTTGGAACCTGGGAATTGCACCCGCATACCGGCGCCGAGGCATCGGTAGGGAATTGCTCCAGGAAGCCTGCCGACTATTGTCCCGTGTGCGGGTTGACAGACTCTTCCTCGAGGTCAGGGAGTCCAATTTCCCGGCACTGGAACTCTACCGCTCTTTTGGTTTTGTGTTGCAGGACCGCCGGAAAGACTATTATCAGAATCCCAAAGAAGACGCCTTGGTTCTTGTTTATCACATCATTGAGTCAGGGGATTGAAAGGTCCTTGTGACGCAGTGGGACAGCCGAGATTGGAATCTGAAGGTGCCCTAGCCAAAGGCGGGTTCTGGCTCGGAAGTTCAGCAGCCCGCCACGGAGTTGCTACCCGAAAACGTGTATGACCTGCACCATATGGTGTAACCAGACGAAAAGTGACCCATTGTAAGCTTTTTTCCAAACTCCAGCCCGAGAACTTAAAAAATTGTAATGACAGGAGTTGGATTACATCCTTTCACCGGCAGCATACCTTTGGAATATGCCTTGCTACAGCACCTCCAGTAGTTATTTTTGATTGGAGGTTCTAGAACCCATGAAGAAGTTTTTCACATTGATTGCAGCTATCGCTATGGCCACGACCCTGTCGATGCCGGTTTTTGCTGCGAAGAAGCACACCAAGAAGCACCACACTACGACTCAGTCCAAAAAGCACGTGAAGCACGCCAAGAAGAAGGGTGCAAAAGAGGGCCAGAAGTCGGGCCAGTAAGGGGCGGCTACAGCGGCAATTATTCCCTCGCCGCTTATTTTCCTCATCGTAAAGATAGCAGTTCTGTTAGTGGGTCGAAAACCCGGCCATCCGGCCGGGTTTTCTTTTGCCGCGTGGCACCTCGCCTCTGACGCTTTGGCCCTAAGCGGGCAAATCAGAGATTGAACGCCCGAGATTCACCCTTGACAACCTTGATTACCAGATTCTATAGTCCTAATTATCTTAGGTGCTACCATGGACACTCCAACTCGAATCCTTCCCGGCACGCTTGATGTTCTGATCCTCAAGGCGGTTTCGCTGGGGCGGTTGCACGGCTACGGGATCCTGCTGCGGATCGGGCAGATTTCAAAAGGCGCCCTGGTCATCGAGCAGGGAGCGCTCTACCCGGCTCTCTTCCGCCTTGTCCGCCAGGGAATGCTGAAAGCGCAATGGGGGATCTCAGAGAACAACCAGCGGGCCAAGTTCTACGAGCTCACAGCGGCGGGGAGGAATCGCCTGCGCGAGGAGACTGAAGATTGGAACCGCCTCGTGGCGGCCATCGGCGCGGCCTTGAGCGCGGAATTGTAGCGCGCGTTCAGGCGGGCATACATATTTCGTAGGAGCAAGCGCGGGCGGCTTTATACCGCCATTGACGATCTGTGATTGGTGAATGGCGATTAACTAAACAATTATGAATTGCAAATTATTAATCATGAATACAACCTTGGAAAAATTGAGTGATTGGTTGATCGAGAGTTTGAAAAACAACTATAAATTGTGAATTAGGAAATGCGGGTTTCCGCTGGG
>DASSJE010000074.1:0-5950 GCA_035691365.1 Terriglobia bacterium
TCGGCAGCCGTACACCGCCCCTAGGTTCCCCCAGCTACAAAAGGGATCGTTACCCGGACAGCCGGGCGGTTTTTTCAGCAAGCAATCTCAGGATCAGCCCCAGGCCTGAGGCAAGGTCTTTATTCCTACAAAAGAAAAGCCCGCCTTGGCGGATAGCGGGCATCCTTTCAATCAACTTGCTCGCACACTCAGAAGCAAGAACCGCGGCGGAGGGCGGCTCGATCCTACTTGGTCCGAAACTCTTCCGTCTTGCTATCCGCTTCGGTCCCAGTGCCTTTCCCTTGCCCCGTCTTAACCTTGTAGTAGTAGGTCGTGTTAGGTTTCAGATTTTTCACCCAGACGGTGTGGTTGTAGTCGCCGTTCGGTTCCTTGGTGCCACCCCACGGTTTTTCCGCGGTTTGCGTCAACGCGTTCGGGCTCGTCCCATACTTCACTACGCTGCTGCCCGGAGCATCCGTGGACCATGCAATTTCCGCTGAGGTTTTCGTGGTTTCCTTGACTAACGGGCCGTTCGTGATTTTTTCCGCCTTCGATTTTTCCTGGGCCCAAGCTGCCCACGAAAATAGAACCATTGCCATCAGACTTGCTACTGCCATCTTCCTCATAAGTCATCCTCCTGAAATGGCCCGCCCGAACGTCGCACGCTATGTTCGCCGCCACTACACTCGGGCAATGGCGCGAGCCGCGATCTAAAATCGCGTAATTCAGATGCCAATATTTACCTTTGTGGATGGCGATTTCGGCCGCGAAAATCTACCCCACGGGCCTCAGGAATAAAGTTGTCGTAAGACTAAGTACTTGCCAGAAGATTACTTAGGACCAATCTCCGGCTTGGGCGCCGCGGACGCTGCCCGGAGTCGCCCCGGCAGCTCCCGGATCGCATATCCGGTAAGCGCCGACATGATCGATCCTCCAATGGTCAGCAGCAGCGAACTGGCGTACCGCGACAGCCATTCAAAGTTGGAAGAGCTTTCAACCGGAGACCTGCTCATCCCTTGCCAGGACAGCGCCAGCCTGCTTTGCCGAGCCGAAACAGAGAGATCGCGCTCGGTATTATGGTCGAAGTCCCCGCTGATTGCATCTTCCTGCATCGCCGCGTCATCGGGCTCGATTCGCACCCGCACCTTATGCGAACCGGAGCGCACCGGAATAATCTGAGACAAACTGCCCTGCACGGAATCCGTGGGAATCAAGCCGAATTTTTTCTTGGTCGAGCCGGTGACTTTACCCGAATAGGCGAGATCGTCATCCACCCAGATCTGGATCTGCGCGTTATGAAAGCCGTGCTGCACCTTCAAGTGCAGGCTGGCATCCTTTGCGGTCATCGCAGTATGTACCGCCATGAGCACGGCGGCGACCAAAAACAGTCCCAGCACCACCCGAGCCTTGACCGGGATACGAGCGCCCCACCCTCGTGCGCCTTCGTAAAGCAGTACCGCTTTGGCTCGGACCTGTGCAATCGTTTCCTGGTTCATGGGAATTTCTATTTTCTCTCCCGGGGGCGAGGTGCTCCAGTTACCAAGGTGTAATTTCACTCTCTTTGTGTCGGATGCTCCACCCTTCTCGCCTTTTCCGGCGATCGAGTGACGTTTCTTTTATGCGCAGAGCCGGTCCCATTCCTCATGCGCCCAATTCTTAGAACCCCTTCAGGTTCCTTTCATCTTCAACCTGTAGCCTGAATCGAGCTTATATCCCGTCGCCTTCTCGTCTGGCTCAACACAGGAGGATCTCATGCGCATTCGCAATGTATTTGCCAGCTTTCTGATTGCATCAGTGCTGTTCACACTCGGCGGACGCGCCGCCGCGCAAGGCACCTGGGCCGTCGAAAAGACATTTCACATCGGTGGCGAAGGCGGCATGGACTACATCACCCTTGACGCCAAGAATCACCGCCTGTACGTCCCCAGAAGCACCCACACCATGGTCATTGACGCCGATTCGGGCAAGACGCTCGCCGACATTCCCGGCCAGAAGCACAACCACGGCGTCGCCCTGGCTCCCGAGGCCGGACGAGGATTCATCAGCGATGGCGAGGGCTCAGTCGTGATCTTTGATCTCAAGACCAATGCTGTCCTGGGCACGGTCAAGGCGCAACCGGACGCCGACGGCATCATTTACGACAAAGCTAGCGGCCTTGTGCTGGTCGTCTCCGGCGACAACGGCGTCCTGATGACCTTGAAGCCCGATGCCGATCCCAAAACTGCCACCATCGACCCTCCGATTGAATTAGGCGGCAAACCCGAGTTTCTCGCCTCCGATGGTGCAGGCAAGATCTACGTCAATCTCGAGGACAAGGACCAGGTTGCCGTGGTCGACATCAACGCCCGCAAAGTCCTGGCGCATTGGCCGGTCGCTCCCGGCGGCTCCCCGGTGGGAATGGCCATCGACCCCGAGAAGCACCGCCTTTTTGTCGGATGCCGCAAGCCGCAGAAGTTGATCGTGATGAGTGCCGACGACGGCAAGGTTCTGGCGGATCTCCCCATCGGCGCCGGCGTGGATGCGACCCGCTATGACGGTCACCAGGCATTCGCCAGTTGCCGCGACGGCAAGCTCGTAGTGGCCGGCGAGACCTCCGGCAAGTGGGAAGTCCAGCAAACCGTGACCACGGCAGTCGGCGCCAAGACCATGGATATCGACCCCGAGAACCACAAGGTCTATTTGCCCACCGCCGAATTTGAGGAGGCCAAACCAGGAACTCGTCCCGCCGCCAAGCCGGGGACTTTTATGATCGTCGTCGTCGCGCGGCACTAAGCGTTGCCCTCGAGGGCGATTTTGTTGGAATAAACAGTCCGATGAGTACCATTGCGCCTTTCTGGCACCGGTCCATTTTGGGTTCTCAACACTCCCATCGATGTGACCTGTGTCACTGACCAGAACTTACCTTCCGCATAGCATTATGGCTGTCTACGTTCTCGCCTTCTCCAAGGGCTGTTCCCCTGCGGTACGGCAACACCCCTGAGGCGAGACGCAACCGCGCCTCTTAATTCCGGGTGCCTCTCCATCCGGTCAAGAGGCGAACTACGAATGGCAAACGAACGATGACATGAAACAGGTTTGCTTCCTTCGCCGAGAGGTGCAGAAAAGGAAAGGATTCCCAGAAAGGGGGACCCATGAAAACTCTGTGGTTAATCTTGGCAGCGCTGTGCCTGCTTCTTGCAGAATCAGCGATTGCTGGAAACGCGTGGACGACCGTCTCCACAACCTACGTGCCCTTTGATTTCGTGGTGAACGGTCAGACGCTTCCTGCCGGGAACTATGCAGTGCGTACACACGACATGGGACGTCGGCTTCTGATTCAAAACTTGGATGAACCCGAGTATGTCACGACAGTCACTAACAACAATATATGGCTGAGCCCGTCCGTACGTCCCGAACGCAGCAATTTCATCTTTAACCTGAATAACGGCCAACACGTGCTTCATCAGATCTACATTGCCAGTAATGACCATACACATGACATTTTCCATGGAAATGAGGTGGCAGAGCTGGTCGCAACTCGCTGATGCACGGAAACACAGGATCTTGGGGCGCCGAAACAGCGAGTTTTTGGTGCCCCAGGTTTCGAAGGCACCTGGGCAACATCCTGACTGGGCTGGCTTCTTGTGAACGCTGTCGCGCCGAATTTTTGGTCGTCAGTTCGCCGGCCCTGGGATGATCTTCTGAGACCCGGCACAAACCTTCCTGAGCGCGGCCAGCAGGTGATCCGCCACGCTCTCCGATTTGGAGAGCACCTCTTGGATTCCGGCAGACTGCGCTTCCCGCCGAAGCTGTTCCCCGTTGTGCATGGTCAGCATTACGATTGCCGTGTTCGGAGCAGACTTGGTGATCCGCCGTGCGGCGTCAATCCCGTTCATCACCGGCATCTGGAAATCCATGATCACGACATTCGGGCTCAGTTCCTGAACTTTATCCACGGCCACTTGACCGTTCTCCGCCTCACCGCAGATCTGCCACTCGGTATTTTTTTCGATGCAAGACCGCAGTGCGTGCCGGATTAGGTCGCTATCGTCGACAATCAGGATTGTGAAAGACATCAGCCGCCATGGGCCCTTTGCAAGTTGCTCGACCGGGACTCTAGTGCGGGCTTGCGGAGTTGCGGACGGCTGGATAAGGGCATCTCCACCCTACGCGCCGTATCAGTGAGGTAAATACGGCAAATGCTGTACACCACCAGACATTTTCGGTCCGCTAAGACTACAGAGCGAGCAATTCTATTCCTCTGCTAGAATGCCTTCCGTGAAAAGACGAACATTACTCCAGGCGCTTCCCGCGGCAACGTTGCTCCCAGCATCCCTTTGGGCCGCTTCCCGGCAAGACAACGCCAATCCTATGCAGGCCACGACGGCCGTCTACGAACTTCGCGTCTATCATGCCGCTCCTGGAAAATTGGGCGACTTGCTGTCGCGCTTCCGCGATCACACTATGAAAATCTTCGACCGCCACGGGATGAAGAGCCTCGCCTATTGGACACCCCTGGAAGAGCCCGACAAGAGCAACACCCTCATCTACATTCTTCAACATCCCAGCCGGGAAGCCGCAGTCGCCAACTGGAAATCCTTCCAGGACGACCCCGAGTGGAAGTCCGTCAAAGAAAAATCCGAGGCCAACGGCAAACTCGTGGAAAAAGTTGACTCCACCTATCTGGCCCTAACCGACTTCTCGCCGCGATTGTCCTAGCACGATTGTCCTGCCGCGACTGGCGTAGAATGAACCTGTAGGAGTGGAACCATGAAATATCGAATTGCTATCTGGGCCGGTGCGGGCTTTATCGTTGCGGCTTTATGGGCACTGTTTGCCATCGCAACCTTCCCGTCTACCGTCGAGCGAATGCGGGATGTCTCCACTCTCATCAGCTTAACTTGCCCCATCGCGATCGCTGGCAGGCATTACCCAGTTAGTCTTTGGGAAGCGCTGGCGGCGAATGCCGCTACCTATGCGCTGGTCGGTCTGATTACGGAAACTCTGCGACGGCAACTGCACCACGCAAGATAATCAACCAGGGAATACACCAGACAGTCGCACCTTCGCCTGTGCGATGGCAAGCCCCAGGTCCGTTTGGTGGGCCCACCAGGATTTGAACCTGGAACCAACAGATTATGAGTCTGCTGCTCTAACCGTTGAGCTATGGGCCCGCCCACGATACTTATACCAAAGGCGGGCCCGTTTTGCTGCAATCTGGCGCGCTCACCGCACCTCCGAACGCCGCGCCTTAGTGCACCGCCGCGGTTGCTCGAATCACCTCGCGCGCCCGGTTTTGCTCATTTATCAAAACCACGACAGGTTCGTGCGTCGCCAGTTCCGCTTCGCTGTAGCTCGAATAGGCGCAGATGATCAGAATGTCTCCGATCGCCGCTTTTCGCGCCGCCGCCCCATTCAATGAAATCTCTCCCGAACCGCGTTTCCCCTTTATCGCGTAGGTACAGAATCGCTCGCCATTGGTGACGTTGTAGAGCTCGATATATTGGTTCGGCAGGATCCCCGATAGCTCCAGCAGTTCTTCATCAATGCCGCACGATCCCTCATAGTCGAGGCAAGCCTGGGTGACGCGCGCGCGGTGCAGTTTGGCTTGAAGCATGGTTCGTATCAATGGAAACCTCCGGCCAGCAGGTCTTCTGCTTGGTACAGTTGATGCCTGTGAATGGAAATCGAAAGGTGCAACGAAGGGCGCCGCCGAAAACCGTGTCCTCTCGGTTCACGATCGCGTAACTTCGCCGAACGAGAGCATCCCCCAACTTACTGGGTCACAGCATCAGGTAAATACCGTAGGGTGACCCAGGAAAAGTTCTAGGAAGAGAGTCGCGAACCAACAGGAGGACGTAACGCGGGCCCACGCACCATAGCGCCGGCGTCCTCGCCGGCTGTCGCGGGGGCGTCCCGCCCCCGCACCATTCTTTCAGCACCCGTTGCCCAGAAAAGAGAAAAGGCGTCCTAGTCCTAAGGACGCCTGAAT
>DASSJE010000075.1:0-4024 GCA_035691365.1 Terriglobia bacterium
ACCTTCGGCCGCCAAAGCCCGCCCGAATTCGCGCAGCAAAAACTGCACGTTCTCATCCGTGGCCAGCGGGCCCATGATGCCAATGCGGAACACCTTGCCCGCCAATTGTCCGAAGCCGCCCTGGATCTCGATTCCCGGACCTTCCAGCAGCCGTTTGCGAACTTTCGCGTCGTCCACCCCCGCAGGCACGCACACCGTATTAAGAGTGGGAATTCGTCGCCCCTCGGGCACATGCAAGCGCAGGCCCATCGCCTCGATTCCCTTCACGAATATCTCGTGGCAGCGCCGGTGGCGTTCCCAACGTTTCTCCGCACCTTCCTCGGCCACGAGCACGAGAGCTTCGCGCAAGCCATAGAACATGGAAATAGGCGCGGTATGGTGATAGCGGTGGGAAACCGTGGAGTAGTCGTAAATCAATTTCAGGTCGAAATACCAGTTGGGAACTGGGGAGGAGCGGCAGTTTAGCCACTCCATGGCCCGCTTGGAAAGCGCCATGGGCGCCAGTCCCGGCGGGCAACTCAAGCCCTTCTGGGTGCAGCTATAGGCGACGTCAATTCCGGTTTTGTCTACCTCAACGGGCAAGCCACCCAGCGAAGTTACACAGTCGGCGATCACCAGCGCTCCCGCTTCATGCGCCGCGGAACAAATGGCCTTGCCCGGCTGCAGGGCGCCGGTGGAGGTTTCCGCGTGGACGTAAGCTACCACCTGGGGCTTTTCTCGGCCGATAAACTCCCGCGTCTCTTCATCCGTGAAGGTGCCGCCCCAGGGCTTCTCCAGGCGCACGACGCTGGCTCCGTGCCGCTTGGCCATTTCCGCAATACGGTCGCAGAAAAATCCGTTGGCAAACACGGCGCACTTCATGCCCTGCTCCACGAAATTGGAGACCGCCGCCTCCATCCCGCCGCTGCCCGTGCCGGAAACTGCCAGCGTGACGCCCTGCTCGGCGCCGAAAACCATCTTCAGCAGCCGCTGCACGTCTTCCATGACGGTGAAAAAATAGGGGTCAACGTGGCTCACGATGGGCTTGGCCAGGGCCTCGTAAACACGCGGATGGACCTGGGTTGGCCCGGGGCCAAACAAGTAGCGTTTCGGTGGCTGCAATTGGGAGAATTTCTCGGCGGTAATGCTCTCGGTGGTGGTTGCCATTCTATCCTTTCCCTGGTTCGACCAGGAACGTCTCGCTCAGGCATATTCACGTCTGGCAGCGCAATCCTTGGCCGCCTCTGGTGACGGATGACGCTTGAGTGGATTGTTTCATTCTGCGGGTCAGCCCCGCCCCCGGTCAACTCGTTGTTGTTATCACGTTGATAACAATAATTATCGGCTGGTCTTGAGCGCGTGTTGCGCACGCCTCGCCTTGACTTTGCCCGCCACTTTGCACTAAAAGCTAAGCATCTCGACTTCCCAGCGCCCAAACCAAAAGCACGTGTGTTGTCTCCCGTACATCATTTCGCCTACTGCCGCCGGCCCTTTCCTGAAAGCGGAGCCCAGCCGTGAGCAGGACTAAGTGGCTCATGGTCGGACTCGTCATCTGCGCCGCCGCTGGCCTGCTCTATTCGCAACTGCCGGCGCGCAATCGGTATCGGGGCGACCACAAGCTCATAATCCTGGGAATTGACGGCATGGACCCCCAACTCCTGGAGCGCTTCATGGCGGAAGGCAAGATGCCCAACTTCGCCCGCCTGGCGCGCCAGGGCTCGTTTCGGCGGCTAACTACCAGCACGCCCCCGCAAAGCCCGGTCGCCTGGTCCAACCTGACCACCGGCCTCGATCCCGGCGGTCATGGCATTTTCGATTTCATCCACCGCGACCCGGCCACCATGCAGCCCTATCTTTCCACCTCGAAGGTGGAAGCGCCCAGGCACAACCTGACCCTCGGCTCCTGGGTGATCCCGTTGGGCAGCGGCACCGCCGAACTCCTGCGCCACGGCCAGCCTTTCTGGAACATTCTGGAAGAGCACGGCATTCCAACCAGCGTCTTCCATATGCCCGCCAACTTCCCGCCCAGCGCCTCCAAGGCGAGAACTCTGGCCGGCATGGGCACGCCCGACCTGCGCGGCGGCTACGGCACGTTTAGTTTCTACACTGACGATCCCACCGTTCAGGCCGGCGAAGTGGAAGGCGGCGAAATTATTCCCGTAATGGTCCAGAACTGGCGCGTCACCGCCAACCTCGAAGGCCCGAAGAACAGCTTCCGCAAGGGCTGGCCGCCGGCGCTTGTCCCGTTCACCGCTTCGGTTGATCCGGTTTCCCCCGTGGCCAAGATTGCCATTCAGGACCGCGAGTTCGTGCTGCGGGAAGGCGAATGGAGCGATTGGGTGCAGGTAGACTTCTCGCTCATTCCAGGGCTGGAAAGCGTAAGCGGCGTCTGCCGCTTCTTCCTCAAGCAGGTACACCCGCGCTTCCAGCTCTACGTTTCCCCGGTCAACATTGACCCCGCTGATCCAGCCCTGCCGCTCTCCACTCCCGCCAGCCTCTCCCGCGACTTGTGGCGCGAGGTGGGCGACTTCTACACCCAGGGCATCGCCGAAGACACCAAGGCGCTATCTGATGGCGTCCTCGACGACGGCGAATACTTGCAACAGGCACGCGAAGTGGCCGCCGAGCAGCGCCGCATTTTCGACGCGGAGTTCCCCAAGTTCCATCGCGGAACCTTTTTCTTTTACTTCTCCAGCCTCGACCTGAATGGCCACATGATGTGGCGGCTGATGGATTCGCACCATCCCGCCTACGATCCCACCCTGGCGACGCAATATGGCAACGCGCTGGAGAGCTTCTATGAGCAGATTGACGGCGTGCTGGGCAAGGTGCTGCCCACGCTCGATGCGAACACCACCCTGCTGGTCCTCTCCGATCACGGCTTTGCGCCCTTCTACCGGTCTTTCAACCTGAACACCTGGCTGCTCGACAACGGCTACCTCGCGCTCAAGCCCGGAGCCGACCAGGAGCAGGGACAATACTTTGCCAACGTGGACTGGAGCCGCACTCGGGCTTATGGTCTGGGGCTTAACGGCCTTTATCTGAATCTGAAAGGCCGCGAAAAAGATGGCATCGTGCAGCCCGGCAGAGAGGCCAATGAACTGCTCGGCGAGATCAGCTCCAAGCTAGTGGCGGTACGCGATCCCTCCACCGGCCTGCCCGCCATTACACGTATGAGCCGCACCGCAGAGGTCTATCACGGCCCTTATACTCCAGAAGCTCCCGACATCATCGTGGGTTATAACCGCGGCTACCGCGCCGGCTGGAAAACCATCTTGGGCGCCTTTCCCCGCCAGCTATTCGAAGACAACACCAATGCCTGGAGCGGCGACCACTGCATGGATTACACGCTGGTGCCGGGCGTGCTGCTCAGCAATCGCAAAATTGACGCCCAGTCACCCGCCCTCACCGACATTGCCCCCACCATCCTGGCCGAGTTTCGAATCGCGCCCGCTCACGGTATGATGGGTCATTCGGTGTTCCAGCCTCCAGCCGCGCCCCAGTCCCAAACCGCGTCGCTAGGCCATTGAAGGAGGGCCGCCATGTTTGGCTACAAGCTTAAGATAGAAGACGATTTGCTGGAAAAGCTGAAGAAGTGCTCGGAGATGGCGGGCTACGCCTCCGTGGACGAGTTCATTATTCACGCGCTGGAGAAGGAGACAACCGCGATCCTGGGCGCCGAGAGCAGCTCCGCCTCCGAAGAGGAGATCAAGAAGCGCCTGCGCGGCCTGGGCTACATCGAGTAGCCCGGGAGTACCAAAATGGTGCAGCAATAGAGAGCGAATGATATGAAGATGGAGGCATATATTCGCATTCTCGGCAGTGAAACGCAGATTCGCGCACTGCAGAACCACGCCAATCTACCTGACGCGACCGTAAAAGAGACGAAAGCTCGACTGTGGAGCTACGAAACAAAACGTGTTCCGATTAACCCAGAGGCCTTGGACGACGGGTTAAAAGCACTTTTGCTGCGGTACAGGCCGTTTTTCTCGGCCATCCGAGCGCACTGCAATGGCGACGCTGACGTGTACCTTGAGGTGATTAC
>DASSJE010000076.1:0-4364 GCA_035691365.1 Terriglobia bacterium
CTCGAAGGGCGGCGCCTTGCAGGCCATGCTTCAGGCCTTTAAGGCGGGCGTGGCCGGAAGGCTGGGCGACGGACGTCAATTCGTTAGTTGGATTGCCCTCGACGATCTCACGCACGCCATTTCATACACTATTGCCACGGAAAGTCTTTCCGGGCCGGTCAACACCGTATCGCCCAACCCGGTAAGAAACGTGGAGATGACCAAAGCAATAGGAAAGGTTTTGCGACGCCCGACTTTTTTCCCGGTGCCCGCATTTGCCCTCCATATGATTTTCGGTGAAATGGCTGATGCCCTGCTGCTTTGCAGCCTGCGCGTGGAACCGCGACGGCTGCAGGAGTCAGGATTCACCTTCCAGTTTCCCGATTTTGAAACGTCGCTGCGCCATTTGCTCCGCCGACCCTAGCGTAGACATCTGGCATACAGGCGCAATTTCCGCCCACTTTCACAGGCCCGGCATCTCCCGCCAGTTCCCTCAGGGTGTATACTAAAAACTAGCGCCGGGAGCCTGATGAGAGTCAAAGTCTTATTTTTTGGATTCGCGCACGACCTGACGGGGCTTCGGGAAGAGCAGATCGAACTTGGAGAAGGCGAAAACCTCAAGGGGCTGCGTCGCTCTTATGAAGACCGTTTCCCGCGCCTGGGCGAACTGGCAGGGTCGCTGCTCTTTGCTGTTAACCAGCAGATAGCAGAGCCTTTAGAGATCTTGCATGAGGGAGACGAGGTGGCCTTTATGCCACCCGTCAGCGGCGGCATTGACGGGGACATCTATCGCGTCACCGAGGAACGGATCTCAGCTTCAGACCTCGCGAGGTCGCTCCAATCCCCTGAAGACGGAGCAGTGGTCACGTTTGAGGGAGTCGTCCGCAACCATTCAGGCGGGCGAAAGACCCTTTACCTAGAGTACGAAGCCTACACGCCAATGGCCATCCGCAAGATGGAAGAAATTGCCGCGGAAGCCAAAGAGAAGTTTCGCATCAATTCTGTCGGTATTATCCATCGCACCGGAAGGCTGGAAATTGGCGAGATCAGCGTGGCCATCGTCGTGACGGCGGCCCACCGGCGGCCGGCGTTTGAAGCATGCCAATATCTCATTGACCGCCTCAAGCAGGTGGTGCCCGTATGGAAAAAAGAGTACTTTGAAGACGGCGCGGTCTGGGTGGAAGGCGAAGGCCGGAAACAAGTTCTGACAGGGACCCGGGATTGATTCCCGGCAGAGCGTCCGATTGAAAGGAGAAAGAAAGCAGGCGGATTGAATTAAGGTTTTAAATTATATGGACAAATATTTGGATATTGCAGTCGCAATCGCCAGTGAAGCGGGTTCGTTGCTGGGCCAACTCTCGGGGCAGCCGCGGGAAATTTCTTATAAGCGGAAATCGGATATCGTCACGGACGCCGACCGGCGCTCTGAAGCCATGATCATTGAGCGCCTTCGTAAACACTTTCCCGATCACGCCATTGTGGCGGAAGAAGGCGGTGGCAGGGAAACCAGTTCCGAATATTGCTGGTACGTCGACCCTCTGGATGGCACAACAAATTTCGCTCACGGATTCCCTGTTTATTGCGTCACGCTGGCCCTGGCCTATCGTGACGAAGTGATCGCCGGCGTGGTTTACGACCCGAACCGCGACGAGATGTTCGCGGCCGAGCGCGGCTCCGGCGCCACGTTGAACGGCCGGCGCATTCGCGTCTCGCAAACCGCCGATCTTGCTGAATGCTTGCTGGGCACCGGCTTTCCTCCCTTTGCTTCTAATCACGATCTGAATATGCAGCTTTTTTTCAAGCTCACCCACCTTTCGCATGGGATACGCAGGGCGGGCGCCGCGGCACTGGACCTTTGTTCGGTGGCGGTGGGCAGGTTTGAAGGATTCTGGGAGCTGAAATTGAATCCCTGGGATAAGGCGGCCGGTTCTTTGCTGGTAACGGAAGCGGGCGGCCGGGTTACGGACCTTTCGGGCGGGCCATTTTCTCTGCACCGCGATGAAATTTTTGCCTCAAACGGGCTCATCCATGAGACCATGCTTGAAGTTTTTGCTGAAGTTCTGGAAGAGCACGGAAAAGTGAAGTGCGGCTAGTACTCTCAGCAAATTTGTTTTAGGCCGTCAGGGCCTTTGCTGACTTGCGTCGGGAAACATTATGAGGACAAACCTGGTATCGAGGCGTCGCGCCGGACGCCGGGGGATCATCACTCTTTCGCTTTACGGCACACCACCTCTTTCTCCGCCGCCGGCGTCTCCTGATCCTGAAATTACCGAGATGGACATCCACATCCGCCGCCTGAGCCAGGCTCACGATGGGTTACGGATTGTCCACCTCACCGATATTCACCACAGCCTCTACACGCCGCTTGAAGACGTCGAGCGGGCGGTGAATATGACCAACCATCTGCAACCTGATCTGATTTGCCTTACCGGCGATTATGTGACGTTCTCTCCCACCTATATCTGGCCGGTAGCCCAGGTGCTGGGCCGGCTGCAGGCAAGGTTGGGAGTGTTCGCCGTTCTCGGCAATCATGACTTTAACGTCGACGCCGATGAAATGACGCGGGCCCTTGAAGCGCATCAAATCCGTGTCCTGCGCAACGCTCATGCCCCGCTCGGTTCCGGGCACGAAAGGCTGTGGCTGGTGGGAGTGGACGATCTTTGGTGGAGCGCGGATGACCTTGATGCGGGGATGCGGCACGTTCCGCCTCGCGAACCCAAAATTCTGCTGTGTCATAACCCGGTGGGGGTCCGCATGGCCGCGGAGCACCACATTGACCTGGTGCTTTCCGGACACACGCATGGCGGGCAGGTCCGCTTACCCGTGGTGGGTGGGCTCTACGCAAAATCCAAGCTGGGCAAGCGCTTCATTGCAGGATGGAACCGCCTGGACGGCACGCAAATCTACGTCAGCCGGGGCATCGGCAAGGTGTTGGTGCCGTTGCGGGTGGGATGCCCTCCGGAAATCGCCTGTCTGAACTTGCGCGCCGGAACCTCGGCGGGACATCACCAGGTTTCCTGACACAGGAAACGGCAGTTTGCAGGCGCTGACCCGGCCTTCAAGTGGTCGTCCCTGTACTAGATTGCCGCGAGGAGTTTAACTTAAGCCCTCGCGTTCCGTTGCTTGACATGGAACCCTGCCGCTTTCTATAATTTTTTGGTAAGTTGAGTTTTCAGGAGTCAAGCGGGAATAACTCAGTGGTAGAGTGCGACCTTGCCAAGGTCGAAGTCGCGGGTTCGAATCCCGTTTCCCGCTCCAATTCTTCCGGCGCGGTACCCAAGTGGTAAGGGAGAGGTCTGCAAAACCTTTATGCGGGAGTTCGATTCTCCCCCGCGCCTCCAGCAATCACGCATCTTTTCTAACTCAGGAATAACCGGTTTGAAGGACACCACCACTGATGCCCACCGTAGGTCAACAATATCACTTAATGGCCAAACACAAAGCCGATTATCAGTGAGCCCGAAATGGATGCGACGCACCAGAGCGCATCGATTAAATGGAATTCATCGGGTACTCTGTAAGCCAGTCGAGGCTTTCGCCAGTATCGATTTGCCGCCAGGACGGGACCGCCAGTCAAAATTCCCACCGCGAATGCGGTCCAGTTCCAGCGGTGCAGAAGTAGGAATATTGCACACTGGGAGGCGATATACCCCATTCCCACAAAGAACATGAATAATCTCTCGCGTGCGAGCAAGAGCGCTGTAATGGAAACGGCTGTGCATTCAAGTGCAAGGTTTCGATCCGCAGGAGAGAATGCAAAGCCACCGGCAAAAGTCAGATATAAGACGAAGGGCCAGAATAATGCCACGTCGCGAAGATAATTAAGGTCTCGGCCGAGTAGTTGTCGATTTTCCAGGGTCTCGGAGTCATCCATAAACTTATCTCCCAGAGAAGTGCAACGAATGAGCGCCGGCAGGTGAACGTCCCGGCAAAGCCCGCCTTCACAAGAATCGCCGAAATCTGGAACGCTTCTGAAAAGGCTCCATTCGCACGCAGATCGGGCGCTCCAGACTTTACCAGTTCAACCGCCATGAAATGTCAAGCCGCTGTCCGCCCGCTCCAAAAGATCAGTCAGTTTGTAAGTAGCCGCAAGATCGAAAAACTGCCGTGGGTGCGACCGATTTATTCAGTGCAATGGCTTGTCACAACACATCTATTCCGCCCGCCAGGGTGAATACCACCGCTTGACCCAGCCCGTCGCCCACTGATTCGTCTTGTCCTTGTGGCAGGAGATGCAAGCATTGGGAATACCATATTTCTCTGTCATCGCCGGCGTAATAAAACCAAAAGTATGGGCGTGGACGTTTTGCCCCTCCACTCCTTCAGTCTCGATTTTGGGCATGTGGCAGGCGATACAACTGCTGCCCGCGCTGCCCGGCTTATGG
>DASSJE010000077.1:0-27072 GCA_035691365.1 Terriglobia bacterium
ATTATCTCGTGGTGGGCCCCTGGAACCACGGTGGCTGGGCCGGCGGCACCGGGCGGACTTTAGGCCCGATCGATTTTGGCAGCGACACGGGCCAATACTTTCGCGAAAAGGTGGAAGCGGCGTGGTTCGCGCACTGGCTGAAAGACAAGGGGCCGCTGCCCTTGAAGGAGGCTTTGACTTTCCAGACCGGCTCAAACCAGTGGCAGGCCTTCGACCACTGGCCGCCGCGGGAAAATGTCAGTGAACGCAAGCTGTACGTCCACGCAGGAAGAGGGTTATCATTCGACCCGCCCGCCGGCAGGGACGAAAAGCCCGGCTTCGACAGCTACGTCTCCGATCCCGCGAACCCGGTCCCCTACCGCCAGCGTCCCATGGATCCCACTTACCCGTGCGGCGAGTGGTGCACGTGGCTGTTGCAGGACCAGCGTCTGGCGAGCTTCCGGCCCGACACGCTCACGTGGGAGAGCAAACCTCTCACTGAAGACGTTTCCGTGGCGGGAGACATTGTGGCGCACCTCTTCGTTTCAACCACCGGCGCCGACAGTGATTACATTGCCAAGCTGATCGACGTTTATCCTGAGGATTATCCGCAGGAAACCAGGCTGGGCGGATATGAGTTGATGATTGCCAATGACGTTTTTCGCGCACGCTTCCGCCACAGTTTTGTCCACCCGGAACCGATGACGCCCAACCAGGTAACGCCCATCACCATCGATCTCCACACCAACAATCATCGCTTTCTGAAAGGCCACCGTATTATGGTGCAGGTGCAGAGCACCTGGTTCCCTGTGATTGACCGAAACCCTCAAACCTGGGTGCCCAACATCTTCGAGGCCACGGCGGCGGACTTCAAGAAAGCCACCGAGCGCGTCTACCACACGAGCCGCTACCCGACCTATATCGAAATGCCGGTGGCCGGCCCCTGAAAGGCTTGGGGCGCGCCATCGGCGAAGGCGCTGCTCATAACCTTCCCAACCAATCGAAAACAATCGGAGTGCTGCCGGATTCGGCAGTGCGTACCAGGATGAAACGTCCTGAAAAGGTAACCGATCCGTTGCGGAAAGAGCAGGTGTCAGTCCAGGAGTGGGCAGCGCCCTGTGCTGGACGGAGGGGCCGGCAAAATCTCACGGACCCACTCACGGGAGAGTGAAATTTTGATTCGTCCGTCCCCTCCGGGCTAGGGTGTCAATTTGTCATATGAGCTTAATGACTGTCAAATGAATTTGGCCCCGGCTGGAGCAGGACCCGCGAAAGCGCCGGCGACAATCCGCATCGCCGCGTCGTTTGTTATTTCGGTCTTCTGATATCGACAGGTCGTTGAAAGGCTTCAGCAGTTCGGAAATTTGCGATGGTCCAGTTCATCCGCCTGGAGGCTGGCGGTCGTTAAGGTCGGTCAAATCGATTAAAAGCTGTACTCACCGCGATGTCGCGATGGGTATGGTGGCGGATGTGAGTGGGTCCGAAAATTGAAAGCGAGAGAAGGTGCGGCGAGCCCGTAGCGGCTAGCGGAGCATCATTTGCTGATGGGGCGCGCTGTGGCGGCCGACCAGCCAGGTGAAGGCTCCCGGAAGACCGCTGAGGAGGTATCGTTCCACGACCGTCAGGGTCTCCTGCCCATAGACCTCTGCAGTGATGGTCAGCGTCCGGTCCATTCTGTTGGATTGAATTCTCCCTATTTCGCGCGGCCCGTTCCGGGGCCTTCGGTCCGGCCGGCGCAAGTCAAGGATGATGGCATCGTACTCTTCGCGTTCAGCAATGGCCACCATGGCCCTCAAGCTGCCATCTGTCGCATCTTCGCCGGCGAGTCTCCTCATGAGATAAAAAAGATTGCGGATACAAACGTCGTCGGTCAAAACCAGAACCTGGCGGTGCAGCGGGACAGATGACATCAAAGATTCCTTTCAACGCCCAGTCGGGGCTATGAGTTCGAACGGGCCTCGGCAACGGCAAACGAAGTGACGGTCAATCTTTCACCTATCGAATTTGCAAAAAACTGAAGGATGGATGCCATTCTCAACACGGCTCCCCGCTCCTGCAGCTTAAGGGCGCTGCGAACGGGCAGGCTGAAAAGCAGAAAACGGAAATAAAGGCCCAGAAACCTCTCGCTGCGCGTAAGGCGCCGTCTCGAGTCGCCGCCGTTTTTCAACAGGTATTTCAGCGTGAAAAAGTCGCATTTGAGAGCGAGGCGCATCTGGGCGTAATCAGGCGCGCTCTTCGAATTAACCGCGTCACACATCTGCTCGTACTCCAGGCGAGCCGCCTGGATGATGTCTTTGAAATACGCGCGGCTGAACTCCCGTCGCAGGACAGTCTCGCAACTGACCTGGATATAGAAGAAAAGAAGCGCGCTTGAAACAACCAGAACCAGGATTGACATGAACATCGGCGGTCTTCGCCCTCTTTAATAGGTTTCCTAACAAACAGGTTCATTCTAGTGTCTTTCCGGAAGGCCGACAATCTGACTTTAGTACTAGGAAGGCATACAGGAAGTTCTACTGTGCAGACCCCAGGCAAGGCGGTAAACTCCCTTAAACGATTGCAGCGCAGTCGGATGCCCGGTTTGGTTTCCGTCCTGATGGCGTCAAAGGCCGGGTGCGGGAAGAGGTTGGCGAGCGACTCATATGACTGTATGATACGAACGTATGACTGATCCAGACACCCCCACTTCCCAGCCGGAAGCTCCCGGAGCACCCAAACCGGCCTCCGGACAAAACCCCGCAGGCACCCGCGAACTCATTCTAGATGTCGCAGAGGGCCTCTTTGCCGAGAACGGCGTTGCCGCCACCTCTATCCGCGACATCACCGGCGAAGCGGGAGTCAACCTGGGCGCAATCAACTACCATTTCGGGACCAAGCAGGACCTGGTGGCCGCGGTTTTCACCCGCCGCCTGGAGCCGGTGAGCAACCGCCAATGGGCGTTGCTGGATGAAGTGGAGAAGGAGGCAGGCGAAGGACCGCCGCGCCTCGAAGCGTTGATTGAAGCGATGATCCGTCCCCCTGTCGAAAGGAGTTTTGAGGCAGGCAAGAAGGACACGGCATTCATGCGCCTCGTTGGACGCTGCTACGGCGAGCCAAACCCCGAGGTCGAGCGGCGGATCCGCTCGCACCTCGAAAAGGTGTGGACGCGTTTTGCAGTTCTGCTCTCGCGAGCCCTGCCCGGCCTTACGCCGGAAGAAATGTACTGGCGGGTCCGTTTCACGGTTGGCGCCTTCCACCACACGCTATTGACAACAGGCCGGGAAGCCAATGTGCCGCCGGAAATGCAGGAAGGGCTGAACGCAGAAACCATGATTTGCCGCTTGGTAGCGTTTGCTGCTGCGGGGATGAGGGCGGGATTATGATTCGCGCCGAAAGCACGGACTGACACGCACGGCAGGCTACGGCCGGGTGCGAGGGCGATAACGATGGCTGACCAGCCAGAGAAGGGCCGCCGGAAGACCATTCACAAGATACCGTTCCACCATGGTGAGAGTTTTCGGACCGTTAACTTCCGCGGTGACGGAAAATATTCTCCCCACTCTGCTGGCGTGAATCCTCCTGATTCCGTGGACCTCGCCCCCACGAAGCTTTTCCGGACAACGCAGGTCAACAATCACCTTGTCGTACCGCCTGCGATCCAGCATTGCATCGCTCAGGCCCTCGCAATCCACGGCATTCTCAACCTCCAGCCTCTTCACAAGGGTCTGGAGGTTGCGGATGGGCGGCTCGTCCGCCAGGGTCATGATTTGCCGATGCAAGTAATTGGAAGCCACTAAACTGTCCTCTCCAACAGGCTGCCGCGATTAATGGATCTGAGACTGAGCGGCGGCGATGGAATAAACGGTCAATTTCTCGCCCGCGGTATTCGCAAAAAACTGCAGTGTGCTCGCCAGCTCCAGCAATCCCTCTTTCTCACGAAAATTGAGCGCATGCCGGATGGGCAAAGAGAAAAACATCAGCCGGAAATAAAGCATCAGAACCTTCTCTCGCCGCGAAAGATGACGCCGCGTGGGATCGCCATTTTTCAACAGGTACCTGAGCGTGAAGAAATCGCACTTGAGAGCCAGCCGCGTGTTGCTGAATTCGCCCGGGCCGTTGGCAGCATAGGAATCCCGCAGGCGCGGATACTCAAGATGAACAGCTTCAACGATTTCCCGGAAATATGGATGGCTGAACTCCTGGCGCAGTATTTTCTGGCAAAGTGCCTGAATGTAAAAGAAAAACAGCGCGGCAGAAACAGCCAGCACTACAACTGATATCACCATTCGAACTTCCCCCCCTAGGACACACCCAAGTGTCCCCATTCAAGACCTGATCATACCTTTCATTACCTCATCAGACAAGATAACTTAAGTACTAATACCTGGGTCTGGCAACGCCATCCCCCGTGCAAAGCACGCCTGCGCCGACGTCACCCCACCCCAAATGGGCCGCCATGCGTGCGGAATTCGCGCTATAATGGCCTAATTACGCTGTCGTCCTGGGCAGGAACGGGAAGCATCACCTGCAGGCCGGCTGCGGAGGAAAGGGAACCGTATATGGCATTGGATTACTACGAGAAGGTCTGGCATAACGGCAAGTTTATCCCCTGGAACGAGGCCACTATCCATGTAGCCTCGCACGTGGTCAGCTATGGCACGTGCATGTTTGAGGGCATCCGCACCTATGAAACCCCACAGGGCGCGGCCATCCTGCACCTGGACGCGCACGTTGACCGCCTGGTGGATTCCGCCAAGATCTACCGCACGGAGCCTGGCTTCACGCGCGAGCAGCTTCGCCAAGCCATGATTGAGCTGGTCCGCGTCAACAACGTCAGCGCGTGCTACATCCGTCCGCTCGTCTTTCGCGGCTACGAAAGCCTGGGTGTTAACCCGCTGAAGAACCCGGTGGAGGTTTACCTGCTGGCCTGGAAGTGGGGCAAGTATCTGGGCGACGAGGCGCTGAAGCAGGGTGTGGACGTCTGCGTCAGCTCCTGGAACCGCATTGCCCCCAACACGCTGCCGGCCATGGCCAAGGCGGCGGGCAATTACATGAACGCGCAGTTGATCAAGATGGAGGCCATCACCAACGGCTACGTGGAAGGCATTGCGCTGGACAACTCAGGGAACATCAGCGAAGGCAGCGGTGAAAACATTTTTGTGGTGCGCAACGGAAAGATCTATACGCCGCCGCTGGCTTCGTCCGTGCTGCCAGGCATCACCCGCGCCTCCGTCATCCAGCTTGCTGAAGAAGCCGGAATTCCGGTGGTCGAGCAGGTGCTGGCGCGCGAAATCCTCTACATTGCCGACGAGGTCTTTTTTACCGGCACAGCAGCGGAAGTGACTCCCGTCCGGTCCGTCGATCGCATCGTGGTCGGCAAGGGCCAGCCCGGTCCCGTCACCAGGCGGCTGCAGGAACGTTACATCGAGATCGTGGAGGGCCGCGCGGAAGACAAGTTCGGCTGGCTGACTTACTGCAATCAGCCGGTAGCCTCTTCAAGATAGGGTACCCGCTAACCGCGGCACGGGCGTCTCGCCCGTGCCGCTCCCCGGACTGGGCGCTCCAAATACCCAAAATTTGTTTGCGCCGAGCCCGCCTTCTGAGCGTATAGTCTTACCCAACCCATTTGAGTAGCGAGGAGGGTAAGGTGAAACTTTGGGGGCTCCTGCTGGCAATCGCGTTGTTCCCGGGGGCTGTGGCCGGGCAAACGCTCCATTGCGATCTTAAGGATTACAAAGCGCTCGACGGGCTGAAAGCGAAAGTCCATGCGAACGCCCTGGGAGTGGCCTGGCAGGGCGAGCGCGGTGAAACGCTGCGGGCCGAATTCACGCTGCGCGGCAGCGTGCCGACATTGCAAGAACTTGCCGCGCGCAAACCCGGAGGGGAATGGGCCATCCTGGGACGCAATCTGCAGCCGGAGTTTCATGTAACCAGTGGCAAGCGTCGCATTGACCGGACGATGCTGAACTCGCTGAAGCACGCCTACGGCAACGTGACGCAGGCCATGATCGACCAGCAGAAATGGAACGTCTTCTGGGACGCGCCCCTGAACGTTCCGCAAACTGAGAGTGGAGATGCATCCACCGACCTGCCGCGCAGCCCGGATGAAATTCATCGCGCCTGGGCCAGCTTTCATTCCACAGGTTGTGAAGTGAAAACCGAAGGCGCGCGCCTGGAAATCAGTTTCCCGGGCGTCGATGCGGGCATCTTCTCGGGACGCCTGCAATACACGGTCTATCGCGGCTCCAACCTGCTGCGGCAGGAAATGATTGCGCGCACGGAAGCGCCCTCGGTGGCTTACAAATATGCGGGCGGGCTGAAAGGCTTCAGCACGGGCGAGCACACCCGGCTCGTCTGGCGCGACCCGGCGCGGGCATGGCAGGAATTCGATTTTGGCGGCTCGCCCAACCAGCAACTGGTGGGCGTGCAGGCGCGCAACCGTCTGGGCATCATTGAAACGGGCGGCGGCTCGCTGGCTTTCTTCCCGCCGCCGCACAAGTTCTTTTTTGCCCGCGAGAATGAGGTCGATCCAGGGTACATCTATTACCGCAAGGACAGCGCGGCCACTTTTGCCATCGGAGCGCACCAGCCCGACCGCACCATCGGTTACACGCCTTACGGCCTGCACCTGGCAACGTGGCGGCGCAGCTCAGACGAGGCATGGGAGCAGACAGGCAACTTCGCTCTTTACAACGCGCCGCCCGGAACCTGGCAGCGGATGGCGGTCTACTTCTATTTGAGCCCGGAGGACGGCCGATCAACGCAGCGCGATGTGATGGCCTACACGCACGGTGACGTTTTCAAGCCGCTGCCGGGTTTTAAGGTGCTGGTCAGCCATTTCCATTTTCACCTGATTGATATGCTCAAGGATCAGGGAACGATTGATTACCGCCCGCCGTTTATGCAGGTGTTTCGCGCCCTGGGCATCAACATCGCCATCCTCGCCGACTTCCACGGCGACGCGCATCCAAGCGATCCCGGCCCGCTGCGCTTCGCAGACCAGAAAATTTATTTTGAGAGCTGCGAGCGGCTGAGCGACCACAACTTTCTGCTCATCCCTGGCGAAGAACCCAATGCCTGGCTCGGCGGCCATTACATGATGTTGCTGTCCCACCCTGTCTACTGGTCGCACGCCAGGGAGCGCGAGCCGGGGCAGCAATTCGAGCAGGACCAGCCGCCCTACGGCAAGGTCTATCACACGGCCTCGGCGGCGAACATCATGCAACTGCTGAAGGACGAAGACGGGCTGGTGTGGCAGGCGCACCCGCGCACCAAAGGATCGGGCGGCTACCCGGACGCGATCCGCACGCGGGACTATTTCCTCAGCGACAGATTCATCGGCGCCTCGTTTGAATCGCTGCCGGTCGACCTCTCGGAGCAGCGGTTTTGCCCGGAGCGCTGCCTGGGCACCATGGACGACATGAGCGACTGGGCGCCGGCGCCGAAATTCATGATTGCCGAAGGCGACACTTACCAGAAGTATCCGGGCGACGAAACCTATCCGCAACTCTCGGTAAATTATGTCAAGCTTGACCGCGTGCCAAGCTTCGACCAGGGCTGGAAGCCGGTGGTGAGCGCGCTCCACAACGGCGACTTTTTCGTGACCAGCGGAGAAGTGCTGTTCCACAACTGGGGCATTGAAGGCTCGGGCGCGCACAGCGTCTACACGGCGGATGTGGAATGGACCTTCCCGCTGGAATTTGCCGAACTCGTCTGGAGCGACGGAAGCGCGGTGCACCGCAAAATTATTCCGGCCGCAGAGATGCCCGCCTTCGGCCATCATCTTTTTCGAGTGCCGTTCGACACCACAGGCAAGAAGTGGGTGCGGTTTGCCGCTTGGGATTCCGCGGGCGACGGAGCTTTTACCGAGCCCGTGGCGCTGAAGTAGGCCCCGGCGCGCGCTTTGACACGGCCAGGCCGCAACCCCATCACGCATTCACGGCAGGAAACACCTGCCCTCAAGCCAAACCCTTCGCAAGCCGATAATTAATCCTGCCGGCACTGTGGCCCGGGGTACCCTGCGCGCCTGGCAGCGGGACACCCGGGCCGAAGTGCCAGACTCCTGCAACCAGCCTGGCGGAACAGACCGTGACGGTTGACGAGCTGCTGCGAACGGCGTGCGAAAGCAAGGCTTCCGACCTTCATCTGAAGGTGGGCAACTATCCCTACATCCGCGTAGACGGCGCGCTGCGCGCGCTGACCCAGTATTCGCGCATCTCCGCCGAAGACATGGTCAACATGGCCTTCAGCATGATGACCAACCGCCAGAAACAAAAATTCAAGGAAAACACCGAGCTCGACATGGCCTACGGCGTGGCGGGGCTGGGGCGCTTTCGCGTGAACCTGTTCCAGCAGCGCGGCAACGTGGGCATGGTGCTGCGCGTGATTCCCACCAAAATCCGCACGCTCGAAGAGCTTTCCCTGCCCCGGGTGCTGGAGAAGATCTGCCAGGAAACCCGCGGATTGATCCTGGTGACGGGCACCACCGGAAGCGGAAAGACCACCTCGCTGGCCGCCATGGTGGACCGCATCAATTCCACGCGCACCGACCACATCATCACCATCGAAGACCCCATCGAGTTTCTCCACCGCGACAAAAAAGGATTTGTGAACCAGCGCGAGGTGGAAGTGGACACTACCGGTTTCGGCATCGCGCTGCGCGCCGCCCTGCGCCAGGACCCGGACGTCATCCTGGTGGGCGAAATGCGCGATCTTGAAACCATCCACACTGCCCTGCTGGCCGCGGAAACCGGCCACCTGGTGCTCTCCACGCTCCACACGCTGGACGCCACCGAGACCATTCAGCGCATCATCGCCGTCTTTCCGCCGCCCGAACAGAAACAGATCCGCCTGCTGCTGGCGAGCACGCTGAAGGCCATCATTTCCCAGCGGCTGGTCCGCAAGTCCGACGGCATCGGCCGCGTGCCCGCCGCCGAAATCATGATCGCCACGGAATACATCCGCGATTGCATCATCAACCCCGAGAAGACCCGCCTGATTCGCGAAGCCATCGCCTCCGGCGTCTCGCAGTACGGAATGCAGACCTTTGACCAGTCCATCTACGATCTGTACACTAAGGGACTGATCTCGCTTGAAGAGGCTCTGCTCTACGCGTCCAACGTCGACGAATTCAAGCTGCGCATCCAGGGAATTCGTTCCACGTCGGACTCCGCGCGAGACGAAATGGAGAAGGCAAGCCAGGTGGATCGATTTGCCAGGTAAGGCACGCCCGCAAAAAACTCCCTTTGAAACCGCCGTGGCCATGCTATCGCGGCGGCCTTATTCGGTGGCCGAACTCCGCCGGGCGCTGCAAAAAAAATTCCCGGCGTCGGAAGATATTCCCGGCATCATTGCCCGCCTGCGCGAGCTCGGTTATCTGGATGATTCAAGGTTCGCCGAGGCCTACGCATCTTCGCTCGCCAGGGTGCGCAACTACGGACGGCGCCGCATCCGGCGCGAACTGAAAAGCAAGCTGGTCGATTATCGCGTGATCGATCGCGCGGTCGAGAATGCCCTCACCGCCGGCGACGAACGCGAACTGCTGGAACGCGCCGTGGACAAGAAAATCCGCACCCTCCGCAAACCTCTCACCCGCGCCCGGCTTGCTTCCCTCTGCCAGAGCCTCATCCGCCGCGGCTTCCGCGCGGATGATATTATGAAAGCGATCCGCTCGCGGCCGGAGCTTCACTTTGACAGCGAAGACATTCGATCAGCCGATTTAGAGGAACAGGAACGGGAAGGTTAGCCATACGAGGAGCGACGATCCCCTGTGACCGAGCGAGAGAGGCTCAATGCCATAACACAAGACATCATTGGTGCTGCCATTGAGGTTCACCGCACTCTCGGCCCTGGGCTCCTGGAATCAGCCTACGAGGCTTGTCTGGCGTTCGAGCTGACGAGCCGCAATCTGGCCGTTGAAACTCAAAAGCCCCTCCCGCTCGTATATCATGATGCTAAGCTGGAATGCGGTTACAGAATCGATCTGCTCGTTGCAGGCACAGTCATAGTCGAGATCAAGTCGGTAGCAGCCCTGGCACCGATCCACGAAGCCCAGATGATTTCGTATCTGAAGCTTTCCGGGTGCAAGGTGGGTCTGCTTATAAACTTCAATGTCTGCACGCTCAAAGAGGGGATCCGGCGGTTCGTAAACGGCAAGTTCTGAAGAACATTCACCACAGAGGGCACGGAGGCCACAGAGAAATCGGTCCTCCGTGTCCTCTGTGATCTCTGTGGTGAAGGGTGTTATGCGGTCAAGCGAAATTCGAACCCGTTTTTTGAAATTCTTTGAGGAGCGCGGCCATCGCGTTGTGCGCTCGTCGTCGCTGGTGCCGGCCAACGATCCCACGCTGCTGTTCACCAACGCCGGCATGAACCAGTTCAAGGACGTCTTCCTGGGCCGCGAGAAGCGCGACTACGCGCGCGCCTGCTCGTCGCAGAAATGCGTGCGCGCGGGCGGCAAGCATAATGACCTCGAGCAGGTGGGCCGCACGCGCCGCCACCACACCTTCTTCGAGATGCTGGGCAACTTCAGCTTTGGAGATTACTTCAAGGCCGAGGCCATCCCCTGGGCCTGGGAGCTGGTCACGAAGGATTTTGGGATCTCAAAAGACAAGCTCTACGCCACGGTCTTTCGCGAAGACGACGAGGCGGAAGATTTATGGGCGAAGATCGTTCCGCGCGAACGCATCTTCCGCTTTGACGAGAAGGACAACTTCTGGCAGATGGGCGAGACCGGCCCCTGCGGCCCCTGCAGCGAGATCCATTACGACATGGGTCCCGAGGCCAGCGACCTGGGCCACAAAGATTGCAAATTCCCCTGCCCGGACGATTGCGGTCGCTACGTCGAGATCTGGAACCTGGTTTTTATGCAATTCGATCGCGACGAACAGGGCCGGATGACGCCGCTTCCCCGCCCTTCCATCGACACCGGCGCGGGGCTTGAGCGCATGGCCGCCGTGCTGCAGGGCAAGCTCTCGAATTTCGACACCGACCTCTTCCGCCCGCTGATCGATGAAGCAGCAACACTCGCAAATACCGAATACGGCGCCAACCACGACGCCGACGTTTCACTGCGCATCATCGCCGACCACGCTCGGGCTTCGACGTTCCTGATCTCTGACGGCGTGCTGCCTTCGAACGAAGGCCGCGGCTACGTGCTGCGCCTGATCATGCGCCGGGCGCTCTATCACGGCCAGACGCTTGGCATGAATGAGCCGTTCCTTTATAAGATGTCGAGCCGCGTGGTCGACATGATGAAGGACGCCTACCCCGAACTCGCTGAAACCGCGCACCACATCGCCAAGGCCATAAAAATTGAGGAAGAGCGGTACGCGCAAACAACAAGGGTTGGCATCGAGCGGCTGAAATCCTGCCATGTACACTCGGGCGGACGGACGATGACTTTCGACCAGTATGTCGCTGAGTCAAAAGCGCAAAGCTTTAGAGAATTTGGCCTCTTCGACGGAAGAGATCTCTTCAAGTTACATGATACCTACGGTCTCCGCCCCGACTTCGTACAGGACGTAGTCAAGGACCATTTCCTGCAAGTCGACTGGAATGGCTACAACGCCGAGATGGAAAAGCAGCGAGAGAGGGCGCGGGCGTCGTGGAGGGGCGCTGCAAAGCAGCTAGCAGAACCGATCTATCAGAAAGTCGCTGCCGGGATGTTCAGCTTGCCGCTAGCGGGTAGCGGGGTTGAGATTCGACCTCCGCAGCACTCAAAGTTCCTCGGCTATGAGCACACGAGGTCAACTGGCTGCCGGGTCTACGGGATTATTCAGAACGGTGAAAGCAAGTACGAGTTGCACAAAGGCGAACAGGGAGACATCATCTTAGACAAGACTCCGTTCTATGCTGAAGCGGGCGGACAGGTGGGCGATACGGGGCGTTTTTTCGCTCCTGACAGCGATCACGAAGTTGCGCAGGTTACCGACACCTACCGCCCGGTGACAGGCGTAATCGCGCACAAAGCGGTGGCGCGGGACGTGATTCGCGCGGGCGACATGGTGACGGCCATGGTTGACGCCGAACGCCGCGACGCCATCCGGCGCAATCACACGGCGACGCACCTGCTGCACGCGGCGCTGCGGACCACGCTGGGCACGCACGTGAAGCAGGCGGGGTCGCTGGTGGCGCCCGACCGCCTGCGCTTTGATTTTTCGCACTACGCCGAGTTGGGCGAGCAGGACATCCTCGACATCGAGGACCTGGTGAACCAGCACGTCCTGAAGAACGAAGAAGTCCGCACCGACATCATGGACACCGAAGCGGCCGTAAACTCAGGCGCCATGGCGCTGTTCGGCGAAAAGTACGGCGACCGCGTGCGCGTGCTCTCGATTGCGGACGGCAGCTTTTCCCGCGAGCTTTGCGGCGGCACGCACGTCAGCCGCACGGGCGACATCGGCCTGTTCAAAATCGTCAGCGAGGGCAGCGTGGCGGCGGGCACGCGCCGCATCGAGGCCTTCACCGGGCTGGGGGTACTTAAGTTGCTTCGTGATTACGAGGATCAACTTAATGCAGTCGGCGAGGCCGTCCTTCCGCAAGTGAGTAGGTTCTGGGCAGTGGAGCAAATATTGGGTGGCGCGACCGTCGCGGAGAAGGTCCGGAAGATGCGTGACGAATGGCGAGAATTGCGCAAGGAACTCGACGCGCAGCAGATGAAGCGCGCCTCCGCGCAGGCCGGCGACCTGCTCGAGCGGGCGCGCGAGGTGAAGGGCGTGCGGGTGCTTTCCGCCCGCGTGGAAGGCGTTTCGCGGCCCGCCATGCGGCAGATGGTGGACCAGTTGCGGGCGAAGCTCGGTTCCGGCGTGATTGCGCTGGGCGCGGTTGCGGACGGCAAGGCGGCGCTGATTATCGGCGTCACTCAGGACCTGACCGCCAAACTCGATGCCGGAAAGATTGTGCGCCAGGCGGCGGCGCTGATGGAAGGCTCTGGCGGTGGCCGCAAAGACCTGGCCGAAGCCGGCGGCAAGAATCCCGAAAAGATCGAGGAGTGCGTCCAGGCCGTGCCGGGCATTGTGGAACAGATGCTTTAGAAGTCTTTTCTCTTCAGGGGCTGAAGCCCGCTGCGGTAGCCTCTTGCTTGTGTCGGACCTGAAGGTCCGGCCCCCTGAATTTGCTTGAAATTAAGTAGCGCCTTCAGCCACCAATTTCCCAAACGTTCGCCCACGCCCCAAGCCTCTTCCCAGGCGATTTTGCTTGACATTCGTCGGCTAGCATGGTAGTCTCCTTAGCTGGTAGGGTAAGGATGCGGGGGCAGAGGAAAGCAGTCTGGCTGGACTGCTTTAATGACCGTAAGTGACTGAAAACATTATTTGGCTGGTTTAGCCACTAAAATACGCGACAAAAAAGATGTTATTTGCAGAAACGAAGCCGAGAAGTTGTTGAAAACAAAGAGCAAGACTACATATGTCAGCCGAAACGAACCCGAAAACGAACCCGAGAAGTCCTTTAGAATCGCACCTGCGGAAAAAACGAACCCGAGAAAATTCAGCCGGAAAAATTGCCCATCCGGCCCTACTCGCCGGGCGCGAAATCGGACCTCAGGACGGGCTTTTGGAAGCCGCATGGAAAGAGAGGTGGCGGGAGACCTGGCAAGGAAATGCGCAGAATCACATTTTTCTTGTTGACACGGCAAAAGCACGTTATAATTCAATCGTTTTGGACGGTTCTGCCCGTCAGTGCTGCAGGCGGCGGGTGGAGTGCCAGGCCGTTCCCGCTGGAAGAAGGACGAGCTGAGTCCCGGGTGGTAGGGTCCGGGCAGCCGGGGGGATGAGTTCCGTTCCTCCACGATGCTGTGGAGAGTGGATCTCTATGCGTATCTGGTTAAAGTCCAAAGTACCTGCTTTTGTCATGGCCTGCGGCTTCCTTCTCGCTGGTTTCCTCTCCGGTGTGTCCTGCCTGCAGGCTGCGCAAATTGCCACCGTCGCGGGCCCGAACGGCCAGGCCGTATACGTCAATAATAACTCCGCAGACGCGCAGGCGGGTTCTGCGCAAGCGGATGCCGCCAGCGGCCCGGCGAAAATCGAATCCATTATCGACCGCGTTTCCAGCCATTATCAGGTTGACCCGAAGCTGGTCCACGCCATGATCCGGGTTGAATCCAACTACGATCCTTCCGCCGTTTCTTCCAAGGGCGCCATGGGGCTGATGCAGTTGATTCCAGCCACGGCGCATCGCTTTGGCGTGCAGAATCCATTTGATCCCAGCCAGAACGTTCAAGGGGGCGTCAGCTACTTGAAATATCTTCTGGACCTTTTCGGGGGCAACCTGCCGCTTTCGCTGGCCGCGTATAACGCCGGAGAGGAACGGGTCATACGGTCGGGAGGCATCCCCGCTATCCCCGAAACTGAGCATTACGTGCGTGCCATCACGCATCTTTACAACTCGAATAACGCCGGCCCCGATGTTACAGCGGCGCCTTCTGCCGCCCGGATCACGCCGATTGTCCGCTACGTTGATTCACAAGGGGTCATTCATTTCACCAATGCCGAGTAGGCGGAGATTTTTGCGCCGGCAGGCTGGCAATGATGATGAATATAACTAACCAGGGGGAAACGGCAGAAGCGAAAATAAGAGGGCGGCAAAGAATGGTTGCGGAACGATTTGGATTCAGGCTTGCTGTGCTGGCGGGAGCCTGGATGGTCCTGGCTTCGGCACCCGGCTTCGGCAGCTTGCGGCATACGGCGCTTGCCGGCAAGGCGTGGTCGCGTGCCGTGGAGCTGCAGCGGAAGCTGGAGGCGATATCTGCCAGGCATCGTACGCGGGCGGAATACGAGCAGGTGGTCCTCGAGTACCGCCACGTCTATTATTACGACTTTGCTTACGTTAAAGCCCCGGTTGCAGCGGAGAACATCGGCGATCTCTACGTGGAAATGGGCCGCTTGTTTCACGACCCCGCATGCTTCCAGTCTGCCATCAAGTCCTACCAGTACGTGGTGTCGCAATATCCGGGCACCCGGATGGCGCGCGAATCCGCGCTTGCCGCGGGAAATGTTTATCTTGAAAGGCTCAATGATCCGGAACAGGCTGAGTCGGCCTACCGGGAGGTGCTTAAAGTGCTCCCCGGCTCCTCACAATCGAGAGAGGCAAAAAAGAAGCTGAAAGAAATTGCCGACCTGCAGGCCGCGCGGGAAAAGCAGGAATCTGCAAAGGCCAGCGCGGCTGCGGAGGCAGGCAACGCGGATGTCCATTCAGAGGGCGGTCCCGTGGAAGTGACGGAGATCCACAAATGGGTGGGACCCAATTATACCCGGGTGGTCATTGGGGCGCAGGGACCGTTCAAATACAACACGCTTCGGCTGTCTCATCCCGACAGGATTGTCTTTGACCTTGCGGACACCCGCGTGGACCGCGGGCTGCTCAAGAGCAGCTTTTCCGTCAATGGCGCCTATCTGCGTGACATCCGGGTGGGCCAGTTTAAGCCGGGCGTCACACGCATTGTGCTGGATGTCAAGGACATCAGCGACTATTCTGCCTTCCCGGTGCCCAATCCCTTCCGCTTGATCATCGACGTTCACGGAGCGTCAAACGATACGCCGGCGCCCGCCACGGAACACGGAAAACTCGCCGCCAACACAGCCACGAAAACCAGCCCCCTCAAGCAGGTCCTGGCGGAAGAGAAACCTGCCGTTATGAAGCATACGCAGGCCTCGCCGGAGGAAGAGATAACTGAAGCCTCCGGACCCGCCGTGGAAGCAGCGAAACAAAATGCCGGTGGAGCTATCGAATTTGCGGACCAGCAGGCTGCAGTGGCGATGGCGGGCGCGCAAGCAACAAAACACAAGGCGGAAAAGCCTGTGAAAACGCAGACCAAAAGGGCATCAGATCATTCCGTGCGGCAGCCTGAAAAACCAGCGACTGAGGCGGCCGCCAGCCGCCACGTGGCAAAACCTGCAAAACCGGAGGCCAAGGCTGCTCCCGACCAGGTTGAAGACGAAGGCGAGGGCAAGGTTGAGGCCAAAGCCTCCCGGCACACCTCGCACGCCGCGAAACATAAAACCGAAGTGGCTGCCGACGAAACCAGCCAACAGCCTTCCCCCATTTCCACCAAACCGGCTTCTCCCACAGAAGACGGATCGCAAACACTTACGCGTGCCCTGGGCTTGAAGGTTGCGCGCATCGTGATTGACGCGGGCCACGGAGGGTTTGACACCGGAACGATCGGGCCCACGGGCCTGGAAGAAAAGGACATCGTGCTCGATGTCGCGCTTCGCCTGCGCAAGCTGATTGAGACCCAGACGAACAGTGAAGTGTTTATGACGCGCAGCACGGACAAGTTTATTCCACTGGAAGAAAGGACCGCCATCGCCAACGAAGACGGCGCCGACCTGTTTATCTCAATCCACGCCAACGCCAGCAGCGATCACCATGTGAGGGGAATTGAAACCTACTTTCTGAACTTTACGAGCGACCCCGAAACCCTGAAGCTGGCCGCCCGTGAAAACGCGACCTCGCAGGAATCCGTCTACCAGTTGCAGAACCTGATCAAGAAAATTGCGCTCAACAACAAGATTGAGGAGTCGCAGGAACTCGCCCGCGACATTCAATCAACGCTCTATAAGCGCATGTCCAGAGCCTCGCATGGCATCCACAACCGTGGCGTGCGAAAGGCCCCCTTTGTGGTCCTGATCGGCGCCAACATGCCCTCGATCCTGACGGAAATTTCCTTTCTCTCGAATCCCCATTCCGAGCATCTCCTGAGAGAGCCCGCTTATCGAGAGCAGATTGCCAAGGCGCTTTTCAAAGGCATCGAAAATTACATCAACAATCTGGGGAGCGTCCGCATGGCCCAGCGGACCCAGTAACGCGATAGCCCGTTCGATTTACCTATCGCGCAAAATGCCGGCTTAGGCTGGTTTTCCGGCCAGTTTAGGACCAGCTTGAGCGGGCCGAATGGAGATATCAATTCGCTGGTACCAGTCAGTCAGCCAGTTGAAATCGGCGCGACAACACTCCCATTTTGGCGCCGCCGCGCCACTCACACTGCTGCGTGTAATTTCTGTTATCCTAGAAACTGATGAAGTCCATCACCCGCCTCATTATGACGCTTTCGGCCGCTCTGGTCTTGAGTGCCGTTGTTGCAGGCGCCCAACGCACCACAATTGTGAATCTGGCTTCCCTGCCCGAATGGCAGGTGCAGAAGAGCCAAAATGTCAGTTTGAACGACGTGCGCCAATGGGGAGTTCGACCGCGCGTCGATCGCGAATATGGCGTCACACAAGTGGAGTTGAGGACTTATGCCAAAGGAAGCAAAACCATCGAAACTGTGGTTGAAAAAACACCCGACCCTTCTTCCGCATATGGGTTGCTGACTTTCTACCACGATGAAAACATGAAAGCAGAAAAGGGAATAAAACTGGCCGTTATCGGACCCGATCAGGGCCTGGTGGCGCGTGGCGCATTCTTTATCCGCGCCAAACGGCCGCCCAAAATTTCAGAAGATGATTTCCGCTCCGCTTTGATTGCGATTACCGGAGGGTCTCCCTCCGCGAACGCCATGGGCCTGCTGCCGCCATCTCTGCCCTCCACGGATATGGTTCCAGGTTCGCATAAATACGTTCTGGGGCCTGTGGCCATGCAAGGGGCTATTCCGACGCTGCCCGCAAACCTGGTGGGTTTCCAGATGGGAGCCGAACTTCAGTCGGCCGTATACCGCGTGAACGGTAAGCCCGTGAGCCTGATCTTTATCAGTTATCCCACCACCGCAATTGCACGCAAAGAGTTCTCAGCCTTTGAAGGAAGTCTGGGTGTGAACCGCAAGAGCGGGACAGATGCCATTTACGGAGAGTTGAAGAGAAGCTACGTGCTTCTGGTCCAGAATGCGCAAAGCAAAGAGACGGCCACACGACTGATGAGCCGTCTGAAGATTGAGCAACAGCTAAGCTGGGACCAGCCTCCCCCTGGGAAACCTGTCGCAGTGCAAATGTTCCACCTGATTATGGGGAATATCCTGCTGGTGCTGCTTCTCGTGGGTATGGCTGTGCTCGCAGGGGTCCTGCTTTTTGCCTCCCGCCGAGTTGCCGCCCATTGGTTTCCGCATTCGGATTGGGCGCGGGGTTACGAAGATTCCATTATCCGGCTGAACTTGAAATAACAGTAACCCTAACCAGTAAAGGGACTTAAGCCATCAAAGTGGGTTTCGGGGCCCGAAAACCCGAAACTTTTCAAAGATTTCGTCGAAAGTATTGTAACAGTAAGCTATTTAGAATGAGCAGCTTATAAGTTAAATATTTTCCGAAATATTCCTTGACATGACCGCCCGATTTTAATTACACTCCAACCGAGTTTAGATGGCGGAGCGCGTCCGTCCTTCTATTCTCCTCTCAATAAAAATGCTCACCCGCAGGTCCGGGGGATCACACGCCCTCCTTTCGGGTGGGCATTTTTTTCGCCGCAACCTGGTTTCAAGGTCGTGCGCGAAGCTCGGCTCGGTCGCAGGGCGGGCGATGATTCGCCCGGTAACTGTCAGGCCCGCCGAGCTTAAATCAATTGTCTACTGAAAGAATGACCCTGCCGCGGCTTATCCTCCGGTGCAGCGTGTGTTCCCGGTCGTGCTCTGTAAAAGAGTGAAACAGGAAGCTTGAACATTTCAATGCCAGTCGGTTACGATAAGCAGGAAGGTTGATTCGATAGATTGCTGTGGACCTGTTGAGGATCAGGTGGCAACGGAGCTTTCCGGCGCGTTGACAAGCGGGCAAATCCATCACGCTCACCACCAGGCAGGATGTCCGATACCACCTGCAGCCAGGCCGTTTTGGCCTTGCTCCGGCAGAAGTATCTGCAAGAAACATCGGCGCCATCCGTAATCAGCCGGCGTAGCTCAGTCGGTAGAGCAACGGTTTCGTAAACCGTAGGTCGGGGGTTCGATTCCCTTCGCCGGCTCCATTCTTTCACTTTGATTTCATATGGTTAGTGGAACCCCGCAAGAGCAGAAAAGTCCACAATAAAGCAGATTGTAAAAGATGTGAAATTGACCCTTCCGCGGGCTTAACCAACACTGCGGCGGCGCAAGCCAAGATGAAAGCAAGTCCTGTTCCCGAATCGGAGTGAAACTTCTGGACCGCCTATAGGCGCGGGCGGGACCCGCCGAAGAACTTCCTCGCCATATTGCTTTTGTCGTGGAGTGAATGTCGATAATTGGTATCTGCCCGTTCGCTGGTGAAATGCGAGCAATCGGCTTGAACGCATTAAAGCCCTTGGCAATTTTCACTTCGTACCCGGCCGCTTCTACTTAATAATGGCCTTGCACCTGGGCGCGCGAAAAGGGCATTTCACCCCGGTGCCAAACTGGAACTTAGCGTTTCCTTCATGTTGACGAAAAATCACTTTGAAGATAATGAATTCCTCGACGGGCGAGATCGCACGCAAGAGCAGCAGAGCCATCGTGAGATCCAGCGGTAACTGGCCGTGAGGCGGTAGAGAAAGCTTACGTTGTGGCACACGGCATGCTAATGAATTCCGATGAGTTGGTCGGGGCCTGAAAAATCATTCCCATCTCTCAAATGGAGTATGCATTATGACGAAGGGTCGTCTGGAGGCTTTTAGCGATGGCGTATTCGCGATCATCATCACGATCATGGTTCTGGACCTGCGGGTTCCGCACGGTACGAACCTCGCGGCTCTGCGACCCGTCGTGCCGGTGTTTCTAAGTTATGTTCTGAGCTTTCTGTACGTGGGTATTTACTGGAACAATCATCACCATCTTCTCCACGCCGCAGAACGCGTGGACGGAAAGATCCTTTGGGCCAATTTACACCTTCTGTTTTGGCTTTCTCTTGCACCCTTCACGACAGCATGGCTCGGTGAAAATGGCATCGCAACCGGTCCCGTGGCGATGTACGGGATCATGCTGCTCTTTGCCGGAATCGCTTACGTCATTTTGACGAAGGCCCTGGTTGCCCAGCACGGGAAGGATTCCAGGATTGCCAAATCCGTCGGGAAGGACAGGAAGGGATTGGCATCACTGCTCATTTATCTCGTCGCACTACCGGTCTGTTTTGTCCAGCCTGTCGTCTCTTGCGCGGCTTACGTATTGGTCGTGGTTATGTGGCTCCTCCCTGACCCTCGAATCGAGAGGGCCCTTCAAGTCAACCCAGCATCGAGCCAGCATCAGAAAGAAACCTGAACAAACACGGAGGGATCACGGTGACGAATGGAAGTTTGATTGACCGTATATTTTGATTCCGGCCAATGCCCGCGGCCGTAAATTTTGCGCCCTGGCGACGTTTTCGGTCGGTCGCTATAGGGAGACCTCATTAGTCATGGCACAAAGTTGATTTGCCCACACGGCGCAGGGGTTCCCACAAGCTCAGGGCGCGAGCAATTTCTTGACACAGTATTCGCTCGCTAATCTCGATGCCTGACCTTTCCGTTTCAAGCGCAGCATCTCAAATCCTAGCCGCTTGCAGTTTTGTTTGCTTCAGATAATCGTTGCTACCAAGTTTCACTGTAATGGAGCTCACGTATTTTCTTCCCTTAATCGGGATCCTTGAGAACGGAGCTTCTCGCAATTGTTGGCGTACTCTTATGGAACCTGCAACGGAGCGCCTTTGTCCTTAGCCAAGATCGCAAGGAATTTGGCTGGTTTGATGCTGCTTGCGTTCCGGCCAACAACGTTAACATCCGGATCTTTTGACGAGAGCGGCGTGACCTTAGGCCGCCTTTTCAGGCTTGATGAGCACAGCGGACGGGGCCGTCGACCGTTGCGCGCCATTCCGGCAGGCGCTCGGGGCTGGCCTCCGTCAACGCACGCCTCACTCCTGCAGCATCGCGATCGACGTCATAGACGGGCGTGCCGGGTTGTTGTCGCCAGGAATCGTCGAGGCCCCCGGCGTCAACGGGGTCGAACCCGAGTTCGTCCACCAGTCGCATGACGATTTGTTTCGCGCGACGGTCGTCGCCCGCTACTGGCAGCGCGATACGACCCGGAGTTCCCCTGGGGCGCCCATTCCCCAGCAGACGCTTGTAGTTCATAGTATTGAATACTTTGATTACGGACCTGCCAAGCTGCGATTCCACCCAGCGGCTTTCGATCATGCCGTCCTCGATGCCCACGATCCGCCCATCCCTTTGCTGAGGATAGTAATTGCCAGTATCCACGACAACCACGTCGTCCGGCACGCCAGCGAATAGGTCCTTCGGCAAGTTCGGGACCTTTCCCTCGGGAATGGTGACGACGACCAGCTCGCCGGCCCTGGCCGCCTCGCGCGCCGTTACGGCTTTCGCGCCGGTTTCCCGTGCCAGGTTGGCCAATGTCTCCGGGCCTCTTGAATTTGCCACTGACACGTCGTATCCCAATGCGGCGAACCGGCGTGTGAGCGTTCCACCAATTTCTCCTGCGCCAATGATTCCAATCTTCATGTCTCTCCTCCTGCTTGCTGTGCCGGGATGATCGAGAAGCGGGCGTGGGCCCTCAACTACCTAGAGGGCATCGCCGACTTGACCCAGCCTTCGAAACCTCTGTTCGGGGATTCGCGTCGTCTTCAGGAATGATATTGCTCCGTCACCTCAATGCTGCAGTAGCAAATGTGCTGCCCGATGACGACCTCCCGCAAATCCTTCTATCCTTTCCCGCAATCTCACTCATCTGTATTTTCCCCTTAAGGCGGTACGGCCGGCGCTAGATGCAGTCTCAGCCCCTATTTGGCGGGGACAAGGATCGGGGCCCCTTTGTTCTTCACCAGGAACACGATGAATTTCGCCGGTTTGGTTTGGCTTGCGTTCCGCCCAACGATGTGGACATCATCCGGGCCTTCGTAGAAGGTCTGACCTGGTGTCAGAATCCGTTTCTTTCCGCCTCTTACCTGCATCACGATCGAGCCTTCCAGCACGTAAACAAACGCATACGCGTTGTGCCGATGGATAGGGTCCGAAGCGCCCGGCGGGTACTCCACATTGATCATCACGCCTTCCTTACCGGGAAACTCCGTCAGATCTTTTGACATGAGCGGCGTGACCTTAGCTTCCTGTGCCATCAGTGTGCCGGTTAGGAAGAATGCCAAAACCAACATTGGTTTTAAGGCTCTCATAGCTTGTTCGCCTCCTTTGTACCTGCCGGGTCGCGGATTCGCATTTCGGATCTAACTTGCAGGCTGATTGAGCCAGGTTTCGAAGTGCGCCTTGCCAAGCCGGGCGTTGTCTTCGGGAATGAGTGTTCGCTCCTTCACCTCGATGCCGTAGTAGCGAGCATGCGGGTCGGTAACAACCTCGCGCGGATCCTTCCATGCGGCCAGGCCCTGCCGGACGAGTTCATCGAGATGGAACTTTTCCGGCCCCCCAACTTCAATGGTGCCGTTCACTGGTGAACCCGTGGCGACCCGGGCGACCGCACTGGCAACATCGTCGGCAGCCATGGGCTGGATGAGCGCAGCCGGCAGGCGCACTTTATTGCCCTCGGTGGAAAAATCGGCGATTCCCTTAACGAATTCGAAGAACTGCGTGGCGCGAACGATTGAATAGGGGATGGAAGAATCTTTGATCAAGTTCTCCTGAGCCATTTTGGCGCGGAAGAAACCGCTGGCAAGTAGACGATCGGTTCCGACAACCGACAACGCGACGTGGTGTCCCACTTTTGCGGTCGCCTCATAGGCAAGGATGTTGCGGGTTGAGGTCTTAAAGAAATCCATCACGGCCGCATCCTCCCAGGAAGGAGAGTTCGTTACATCCACAGCTACCGCCGCACCTTTCAGCGCTTCGGCCAATCCCTCGCAATTGAGAGTGTTGACGCCTGAGCTCGGTGCTGCCGCTGCCACCTCGTGTCCGCCCTCTCGAAGCTTTTTGACAAGCCTCGATCCAATGAGTCCGGTACCGCCAATTACTACAATCCTCATAATGGTCTCCTCCAATTTTAATCTCGTTATTTCGAACCTGCCGCCTGGACTAATGCAATTACGTGTCCATAGTTCAGAGACACGCCATTCCGGGCCGCACGGTCCGCCCCCTCCACATCTCACTATGAAATGATTGGGGCTGTCTTCCCGCCTGCTGAGGTCCGCCGGCTTTAAATTCACCCTGGCGTGGTGAATTCAGGTCAGAGAGTCATTTTCTCGACACCTGTGTCTCCTACTCGACATCCGTTCGAGAATAGTTTTCCTGGAGGTTGAGCTGGAACATTCGAGATTTACCTCTTCAACAAAATTGGCCGCGGGGCAATTAATTTGCAGCGCCTATCTCTTAGCTGAGGCAGAACGCGACGAACCATTAGAACGGGCGGTTCTGATGCTTCCTGGCGCTGGGAAACCTTGCTCTGATAGAACGCGAGGCATACAATGGCGTGGGGCAATTTTTTTCCAGGCACGGAAGCATTTCGCTAACGTGGTCCGAAACCCATTGAGTGCGGCTGAAAAGCGGCGATTTCTCGATGTGTTCATTGCTGCCGCGCAGAAAAAAGATTTCGGTGCAATGGAAAGTCTCCTTGCAACGGGAATTGTCTCGTATCAGACAGTAGCGAAGTTGTACGCGCCGCTGCAGAAGGCCGGTCGCGGGTCGAGATCAACTGACCGCGTTTAATCTTCGCATTCGCTTTCCATTTCTGGTCTGAGGTGAAGCTCTCGCTTGCGGAAATAATGGGCACGAATGCATGTTCCTATCGCGCGGTGGAGCGGTCGTTGCACTCTCCCGCCGACATGGAAGCTGATCTGCTATGTAAGCTTCCGCGATCGGATCGACGGCACTCTCGCACTGCACTCAAACGCCGGCACGACTTAATTGAATGCACAAGCCTTGCGGTTGATCATATGCTTTCAAAGGAGCTCCCCCATGCGTTCGAACGCCACCTCTCTTCCTTTCGCAGGCTTCCGATTTGGCGATCAATGTCATGCAACTGCTTACTTTCGGTAGTCCCGAGGGGAAATACCACGTACGCCCTCCTTGCATCAGCGATACGTTCGACTGCAGCACTTGTTTCCCCGGACATGAATTTTCCAGAATTCCAAACAACTGATCCCGGACCGGCCAAATCGGGCTTTCAGCGAGATCCGAAGCTAGTGACCAATTTTACGAAGTCTCTTTTTCGGAACCCGTGTCGCCAGAAGAGATTCAGCTTCTGGGTCTGCTCCTGTCTCCTCTTTCTCTGCGTTCCCCTTTACGGGATTGATCGTAATCGCAGCCTCGACGAACTTTCGCACACCGGTTGGACATATACCGAAGGAGCTCCTGGCCAGGTAAATGCACTGGCCCAAACCACCGATGGCTATTTATGGCTGGGGACTGCAACCGGGTTGTATCGTTTCGATGGAATTCGGTTTCAACCCTACGAACCGCGATCCGGGCAGATCTTTGCGCAACGCAATGTGGTCTCTCTGTTCGCCGTACGAAATGGAGGCCTATGGGTGGGCTATTGGTATGGAGGGGTCAGCTTCATTAAGAATGGGGCGGTGACCAACTACGGAAAGCGCGATGGGCTGCCTTCTGATGCGGTCCTGGAGTTCGCGCGTGACCGACAGGGTGCGATTTGGATAGCAGCAGGGGAGGGTGGACTAGCTCGACTAGAAGGTACACGCTGGCAAAAGATAGGAACTGATTGGGGATTCGCAGGCGCAGCTGATTCGGTTTTTGTGGATCGCGAAGGCACAGTTTGGGTGGGGACGCCGACCAGCGTCGAACATCTCGTGGAAGGAGGACGCCGGTTTCAGACGGCTGCACAGCACCTCCTCCTTGTGAGAAACTTTGCCGAATCGCCCGGCAGGACTTTATGGATGGCAGAAGGGGGCTACGGGGTGCGTCCAGTTCCTTTACAGGGGAAAAACAACGGGAAGGCGGGGCCGGCGGTCCTGGTAGGATCTCAGGCGATCGCATTTGACAGTCAAGGAAGCCTTTGGATTACCACCGCGGGCAACGGGGTCCGCCGAGTTCCATATCCGAAGCGTCTCCATCATCCGAAGCCAGGGCCCTCTGCATGGCAGTTCCACAATTCCAACGTGCAGGCGTTCACCCAACAGAATGGTCTGACAAGCGATTACGTACATTGCGTGCTGCAGGACCGCGAGGGAAATGTATGGTTCGGCACGAGTGGCGGATTAGATCGATTCCGGCAAAGTCCTGTCGTCTCGGTTCCTCTTCAGCCAATTTCATTTCGCAGTGCCCTGCCGATCCCGTCGTTGCACTCTTTTACTACAAGCGCGCTGGTGGCCGGTGACCAAGGAGCACTTTGGGCTGCCGGTATCGGGCCTCAAGTTCTGCTGAAGGTTCAGGATGACAAAATCGTGAAACAACTGCGCGATCAGCCTGTCGATTGCGCCTATCGTAACCCCAAAAGTGTTATCTGGCTCGCGACTCCATCGTCTGTCTTGCGCCTTGCTCATGAACGTGTTAATGCCGTCGCTTCAAAACCAGGAGCGATAACTTACAACTATGATGGTGCTATGCCTGTCGGGGAGGGGCTGACGCTGCGCCAACTCGATCTGCCAGCAACTGGTGGGATCGCAGTGAGCCCTCAATCGCGCGTTAAAGCGATCACTCAGGACCGGCTGGGCAGGTTGTGGATATCCATGGAGTCCGGCACTTTTCGATTAGACAGGTCCGGCTGGACCAGCCTCAAGAGCCTGGGCGGACCGCAAGGCGCCGCAACGGCGGAATTTACTGATTCAGAGGGGCGGATTTGGTTCGGATTCGCAAACGAGGTCGCAATGCTGATGGGAGACCGAATCAGGATCTTTTCTGAAAAGGACGGAGTTCAAGTAGGTGCAATCACGTCCATCGAGGGCGATGGCAACAGAATGTGGATTGGTGGAGAGTTGGGTCTGGAAATCTTTGATGGCAGCCGTTTTCAGCCGGTACGGCCATCAGATGGCAGCGCTTTCGGCGGCGTTTCCGGAATCGTCCCTGATCCTGGGAATGGGATATGGTTTTGTGACAATCAGGGAATCATTCACATTTCCGAAGCTCAGCTTCGTCATGCGGGTTCAGGTGAAGTAGAATTCGAGAGCTTTGGATTGCTGGATGGATTGACCGCAGAACTCATGGGTGCCCTTGCCTCACCTTCGGCTGTCCGAACGACGGACGGCCGTATCTGGTTCGCCACAACGAACGGATTAGCCTGGATCAATCCTAAGCGGATTTTACGGAACACGGTGCCGCCCCCGGTCTCGATTGTATCGATCAGCAACGGAAGTCATTCCCTGCCGATCTCTGGGGCAATTAAGCTTGTCCCTGGAACGCACACGATTGAAATTGACTATACCGCGCTAAGCCTGTCTGTGCCTGAGCGAGTTAAGTTTCATTACAAATTGGAAGGCGTCGACACGGAATGGCAGAATGTCGGGACCCGCCGCCGCGCGTACTACAACAATCTGGGGCCAGGTCAATATAGATTTCGGGTGATCGCTTGCAACAATGACGGTGTATGGAACAACACCGGCGCATCCTTGGATTTTTCGATTGCCCCGGCCTACTATCAGACCGTTTGGTTCCGCCTGGGGTGTGTGATCATTCTTGTGGGGTTTCTCTGGACGATATACCGTCTACGCCTCCACACCATCGAGCAGCGCCACCTTGAACGCAAGCGCGCCGAGGAAGCGCTTCGCCGGGCTCGAACAGATCTTGAACACGTCAACAGAGTAACCACGATGGGTGAGTTGACTGCCTCCCTGGCTCACGAGGTAAGTCAACCGATCACTGCCGCCGTTACGAATGCGCAGTCTTGCTTGCGATGGCTTGCTCGCGATCAACCCGACCTGGCAGAGGCCCAGGAAGCGGTTTCCAGACTCATCAAAGATGTAACCCGCGCGGCCGATATTATCGGCCGCATCCGGCTCCTGTTTAAGAAGAGCACTCCACGGCTCGAGTTGGTGGATGTTAACACGGTTATTCGCGAAGTCACCGACCTGTTGTACAGTGAAGCGGCGAGGTACCACATCTCCATCCGGACGGAACTGGCGGAAAACCTTCCGAACGTTCTGGGCGATCATGTGCAATTGCAGCAGGTCTTGATGAACCTCACCATGAACGCCATTGAAGCAACAAAGGTAGTGGAAGGGATAAGAGAGATCGTCATCAAGTCGCAACGAGCAGATAAAGACGAAGTTCGAGTTTCCGTCAGCGACACGGGAATTGGCTTGTCGCCGCAGATTCAGGACGACCAAATGTTCCGTCCATTCTTTACCACGAAGTCACACG
>DASSJE010000078.1:0-10366 GCA_035691365.1 Terriglobia bacterium
AGTTTGCTCGCCTGATGACAGCACGCCGCACTTTGCGTTGCGGAACGGCAGAAGGTCGTATTCGCCGAGCAGGGCTTCGATGCGCGCCGTTGCCGAAGGCACGCCATACAACATTGCAAAAATTCGCAGGTTCTGCCACACCGTCAGGTTGCCCGGAAGCGGCGCGTACACCGCCGTAAAGTTGGTGCGCTCCAGCGCCTGGCGGCGGTGGGTCGAGATATCTCTGCCATCGATGGTCACGCTTCCGAAACTTGGCTCAAGAACCCCGAGGACCATATTGATGGTAGTGGTTTTTCCGGCGCCGTTAGGGCCCAGAAGTCCCAGGATTTCATGGCAGCCCACCTGGAAAGAAATTCCGTCCAGCGCCGCGGTCAATCCGTACCGCTTGCCCAGCCCCTTCACCTCCAGGACAGGCCCAGCCACGGTTGTTTCGAGATGGTTTTGTGTTGAATGCATGGGTTCGGCCTATGGCCAAACTGTCAGTCTGGCACGCCCACAGCCTGCCAGGCAAGCACCACGGGAACTGCAGATGTCACTTCTATCCGTGACATCCGTCACTGTTAAATTCTAAGGCGGGAGATAAAAAAAGATTGAACCTGCCACTTTGCCGCGATGAGGTAGCTGGCCATGGCCTCAAACGCTGTTTTTTCTTTTGCGCTCCAACAAACACACACCCTGCTCGATTTGCGCTGCGGGCGCCCGATCAATGCAATCGGCCGTTCGATGCCATTGCATCAGTCTAAACGCCACCAGCCGGCAAGGAACATCAGCGGAGGACGAACCATGAAGCACATGCGTTTTTGGGTAGCCTTGGGAGCTTGCAGTCTTCTCGTTGCCTTGGCTTTGTCAACTTTGGCGCGATCACAAGGGGCCACAGAGCCGACTTTTAGCGGCGGCTCTTACCTGACTACCATTACAGACGCTGCAGGAAATTTCGGCTCTCGTTCCGTGATTACCCTGCACCCGGACCACTCGATGCAAGCCATCGATTCCGGGCAACAGGGGCCGATCTTCTATTTCGGCAGCCAACTAGGTGAGTGGAGACCCGCCGGGCGACACCAGGTTGTTGGCCGGACGATAAACTTCGCCTATCCGCAGGGCCCCAACGGCCAGGGTGTGGTGCGGACAGATTATGTCATCAACCTCTCGCCCGACCGGCATCACGTGACGGGCACCGTCACCGTAACCGACTTCCCGCTACAGGAGGAAAATCCCTACGGTGAGGGCGGAATCCTGGTCGCATCGGCAATTTTCGAGGGCGAACGGATCGAACCGTAGCGTGGTCCGCAGAAGTTCGGCCCTTTGCTGCCTCGCGGCTTTGCATCGGCCTCCTTACGGAGGCAAAAATAACCTGGGGATCGTGTTCAGGATGGGCGAGTCTGGCAATGGGTCCGCACTGCATAACTTGACGGGTGTGGCAACCGTTGTGGCATAGCCCCTCCAGGAGGAAAAAACCATGAAAGACAAGGGTGCTGAAATGCTTCAACGCATGCTTGGCCCCAGCAGGGCGAAGGAAGTGCGCGCCGGGTGGTCAAAACTCTCACCGGATTTTGAGAACTTCGTCACCAACTTTCTGGTCGCGGATGTCTGGTCCCGCCCCAATCTGGAACTTAAGATTCGCAGCCTGATCACCATAGCGGCTTCTGTGGCGCTGGGTCGGGTTAACGGGCTGCGGCTGCACATTGAGATGGCGTTACAGAATGGAGCCACGAAGGATGAAATCATGGAAACCATTCTTCACCTCGCGTTTTATGCCGGTTTCCCGGCATGCTGGGACGCGCTGGTGATCGCCGATGAAATTTTCAGCCGGTTGGAGTCCGCCGGAAAAAAGCTGAGAACCGCTGCGTAAGGTACGGGGTCGGCCGCCGGAAGCATGCAATGACCGGGGTTCGGGCGAGGCCGTGCTGGCTCAGGGCGGCGCGCAAGCTTGCCCACCGTCGTCTGCGGGGCTGGCGTAATCGGCGCGCCTTTTGCGATGGGCGGCCGGGCAAACGCCGCGAGGCTTGTGATACACGCAAACAGGTTTCCAGAACATCGCGTTTGATGCCGCAGGCGCCGGCCATCATTCTGAGCCATCTAATTCTGACCCAATATGCTCTGGCGGTATAATAGAGTTAGTGGCCTTCAGACGGGCCGACTATGTCGGGGTGGATGGTTTTTGTCGCTTCTCATCCTCCGTGCCCCGCGAAGGCGAGCGACGTCAGCGGGGCAACTCGGCATTCCACGCGAATCACAGACCGGACCTCCGGCTCAGACAGGTTGTTTGAAAGCGTTCCAGTAGGCTTCGATTTCTTCCAGCCGCTTATTCTTTGTTTCCGGAACGAAGCGCCACGTGAAGGCTCCCTGCGCCAGCGACATGACCATGAGAAAAGCGATTGTGAACCCTTTGCCCAGCACGTGAAACGCATAAGGGAACAGCAGCACCACGATGGCGTTGGCCACCCATTGGATCAGCACCGGGAAGGTCATGGCGATGCCGCGAACGTCATTCGGAAAAATCTCCGGCACGAGCGTCCAGAACACGGGCCCGATGCAGGCGGAAAAGAACGCCAGGTACGCCAGGATGAGCGCCAGAACCGCGGGTCCTTCAAAGTGGCCTTCCAGCACGGTGATCAACAGACCCAGGAGTGAAAGCGCCATTCCCGCCGACCCGGTGATGTAGAGCGGCTTGCGGCCGTATCGGTCAATGGCCCAGAGTGAAACCAGGGTGAACACAAATTCCGCCACTCCCACCACAATGGTTGAGGCGAGAGCGGCATTGATTTTCCAGCCCGCGGACTCAAAGATGGCCGGCGCATAGTCGATGATGGTGTTGATGCCTGATACCTGGACAAGTATCGCCAGGCCGGCGCTGGCCAGAAGTGCGCGCCGGACCCCGGGCCTGAAGAGTCCATGCCAGGCGTGCGCCCGGTTGTGCAGGTTGGCCGTAATCTCGCTGAGTTCCCGGCCGGCTGTTTCCTCATCCGCAATCCGCCGCAGCACATCGAGGGCCTCCTGCGGTTTGCCGGACGTTGCCAGGAAGCGGGGAGTTTCCGGGGCCAGCGCGACGAACAGCAGGAATACCGCGGAGGGCGCCACTCCGGTGAGAAACATCCATCTCCAGTTATTGGCGCCGGCGTCTCGCAGAAGATAATTGATGCCGTACGATACGATGATGCCCGTCACGATGGACATCTGGTACAACGTTCCCAGCCGCCCGCGGATGGAGGGCGGAGCGACTTCCGCCACGTACATCGGGGAGATCAGGGAAACGCCGCCAACGGCCAGGCCCCCTATGAACCGGGCTACAACAAATCCGTTAAAGCTGGCCGCCATTCCCGACGCCACTGATGTGCAAGCAAACAGCAGAGCGACGAATATCAGCAGCCGCCTGCGTCCGTAACGGTCGGCGAGTTTGCCGGCAACCGCCGAGCCGATGACACAACCGAACAACAGAGAACTGAATGCCCAGCCGAGCCCTAGGTCGCCCAAATGGAACGCGCGAGTGATAAATGGACCCGCGCCCGTGATGATAGCGATATCGAACCCAAAGAGCAGGCCTCCCATGGCCGCCGTGCAGGCCAGAAAAACCACGTAGCGCAGGTTGATGGACTTATCCACTAAAGCACGCTCCCCGGAAGGCGCTTCACCGGAATTTCGTTTTGGGCAGGTGGCGCGCGCACGGCTGCTCCTGCACTCTACTCTGTGCGGAAGCCAATGGTTGCAAAATCAGGCTGGCCGCCGCGGCATCAACGCTTCTGGTTCTATTGCCGAGGGCGCGAACCCCGCGCCGCTGCCCGCCATCCTCGCCCAGATTGCAAACGATGCGGTCTTTCCTCCATCCCCAATTGTTGCCTAGTGTTTCTCTCCCAGGATGCCCGGAAACCAGCGCACGGCATTGGCATGGTACAACTTTTCGAGCACTGGCTGCGGCAGATCGAGACCCTGATACTTCTTCCCCTTGTATTCCAGCCAGTCGCTGGTCGCCAGGAAGCGCCAGTCGCGCGCGTAATAGTCTTTCCACTCCTTGATCGTATCCTGAGGATTCGCGCCAGGCAGGAAGTCGAGGTCCGTGGCGTAGATCAAGCGGTCCTGGTACTTGTTGATGAAGTTGATGGCCTGCGCGCGCGGCAGCATCATCACATAGGGCATGCGCGCCGCCATGTCCACGGCAAAGTTGGGATGACTGTCCAGGTCCCGCCCAAGTTCCGTGAAATTGGACTCCATGCTGCCCAGATGGGCGCCCACCACGCGCAGGTTGGGATTTTCCTCCAACACATGGTCTCGGGCCTTGAGGATAGCTTCCTTGGACGGAGCCTGAGGATTGCTGTACATGTACCATTGCGGATTGTGCTTGTAGTATCCATAGTCGGGCGAGGCAGGATTGGGTGGCTTCCAGGACGTGGTGGGATCGGCAACGTGCGCGACGAGGGTCTTGTGGTGGGCGGCGATGTCCTTGTAGATGGGCTCGAAAACCGGGTTATCCGGCATGATGTAATTCCCGTGCGCGTCCTGAATCTGCATGCCGATGTTTTTCCAGATCTTCACGGCAATCGCTCTTTTGGCAAAGTTCCCGTTGATCTGCCGGATGGCAGCTTGTGCAAATCCGGGCTTCTGGAAAATATACGGGTCGAAGGTTGTGCAGAAGACGGAGTGCCCCTGGCTCGCCGCAACATATTGGGAGGCGTCTTGAATCTCGCGCGGCAGGTCCTTCTGGTAGGGGTCCGTATTGTCGTCAACGGCGATGTCGAGCGTGTGAAGGTTGAGCTTTTCAATCATGGCGATGAAGTCCTGGTTCGTCACAAAAATATGCGAATGCGTATCAATGGGATCCAGGGAAGTGAAAGCCTTGAGTTCCACCGGCGTAAACGGGCCCGTCGCCGCGACCGCCGTAGCGGATGGCGAAGGGGTGGACTTCGTTGCTTGCTTCTGGCTGCAGGCTCCCGCAACGATCGCTGCGAATACTATGACTATAAATTTCTTCATGGCTCCTTTTCTCCCAGACAATGGCGTCCGCGGTCAACGTTTTTCTCGCCCCGGGCGCGATGGATGATGCGAAGAATGTTATCGCGTCTTTGACGAAGCTGGACAGGTTTTTTGATGGCGGGTCGTTGATGAACGAGATTTGAGGCCGCGGTTTGCGATGTACAGCCGTCCTGACTAGAGCGCAATGAACAGGCCGATGCTGGCTGCTGACATCACGGCAAGGGTGATCCAGCCGAGGTAGCGCAGGAGCGGCGGACTGGCCCTTTCGCCCATCAACTTTCGATTGCTGCTGAGCAGAACGACCAGCAGGATGACCGGCGGGGAAAGCACTCCGTTGAGCACCGCCGCCCAGAACAACATTCGGACGGCGCCGATGCCCGCAAAATTGAGCGCCAGCGCAACGGCCATCGAAGCGAGGAGGACAGCGTAGAAATGCCAGGCGCGCCGCGGTGGCTTGTCGAGCGAGCCGTGCCAGCGCGCCGCCTCCGACACTGCGTAGGTGGACGAGCCGATCAGGGCGGGGACGCCGAGCATTCCGGTGCCGATCAGGCCCAGAGTAAAAATCCAGTAGGCGCTGCCGCCGGCGAGCGGACGCAGCGCTTCGGCGGCCTGTCGCGCTGTCTGGATCTGTGTCTCACCATGAGCGTGCAGAGTGGCGGCAGTGGTCAGGATGATGAAGTACATGATGGAATTCGAAATAAACATGCCGATTCCGACGTCCAGCCGCGCCTGGCGCAGCCTGGTGCCGGTGCTGCCGGTCCGGCGCAAAACGCCGGTATATGCCGCGAGTTTCTCCTCGACTTCCTGCGTGGTCTGCCAGAAGAACAGGTAGGGAGAAATCGTGGTGCCCAGGATTGCCACAAACATCGCCAGCGAATCCTTTGACCACTCCAGGTGTGGAATCAGCGTACCGAGCAGGGCGGCTTTCCAATGGAAGCCAGCCATAAACGCGGTGATGACGTAGGCGAAGAGGATGAGCGCGAGCCAGCGGAAGATGTTCGAAATCGATCGGTAGGAGGTGCCAAACAGCAGGGCGGTGATGACAGCCGTGTAGATGGGAGTCCAGATGACGGCCCTGGTTCCGGTGGCGAGTTGGGTGGCGTCCGCCATGCCCGCCAGGTCTGCGCTCGCGTTCGCCAGGTTGGCGATCAACAGCAGAATGCACGTGCCCCAAAGCACCCAGCCGGGATAGCATTCGCGCACGAGTGCGCCCAGGCCTTTGCCTTTCACTGCTCCGAGGCGCGCGCTCATCAATTGCATCGCGGCCATCAGGGGGAACGAAAACAGGGCGGTCCATAACAGCGCGTAGCCGAAAGACGCTCCGGCCATGGAATAGGTGGAGATGCCGGAGGGATCGTCGTCTGAGGCACCGGTGATCAGGCCCGGCCCCAGGCTTCCAATAAACTTTGAAAACCGCGCCCGAAGGCCCGCTGCGGCGACGGGTCTGCCCGTGTGCGCGCGCGGCCTGCCAGCCGGCGAACCGGTTTGTGACGCACCAGCCATTGGCCTCGATGTTTTCGCGGCGCGCCGACCTCACAGGCCGCTTATCAGAGCAAACTCTGCTTTATGGATCTATTTTCCTACTTTGGTGGCGACTCCGCAATTTCGCGGGCGGGCAGAAGTTCAATCGCACCGACTTCAGGCGATACCGGCGAATACTCTGGGTTGTCAAATACAGGCGGCGCATGGATCACGTGGTTTGCGATATATTAAAAACAGGGCGGCTCGCCTCCATCGCGCCCAATGCAACGTATCCGAGCCGGGCGAAAGGAGCCGGGACATAGCTCCAGCGATGTGCGGCTCAGTCGTCCATCCCGCCCCCCTGCATGCGCCGCCGTAGTCCTCGTCCCATATTGCGACATCAGGCTGACAGGCGGCAGGGTTCCCCATCCAGGAGATCAGAGCGCTTTGACGCGGTACAAAACAACCCCATGCGAGGGGACCGTTGTGCTGATGGTGCCGCCTGTTTTCTCTGTCTTGCCGGTCCACAGGTTCCGTGCGGAGTAGCCGTGTTCTTTCTCGTGCAGACCCACGGCAGATGCCTGTACGGAGACTTTCTCCGCCGTACCGCCGGTGTTGAACAGACCGACAATCGCATCTCCGTTCGGTTCCACCTTGGCGAACACCTGCTGGTTGCCGGAATTGAGGACCCTTTTCGCAGCGATCGAATCCTGGTCAACGGCAAGGACCTCGGTGTTTTTCAGGAGCTTCAGGTCTGCACTGTCGAGGTAAGTGAGGTCGATGCCGAGAATCAGGGGTGACGATCCAAGCGCCCACAGGCTCAACTGGGTCTGGCGTTCGATTGGCGTGAGCCCGTCGTTGCTGCCATTCCCGATCTCAATGGAGTCGTAGTCGTTGAACCCGCCCGGTCCCGCCACAGGCTGCCACTCGGCCAAAAAGTTGAAACGGTCCACAATATGCGCCCAGTCGGTCAGCGGGTAACTGCCGTGGCCCTTCTCGCACCTGTAGCATTCGACGTCAGGCGCGAATTCAAATTGATTGGCGTATTTTCGCAATGTCGGTGCGATGGCTTGCGTATAGCTTCCCTGGGTGACGTCCAGGACCATCGGCCGGCCGCTTTGCCGTATGGCATTCGACCACGCTTTAACGTCAGCAACGTTGCTGTTCTTTGTGCCGTCGAGTTTGATGTAATCGACGCCCCAGCCCGCCAGCATATCGGCCCATGAATTGATAAATGCCTGCGCTCCGGGCTTGTCAAAGTTAATCTTGACCATGCCGCCGCAGTTGTAGTTGTCCTGCTTTACAGAAGGTTCCGCAATCTGGGCCGCGGTGTACCGTGTCCCCTTGATCGGCGTGTTCTTGCTGACAGCCTGTTTGGAAATCCCTGGCGTAACGTATATTCCGAATTTCATTCCGAGGCCGTGGAGGTAGTCAGCGAGCACCTTGATGCCATTGGTATCGCCATGGGCAGGGAATTTTGATGTATCTGTCACCCAGAGACCATTCGGCCCCACGTCGGGGCCCTGTTTCCCCGGACACGGGTACCAGAAGTCGTCGAGGTTCACGTAATGGTAACCGAGTTTCTGCAAGCCGGATTCCTTCAGCGCGCGCGCCTGGGCCTCCAGCTTCGCCGCCGAAGGATGCTTGCGGAGGAAGCTCCAACTGCTCCAGCCCAGAACAGGTTTCCGCTCGAGACCATTATTCTCCGCCCGGGTCTTCTGCAGGCCGCCCAGGCCCGCCAGCAACGCGACCAGCAGCGCAGACAATAGGATATGTGTCCATTTCATGAGTATGATTCCTTTCTTTTAAGAGTTTCACATGCGCAACAACCGTCCACTCTATCACTTTGGATCGCGAACTGCCGTGGTCCTTCGCTTCGCCCAGAATGGCCGGCGAAGGGGTCCGCGAGGCAGACCAACGGCCCACGCGAACATAAATTATTAATCTGGTCGGAATACTCCAGCAGGGGACACGTTGCCGCCCTCGCAATGGGTGCGGACACCAAGGTGCAGACCGCAACATACAACAGAAAGGATGATTTACCAATTGAAAAGTGTGCCGGAAGGGACGAGCTTAGAATCTTGAGTTATGGGCGGGGGCGGGAAGGCTCCTGAAGGAATGGGCCGCAGCCCGTAAAGGCCCGCGCAAAAAGGATCCAAACAAAAACGCCCCAGCGAGAGGCTGAGGCGTTTTTCAAATTAATCCCGGCGACGACCGACTCTCCCACGCAGTTACCCGCGCAGTACCATAGGCCCTGGAGGGCTTAACTACCGTGTTCGGGATGGGAACGGGTGTGACCCCTCCGGTATAATCGCCGGAAAAGCGATGAAGGCTGGTGGCACGTGGCAGATCAGGTGTGGTAAAACCCACATGCCCTTATGCCTTCTTCCACCTTCTGCCTTTCTGAATAGTGCGACGTCGAATGCCCGCCTGAAACCTCGAATGCGAGATCCCAGATAGCAAAGGCCGTATGCTGAGCAGAATTTATGGTCAAGCCGAACGGGCGATTAGTATCGGTAAGCTCAACACATTACTGTGCTTACACCTCCGACCTATCAACGCGGTAGTCTTCCGCGGCCCTTCATAGGACTCACCATGAGTAGCTGGCTCACGTTTCATCCTTGGGAAATATAATCTTGGGGCGCGCTTCCCGCTTAGATGCTTTCAGCGGTTATCGCTTCCAAACTTCGCTACCCAGCCATGCCGCTGGCGCGACAACTGGGACACAAGAGGTTTGTCCATCCCGGTCCTCTCGTACTAGGGACAGCCCCCCTCAAATTTCCTGCGCCCACACCAGATAGGGACCGAACTGTCTCGCGACGTTCTGAACCCAGCTCACGTACCGCTTTAATGGGCGAACAGCCCAACCCTTGGAACCTTCTACAGCTCCAGGATGCGATGAGCCGACATCGAGGTGCCAAACCGCTGCGTCGATGTGAACTCTTGGCAGCGATCAGCCTGTTATCCCCGGCGTACCTTTTATCCGTTGAGCGATGGCCCTTCCATACAGAACCACCGGATCACTAGGCCCGACTTTCGTCTCTGCTCGACTTGTTGGTCTCGCAGTCAGGCTGGCTTATGCCCTTACACTCGAAGGCTGATTTCCAAACAGCCTGAGCCAACCATTGGGCGCCTCCGTTACAATTTGGGAGGCGACCGCCCCAGTCAAACTACCCACCTAGCCATGTCCTTGACCCGGATCACGGGCCTAAGTTAGAACCGCAGAACCACAAGGGTGGTATCTCACCGTTGGCTCCCCAGAACCCAAAAGCCCTGGTTCAAAGCCTCCCACCTATGCTGCGCATGCAGTCCCGCAATTCATGGCTAAGTTGTAGTAAAGGTGCACGGGGTCTTTCCGTCTAGGTGCGGGAAACCGGCATCTTCACCGGTACTACAAGTTCGCTGAGTCACTCGCCACGACAGTCGCTCTATCGTTACGCCATTCGTGCAGGTCGGAACTTGCCCGACAAGGAATTTCGCTACCTTAGGACCGTTATAGTTACGGCCGCCGTTCACCGGGGCTTCAGTTCAAAGCTGCCGGGGATTGCTCCCCATGACCTCTCCCTTTAACCTTCCGGCACCGGGCAGGCGTCAGCCCCTATACGTCGTTTTCGACTTTGCAGAGACCTGTGTTTTTGTTAAACAGTCGCAGACCGCTTTTCACTGCGGCCTCCTCGGGCTATGAACCCTAGCGAGGCACACCTTCTCCCGAAGTTACGGTGCTAATTTGCCTAGTTCCTGAGCGAGTGTTCTCTCAAGCGCCTTTGGATATTCACCTCGTCTACCTGTGTTGGTTTGGGGTACGGCTGCGTCGGAGACTCCTTAGCGGATTTTCTCGGCAGCATGAAATCGTGGACTTATCCACCCCGAAGGGCAGTTTCGGCACGCACCTCAGAGCTGGCTTTGAACCGACCTGGCGGATTTGCCTGCCAAGTCCTCC
>DASSJE010000079.1:0-9720 GCA_035691365.1 Terriglobia bacterium
TCCACGTAGATATAGGAGTGAAACGAAAGAGATTATTTTTGGCGCGAAGCGATCTCCAATCCCAAAGCCTAAGGGCAAATAATGAAAGGGCCCGGCAAAATAGTCGACTGTCGACAATAGCAACTTCTCGTCTGCCTGTCAAGCGCTCTCGCATCTTATCTGCGGTTGCTCTATGTCAGCCAATCGGGACCATCGGTGGATTACCTTCCAGAACAGCCAGAATGAATACGGGACGGAAGCTGACCTCTCACTTTTCACACCTCCGCCAGGTGCTGATAGTAATGCCGCAATTGTACGCAGGTGAGGGTAAATCTAACGGTTCTTTCGCTACTCGCTTTCGTTTGCGGTGCTGGAAAAATGTGTTGCGATGGTGATTGAGAGACGGCATGGCGGTTGTTTCGGAAACGGGCCTGTGCACGCAGAGCTTGCTGGCGGTCGGGTATCGGGTCCCGGGCATGTTCATAACCCGGTCTGCATGCTCGGCAAAAGCTCTTCTCAACAGTTTTCTCTTGTCTACTACAGGGAATCTGTCTAAAAGAGAAGATACAGGAACTACAGGAGAAGGGTGCATGCAGTTCGTGCGGACGGGGTTAGCTCCTTCGAGCGTACACTAACCAACGGGAAAGCGTACACAAAACAACGTGAGAGCATACACAAAACGACTTCTCAATAACTGGAGTTTGTTCAGGACATTGGATGTGAGATGCACACATAACACCGTGAATAATCCCGAATTGGAAATAACGTGTAAAGTAAGATCCGAATCTGCGGGCTTTCCGAATGAGATTAGATGTGACCCCTCGGATCGCGTACTGCGGGTGATTTCCTAGCGGAATGTACGATAAGCATGCGTCTATCGCTTGTGACGGCGGCGGGGCATTCCGGCCAGTATGTTCTCACTTTTGCAAGCCACACGACAATTAGGTGGCGAAAACGGCGGGAAGAAGAATATTGGGTAGCTCCAAGCTGGTCGCAAAGGCCTCCTCGACCTACGATTGGGATTCGACTGATGGCCCTGGTCAGCGTCCAACTTTTCCAAGCCAGCCAGAGGTAGAAATCGAGGATGCCCGGTGCGTGGGCAAGTGACGAGACGACTTCGCGTTCGACCGGTATACGGTGCTCGTCAATCTCTTTGTAAAAGTTTTCGCTAAGCGCAATCACGTTTCTGCTGGGCTCGGCTGTGCCGGCAAGCCATGGGCTGCTTCTGCTATACCAGAGCTTCATGTGATCGAAGAAATGAAAACGCGCCCAATCGATCATTGTGTGGGCATCCGACGGTTCTGCAGTTCCGAAGAAGATCGTGGCGCCGAAAACGCGCTTGAACGCTTCGGTCAGACGCCGATAGTGAAATCCGTCTTTGGGCAAGGCAAAATAGTCGAGCATCTGGGCGGCGGAATCAAAATGAACCTCCCGGGATTTTTGCCGGATGGCGAGTGTGGCCACCCAGATCGGGATCAGGCGGTCCTGGCCGAAAGGAAGACCGAATTGGGGATGCCCGATGATTTGAAGAAAGAAATGGCCATTGCGCCGGGTATGCGAACTTTGGTTTTGAGGCGGGCGACGCAACGGGATACCACAGAGAACAAACGGCCGCGCATGGAAGGCAATTTCCTGTTTGCCATTGTCACATTGCTCGCGGATGAGCTGAATTGACTCTAGTTGCTTCAGCCTCCGCTTGGTGATGCGGAGAGCTGGTGAGTGGACACGAATTAGGGCAGAGATGGGTGTCAAAATACTGTGTCAGTACGTGTGTCAGTAGGCGGCGGAAAACAGGGCATTTTGTGCCATGCCGTGTCATTTGCCGTCCAAGATAAGTTGTTATAAACATAGGGAAGTGCTTGAAAAGAGTAGGTGTGAAATTTTATTTGACACGGTAGAGGTCAACGGTTCGAGTCCGTTCGGGCCTACCAGGTCAACAACCTACAGATAGTTAATCTCTACCCGTCGCCGGTAGGGCTGAGAGCGAGCGTAACCCTTGCTCAATCTGCATAGTGTTGCTAATCAGGATGCAAGAAGGGGCACATTTACGAAGTGCGTTCCGCAGCGGGCGAAAATATTGCAACGCAACGCGCGGGCCCAGTCTGTTCGGGAATCACTGCTCGTGTTCGGATTTTGCAGCGAACACGCTCGGCGCCTGCAAGCACATTGGATCGCTACTGACTCGCCTTCGCAGGCGTTTCGACCGACCCTATTATCAGCAATCTTACGATCGCACGCGCGCGTCGCTTTCACTTCATTATGGCCAAGCGCTTAGCGTGCGTCTCCGGATGCCTGCCGACGCGTCTCAGGCACCAAAAGAAATCGCCGCCGGACACTTCGATGCCAGAGGTTTTCTCCTGAAGGAGCACGTTCGCAGTTTCGAGCACGTTCTGGAAAACTCTGCGTCGCTGACGAAACCATCATTGTCTGTAGCGGCGTGCTGGAAGCGAAGGGCAGCATGGCCGATGTTCATTGCGTGGTGAACAAGGAAGCCTTTCGCTGAGCGCGCGAAATGCGGAGTTTGCAATTTTTACACGGTGTCCGAGAATTGGACATTTTTTCAAAAAGAAGTCTCGAAATTTTCTATAGGATTGTATAATCTATTTATAATCAACAACTTACAAATAGGAAAGGAAAAGCGAACGAACGTCCCAAACGTCCCATTCGGGGGTGGCCTTTGAGGAAATCTAGCCTACATTACGACGCTAGTATAAGCCCCCAGCCGGGTACCCACCTTTGGCGGCAGCGGGCTTTGCCCTTCCGTTTTCTCCCTGCCTGCCCTGTACCATACGGGAACCCTTCGGGCTCCCGTTCGACTTTGGCGAACCAAGAACGGGAGGGCGGAGCGAGAGAAAGTATGAAGTATGAAAAAAAGCGGAGTCAAGCCAGGAAAGACGGGCATCGGCGATGGACCGGATGTCATGAGCGCAAACAGAAACGTCCCGCTGCGCCGGATCGCAGACACGACAACCCGCGTTTCTGGGCCACCCGCGAGCGCATCATACGTGATGTTGAGAAATTGGGGATAATTCGGGATTATACAATTCACAATCCTAAGGGTTGGCTGGAAGGCCCTGAGAATCCGAACACGTAGGGGCGGGACTTGCCCCACCCGTCCCGATCGGGGTCCAAAACGGCAAAAAGGGCACGGCAAGCCGTGCCCCTACGATGGTATGACTTATTTCGACCACGCGGACGCGATCGGTTCAACCACCATGGAAACCGACTCGGCCGGGGGCGTGCAGTGGGACATGACTCACTATCCCTGGGGGCAGATCTGGCGGCAGACGGGCGCGGCAGTCGGCGGTCTTCGGGGACCTGGATTGGCAGGTCAACGACCCGTTGAAACCTTCGGCCACACGCGAATACAGCAACAACATCTTCCGCATCACTTTTGCAACGGAAATTCTTGCATCCAACGGTTCGTTTCTTTCGCAAGATTAGCGGACGCCAAAATGTCACTGATGTAAAATGGCGCGATGTCATATCCGCCCCGGTTCTACGGCGAAAACGATCTTCACTACCTGACAACGAGCATCTATCGCGGGCTGGCGCAGGGTCGAAAATCCCGAATGTCCCAGGCGGGAGCGTCTGCGGGCGCGATTTTTTAGGGGAGCCCTCCGGGCTCCCGTTCGACCTTCGCGAATCAAAAACGGGAGGGCACCGTCTTCCTGTGAAAGGGCACGACTTTCAGTCGTGCCGAACGAACGTGCCATCATCGCGGGCTTCAGCCCCTGCGCCGGGCCGGCCATTCCAACAAAAACCGCAGCGGCTAAAGCCGACATTTGTCCGCGGCATTGTTCGGCACGAGTGAACTCGTGCCCTTTCTCCCCTCAGCCCGGAACTTTCAGCTTTACAATAACACTGCCGGGCTGTGGCCCTATCATCCTGGGCCCCTCAACTTGTCATCCTCTGCCTTACAACCGTCATCCTGAGCGAAGCGAAGGATCACCGTATCTGTATTCAAAGCCAAAATACGGGGATTCTTCACTGCGTTCAGAATGACGGATCGGGCGAGGCTGTAGCGTTATCAACCTCGCGGGTGGCGCAGACATTGACATTTAATGTTGCGTCCAGCGAAGCTGGGCGGGGTTAGAATGACGCGGTATCATAATCGCGCCGGGATTGTAGCGACTGGTCATGATCAGGCTGGAGGCTTTACTTTCTGGAGGACACTTCTTTGATCACAATGGACCGGGTGGAATGAAAAAGCAAATGCCTCTCGCTTCGCGAGAACGCAGACGCTACACGGCAAGCATCTGCGCCAGACACGACAAAGCGCGTGTCTGCGCCACCAGCCTGAAGAGTTTGCGCTGATGAGCTTGCTCGCTTCGTGGGAGAAGAAAACACTCAGCCCCGGCTGAGAATTCATTTAAGTTCAGCCTAAGGATGATGCAGCCCAAGGCCGATTGCCTCTGGCTGGCGATGCAGCCTGGCGGGCAGATGGCCCGGTTCCGGAAAGATCCCGATTGCGCCGTGTTTCTCTCAACCGACGCGGGCGGAGCGGGTTTGAACTTGCAGTCCGCCTCAGAAACGCGCCCCGCCGCCGTTGTGCCGGCGTGAGCCAGGCCGCAGCCAAACTTCTGGAAGCGCGACTGAATTTTTTGGAAGCACTCGCGCCCCCTGCCACAAGCGCCGCAAAACCTGCCGATAACTCAAAAGCCAGCGGCATTGATAACATCTCCTGGTAATGATTTCCTTCACGCCGTCAATACTTTTTCGACAATTTCCACGCCTGTTCTGCGCAGGAATTCTTCCGGGGACTCACCGCCAATCAGCACAAAGGTGTAATGGTTCGGCAGGTCGACAGCGCGGCCCTCGACATCCAGGGTGACGGAATCGGGCCGGATTTCGAGGACCCTGGAATTACGCTTGATGGAAACGCGGCCGCTTTGTTCGGCTTCTTCCAGGAAAGCACAGTTGCGCTCGCGGGCGCGCCGGAAGTTGTCGCCGCGATAGCTCAGCGTCACTCTGTTGCTTGCTGAGCGGCTGAGCGCCAACGCAGCCTCGATTGCCGAATCGCCGCCGCCAACCACAAGGAGGTCCTCATTCTTGTAAGTCTCGGCCTCAATGAGACGGTAGCAAACCTTGGAGAGTTCCTCTCCGCGAACCTCCAGGCGCCTGGGCACTCCGCGTTTGCCCATAGCCAGCACCACCTGCCGCGTTGAGTACCTGCCCTTTGCGGTGGGCACCTGAAATCCGGAGCCGTTTCTCAAAACCTGTTGAACGCGTTCGTTGGTCGCCACGCGCACGCCGGTGTTGGAAAGGATGGTTTCCCACACGCTGAGGAGCGCTTCCTTGGTCCCGTCGGCAACGTAAAGGGTTCCGTAGAGAGGGAGATCAATCGGTTCCGCCATCAGGAATTTGTGGCGTGGGTACTGGCGAATGGTGGCGGCGATTTCGCCCTGCTCGAGCGTCAGATAGCGCATGCCATATTGATGCGCCGCCAGCGTGGCGCTCAACCCTGCCGGCCCCGCACCTACAATCACCACGTCGTAGTCGCCACCCGGGGAGCCTGAGTTCGCGGTTTCGAACCTTTGTTTCAAGTGGTCGATTACCAGCTTGCCCTCGTTGATCGCCGTCTTGATCAGTCCCATCCCCGCGAGTTCTCCCACGATGAAAACGCCGGGCACGTTGGTTTCAAAATTTTCCTTCACAAACGGAACTTTGACGGTCTGGAGAATCCCTTCCGCAGCCAGGGTGATAGCGCTGGTGGGGCAAACAGCAGCGCACTTGCCGTGGCCCACGCACCTTTCGGGATGAGCAAGAATAGCTTTGCCTCCAGAGAGAGCCAGAGTGCCGGTTTCCGGGCATTCGTCCACGCAACTGCCGCAGCCCACGCACATGGAGGCATTAATAACCGGCTGGAGTTTCCCCTTGGCGCCACCTTCAACCGCAACCGACTGGACGGCCGCACTGTGGATGCTCCACATCGCAAGCGCCGCTCCACAATGGGGACAAAAGGCCGTGCCCTTGGCGATGGAACAGTTGCACCTGGGACACGGGCGAGCTTCAGCGGGCGCTGCAACAGCGTCCCCTCTCGGGCCGGCGGGCCTGGTCTGCTGGGGTGCGGTCAGTTGCTTCAGGTAGCCGCGAACGAAAAAAAGCGTTACGGCAACGGCAATGAATGCGGCAATCAGGGTATCCATATTCTTGACAAAGTCATCGCACTCCGAAAAGCATCACCACAATAATGTGGAGCGCGGCGAGCAACACAAAAGAATAGCTGAACGGTTTATGGACAACGTGCCATAAATGGAAAACCTGCTGCGAGCGCGAAAGGAACAGGATTCGTTTGCTCAGCGCGGCCTGCTTTCTGGCCGTGGCAATCACCCGTTCCAGCTCGGGATTTCCGGAAGGCAGCAGGCCGCCTAACGTCGTCAGGCACGCCCACAGCCCCAGGACGCGCATGCGCAGCCGCGCAATGTGCAGGACCCGCAGGCTGTCAATCAGCATCATCATGGCCAGCGCCATCACCATTGGCAATGATTCCACCTGGCGTTCACCGGGAAATCGAAACAAGGGAGCAAGCGCAGAGGCCGACAAGAGGCGCTGGGCGGTGAGCTGCCCGGCGAGCTGTGTTTGCTCCTCCCGGACGTCCTGCAGCGTGAGCTCCGCGGCGGTCAAACTTCTGGGAATTTGTGCATAAAGGTAGCGCCCGATCACTCCGCTCAAAGCCACCGCGCTCATGATCCAGAACGCCATTCCCGCCAAGCCTCGAAATTTGAAAGAGGCGTGAAGAGCGATAATAAAAGGCGCCGTCAAGCCCACCATCACGTGAAAGTCGAGCCAGTGCCGGGTGTTACCTTTGCTTCGCAACCACGTCCAACGTTTGCGGATGGGATAGAGGAAGATAATCAGGAACATCGCGGCGCCAAGCACACCCAGCCGCAAGCCGATGGATCCATTCGGCCGCAGCACGAGGTGTTTGGGAGAAAATGGCCGCTGGTTCGGGCCCAGCCGGTAATAGTCTTCACCATAAATCGTGATTCCGACAATAATCAGAATGGCCAGAAAATAACAGAGGCGAAGCGCGGCGCGATGGAAGCGGTCCGTATCCGGCCGGGCGGCGCGAGCGACAGGATTAGCGATTTGAATGCTCATCGAGTTTTTGATCCTGTTTCCTTCACACTGGTGGCGAACTGGCGATACGCCGTGAAGCGGTGCACATTGCGCCAGCGCTCGCGAAGTGATTCAACATCAATCGTGGCCATCTGCGGAAGCCAGTAGGTATCTGAAGTGCCCTGAAACTTTACCGGACCGTAAATGACTTCCGTCCGCATTGAGCGAAGGCCAATATCATCCATCGGCGATTCAAGGCCGGCCTCGATCTTCCAGACTTCCCCCGTCTCCCGGTCAATCCACGCAACGCCCTGGAAGTCGAGAGGATATTCCTGTCCCTGCACCAGCAACGCCGCCGTCGAGCGCGTCCCGCGGATATGATGGAATTCCAGCCGGGCATAGGTTTTGCCGTCCGCCACCTCATCTTCCAGCGGATTGAACTCGAACCCGGCGCGATATTCCGGGTGAAAAATCAGCAGGAGTGTCGAGAAACCGTTGGTCACCATGAGCGGCAGGCGCCGGGCTTCGCGGCGTTCCAGCTTCGCCAGACGCGATTCGGCCAGCGTCAACTCTCCGCCGCTGGGTTCCGCCACCACAACATAGTCAAACGAGGAATTCCCGATATATTCAACCTTGCCGTTCTTGCGAAATTTGGTCTGGGACACCAACTCCGTGCACTCCACATCGGAAAGCTTCGCAAAAAAAGTGGTCACAACCTGAGTAACCCGGTCAACCAGAGGGTTGCCGGAATTTGAGTTCTGGCGCACTGTTTGAGCGCACAGGACAGGCAGGGCCAGGACCGCAGCCGTGAAGGCCACTCCAAACTGCAACAGACTGTTCCTGGGATGTCGTGGCATTTACTTCTCCGCCTGCTTGAAGCGTTTCCTGACGGAATCAAACCGGTAACCGAAGCCAAAATACCACTGGCTGTAATTCTGGGTAGTTCCCTGCTGCTGAGTGAAACCGCCGTCCAGATAGAAGCTGCCCTTCGGGAACCAGTCGATTTGAGTTCCCAATGTGCGATAGCTGGAATCCCTGGTAAAGATGGAAACCAGGTTCTGGCGTCCTGCTGTAACTTCGCATCGAAAGGCATCTCCAAAATCCCTGGACAGAGAGAGCGAATAGTAATCGCCGCTGCCAAAAGAGCTGTCAAACTTTGAGTACCTTGCGTCTCCCCGAATTCCAGTGCGCCAGATGCTTCCCAGCGTGACTCCATACATCTGGTTCCAGGAACTTTTTGCGTCACCGGTTTTGGAACTGCGCCCCAGGCTGTTGTACACCGTCAGGCGATACGGAAGGTCCACGCGCGCACCGGCGCTGAAGCCCTGAAACAACAGCTTGTCCACAAGCCCGGTGCTCACCAGGGCAAGATCGAACGTGGGAATCTCCCTGAAGTAGTTATGGTTCAGATCAAGTGTGAAGCGCCGGGCAGGCTTGACGCGCACGGTAACAAAGCTGCGGCTGATCCCGGTAAAGTTGTTTCCGCCCGCCTGGTTCGGCAGATGAGGCCGGTCCGCCTCCAGAGATTCGTAAATGGAAAAAACCTGTTTGTAAAAGACGCCGTTTTCGGTGAACAGGAATTGTTTGTCGGCCGTCCAGCCCAGCGTGCTCAGGCCCAGACCGAAGGTTGAGGTATAGCGCCAGTCATCGAATGCGCCGCCTTCAAAATTGATAAAGCTGCCGGCGATCCGGCGATTCGGGTTGTAGTCCCAGGAAGAGGGGTCGGGCGTGCTTCCCGCAAAAATTCCGGCAGTCACAACTTTTCCAAACTTGCGCCCGAAATAACCTCCGTCCAGGGTATCGAGACTGCTCGCCCAGGGCAGGTAAAGGCGTCCGAAGCCTGCCACCCATTGAGAATTGGGATTGGCGTAAGTCAAACCCAGGTGATAAGTACGATTAAGCAGGTCATTGACAGTCTGGGGAGTGGATGCGCCCGAACGAGCGTCCATCCGCCCCCGCCAGTAACCGTCCAGGTTCCAATAGGTGCCGGCGATCCGCGTAGTGTCAATGCGCATCACCATTCCGAGTTGGCTTGTATTGGAACTGAAAGGGCCGGCGCTTTGCAGGCCGCCATATTCAAAGCCAATTCTCCCGCGTGTCCGATTGATTTCCGGCAGAGGAGGCTTGGGGACAGCGGCGCGAAGTTCATCTTCCAGCGGATTGCCTTCGGTGAAAGTGATGATCTGCGGGTACTTTCTCGAAGAACTCAATTCGCGATTTTCGATCTCCTGTTCGGCATCTGTCACATCAAGTATGGCCGTGTCACCGGCATTGATCGGTTGACTTCCCGGCAGGACCTCACAGACAGCGGACACCTCGGCGATGGAGTCCACGTGCGCATGTCCAACAACGGTCCATTGAGCAACACGCTTTTTTCCGCCGGAGTCCGCCACTGTCTCCAGGCGCTTGAGGCTCAACTTCATTCCCCTGGCCAGCCCGGAATTCCGGCCGCCATCAAGATAAATCACGCCGGAGGCGACGTACTTGACCAGGAAATTTGTCCGTACGCTCGCATCCGGGGTCTGCCCCGCCAGGGCGCAGCCACTTAATCCCACCAGGGCCACCAGAACTCGCACACAGGTTTCCATCTTAGCCACCGCCCTGGCCCGTGGGATGACAGGAATAGCAATTCGCACTGTTATAGACGTATCCCCGCACGTCGCTGTGCGCTGCGTCCAT
>DASSJE010000080.1:0-2367 GCA_035691365.1 Terriglobia bacterium
GCATGCCCGGATCGAGCAGTCCCGATTTTGCCGCGGCGGAGGTCCTGTCTGACGTGCTCAGCAGCCAGCGGGGAACCCTCTATTCTCTGGTGCCCGAAGGAAAGGCCCTCTATGCCGGCTTTGCGTTGGATCCCTTGCCCGGCGCAAGCCTCGGTTACGCCATCGGGGCCTTTACCACGCAAACCACCGGGACCCAACTGGTGGACGAAATGAAAAAGATTCTGTCGGATGATCTTACAAAAGGCGTGCCTGCAGACCTGGTGGCCGCCGCCAAGCGGCATACCCTGGCCAGCGCTGAATTCGAGAAGAATTCGGTTTCAGGCCTGGCCATGGAATGGTCCAATGCGCTGGCGGTCGAGGGCAGACAGTCCCCTGAAGATGACGTCGATGCCATTGAGAAAGTGACGGTGGCTGACGTTAACCGCGTCGCGCGCGAGTACCTGGTCGAGTCCAGGGCGGTTACTGCCGTGCTGACGCCGCAGGTTTCGGGGAAGCCGATCTCATCCAAATCGTTCGGCGGCAAAGAATCTTTTGCCCCCAAAAACACGAAGAAGGTCAATCTGCCGGACTGGGCGGAGGCGGGACTGAAAAAGCTCGCCATCCCCGAGGCCACCGTGCATCCTGTGGTGAGCACGCTTCCCAACGGCCTGAAGCTGATTGTGCAGCCCGAGACCATCAGCGATACGGTGAGCATCTATGGCCACATCAAAAGCAACGCCGACCTTGAAACCCCCGAAGGCCAGGAAGGCGCTGACGATGAGTTGGCCCAGTTGTTCTCCTATGGAAGCGCCACGCTCAACCGGATTGAGTTCCAGAAAGCGCTGGACGACATCGGCGCCGATGAGTCTGCGGGAACGGACTTTACGCTTCATGTGCTGCCCGCCCATCTGGACCGCGGCGTCGAGTTGCTGGCGCAGAATGAGCTGCGCCCGGCGCTGCCCGAACAGGCGTTTGCGATCACGCAAAAGCAACTGGCCTCGACGGTAGCCCAGCAGCTTCAAAGCCCCGACTATCTCACCGGCCGCGCCGTTGACGTTGCCCTGTTCCCGAAAACTGATCCATCTTTGCGCCAGACGACGCCCAAAACCGTTTCCTCCCTCACCCTGGACGATGTCAAAGCCTACTACCGGCACGTCTTCCGGCCCGACCTCACCACCATCGTCGTGATCGGAAAAATCTCTCCCGCCCAGGCAAAGGACGTTATCGAAAAGTACTTTGGCGACTGGGAAGCCACCGGCCCCAAGCCGCCCACCGATCTGCCCGCGGTCCCCGACAACTCGCCGGCCATCACCGCCGTGCCGGACAAGAGCCGCGTGCAGGATAACGCCACCCTCGCCGAAACGCTCAAGCTCACCCGCTACAGCCCCGACTATTACGCGCTCGAGGTGGGGAACCACGTTCTCGGCGGAGGTTTTTACGCCACCCGCCTCTACCGGGACCTGCGCGAAAACGCCGGCCTGGTCTATTACGTCGGCTCGTCGTTCAAATTTGGAAAAACGCGCACCGTGTACCAGGTCACTTACGCCTGCGATCCGCCCAACGTTTCAAAAGCGCGGGCCATCATTGTTCGCGACCTGAAGGAGATGCAAACCAGGCCGGTCAGCCCCGATGAGCTGCGCCAGGCCAAGGCCATGTTGCTGCGCGGCATTCCGCTCGCGGAAGCCAGCGTGGGCAGCATCGCCGGCGGGATGATCTATCGCTCCACAATGGGACTGCCGCTCGATGAGCCCGTGCTTTCAGCGCGGCGCTATGTGAAGATCACCGCCCCGGAGGTCCAGAAGGCTTTTGCCAAATGGGTCCGGCCGGGCGACCTGGTCCAGGTGACCGAAGGCCCCGCGCCGAAGTAACGCAAGTCTTGGAGCGCGGCAGCTTGTCGCCTCCTTCTACAATCCCATGGCGGTAGCTGGGGCTTCCGCATCCCATGAGAACCTGCGATTTGCCCACGGCGCGCCCACCGGGATTTTCCTCTTCAGCGGCTGAACCCGCTCTAATAGCTTGCTGCTTGTTGTCGGACCTGAAGGTCCGACCCCCTGAACACCCCAAACCAGGTCGGCGCCAAGGTCCGCCCCCTGAATACCCCAAACCAAATTGGCACCAAGGTCCGGCCCCCTAACCAAAGGTCCTATATTTAGGGTTCGGGCTCCTCTTTAGGGGGTCGGAGCTTTAGCTCCGACATTCGCCAGCGGCCTTGGCCTCGCGGGCTTGAGCCCCGGCAACAGCGCCGGCCGAATTTGCTGTCAACGCAAAGTAGAAAGTTCCGGTTTTTAGCCAGATAGAAACTTCCTGTTCCAAGGGTGGTTGGGGGCAGGAGTATGGGCTTTACTGGCGGCAAGTCCTGGAGGCCGTAGGCCGGAAGGACTTGCCGGC
>DASSJE010000081.1:0-8532 GCA_035691365.1 Terriglobia bacterium
CAATGCCGACCGCTGCGTCTCGAGTGGCCAAATCATCCGCGCACCTCGCCGGCGTGGTAAAGTCAAGGTCGTACTGGCCCTGTCGGCCGCCTTTCAGCATGCCCCAGATCAACGGGGCTGTATTCAGATACTTGACAACCGAAACCCTGGGTCGCGTGGTCGTGTCCATGTGATTGCCGTAGATATTTTATTCTAGCGCATCCCGGTACCTGGAGGTGGGTGTATCACACCGCGGCCCATGGGCCGGGCGTTCGGAAGAGATCCTCAATAAGTGCCGGATTCTGCCGCGATGCGGCCCTGGCCATGTGGAAATTTCATATCCCAAAAAATCGAAGCAGATGGCTGGACAACCCCATCGGTGCAAAACAAGTCATGAGGTGGCAAGGCGCCGCTACAACATAAGACGCTTATTCTGCCTGCCTGTGTTTTAGGAAGGTGCCGTGTTTGAGCTCGGTGAACGCCTCTCGGAGCTCTTCCTGGGTGTTCATGACAATCGGTCCGTACCACGCGACGGGCTCTTCAAGCGGTTTGCCAGACACCAGAAGAAAGCGGACACCTTCTTCGCCGGCCTCGATGGTAACCTCGTCGCCACGGTCGAAGAGGACTAGTGAGCGATTATCCGCCTCCGTGGGCGGAGTAGTGTCTGACCAACCGACGGACTCGGTGGGCACTTCCAGCGGGCCCGAGGCGTTGCAGAACTTTCCCGAGCCGTCAAAGACATAAGCAAAAGCGTGGCGAGTGGTTTCGACCGGGAGGATCTTGCGCTTTCCGGGCGGAACCGTGACGTCAATATAGATAGGGTCAGCGGCGACACCATCCACGGGCCCCTTCTTGCCCCAGAATTTGCCGCAGACTACGCGGACCAGCGTGCCGTCGTCGTCAGTAACCTCGGGGATTTCGGCCGACTTCACTTCCTGGTAGCGCGGCGATGCCATCTTGAGCGTGGAGGGCAGGTTGCCCCAGAGCTGGAAGCCGTGCATGCGCCCGGTGGCATCGCCCTTGGGCATTTCCTGGTGAATAATGCCGCTGCCGGCCGTCATCCACTGGACGTCGCCTGCGCCGATTGTGCCACTGTGGCCCATGCTGTCGCCGTGCTCTACATCGCCCGCCAGAACATAAGTGATGGTCTCAATGCCGCGATGCGGGTGCCACGGGAAGCCTGCCAGGTAGTCTTCCGGGCGCTCATTACGAAAATCGTCCAGAAGAAGGAAGGGGTCGAAGTCCGACGTATCCCCAAAGCCAAATGCGCGGCGAAGATGAACGCCCGCGCCTTCCAGGGTCGGCTTGGATTTGATCAGCCGCTTGACGGGTCGAAGTGACATGGTGCCCCCTTTCCTGCGATCTTAGCTTAGATGTCCGGCAGCTTAAGTAGGTTCCGGGAAACGAGGCTGCTGTCTGCCGCAAAGAAATCTTACAGGAAACGTGATGTGGGTAACCAGCGGAATTATTGGAGAGGTTAAAGAATTTGGGCTTTCCGCGACGATGAATGAAATAGAGCATAGGCCGATGCCATAGAGGAGGGCCAGGCCTGTGCCCCCAATCGCGCACCAATCCTGCTAGACACACTCCGCCAGCCGCCCTCATGGCACGCGGCGAAGGTAAAGTCAGCTTGCAAGAGTCCCCAGCTGCGGCGATAAGCTACCCAACCCGTTTCTCCGGCTGGCTCGTGTCCTATAGAGGACGCCGACCGCGCATCCAGAGGATCGACTGGTTGACGGCGGAAAGCGGAAAAACCGTGGGCCGGACAAAATTGACGAAAAGAACAACGCGATAGGAATCGGTGTCGTTCCACACTTCGTGCTCGTGACTGTCATCGAAGATCAGGCTCTTTCCTTCCTTCCATGACCTGATGTCGCTTCCCACTCGGATCCTGCAACTGCCTTCCGGTTTCGGGATAATCAACCCGAGATGGTAGCGCAGTACCCCTTTGTAGGGACCGCGATGCGGAGGAATGTGCTTGCCGGGTCCCAGAATCGAGAACATGGCCGTGTTCATGCCGGGAATTGTATCGAGAATCCGGACAGTATTCGGGCATCGAGCGCAATTCTCCTCTTCCTTTTTGCCAAACGCATAAAAGAAAAACGTTTTCCACTGGTCGTCCTGTGTCAAGGTTCGCTGCCCTTCGGAGTAGTCCTGAAAATTAGGAATCTCCTCCCTGCGCAACATGAGTGGTTCCAACTCCTTGCGGATTGTCATCCACTCCGACTCCACGTCCGCAACCCACGGAAATTCTTCAGCCTCAAAGAATGTCCGGTGCCCATCCCGATAAAACAGAACGCCTTCCACGAGATCTCTGATCATTTTCGACTCCTGTATGTGCCGACTCGGCGGGCAGACCGATCCGAGCGGTCTTCTGCCCGGTGGCAGAATGGTCCCTAATCAGGGAGTTCATGGACAGAACGGCGCTCAGCGAATGTCCGAGTTCACCAGGTGGTTTAGCGCAAACTGTTCGCACGCCCCTGAGTGTACGGTGAGACAGCACTCTGCTTGCCAAACCACGAGGTTTGCTGTGAGGGGCGCGGATGCACTTTGTGGCCGGGCAAATGATCCAAGCTTTCAACGCGTTACGGAGACCCGCTTGTGGTCAGCTCTCCGTTATCATTGAGATACTGGTGAGCCACCTGCATCCCAGGTACGCAAGCTGTTTCTGGCATTTTGACAAGTCCCATGCGTTATCTCGGGTGCACCGGGCCTGAAATGCTAGTAACTTATTGAATCTAAGAAAATTAGTAGATAGATGCTGAGTGCGCAAGCCGTTTCCGGTGCGGAATACTGCTGATTTCCTGTAGAGAAGCAGGCGACAGCGAGTCAGTTCCAAAACCAGGCGGGAAAACCTCTATTTATCCAACGCCTCACGCGCATACAACATGTATGAAACGGCGGGGGCCAAATCTCCCCGGTGAAAGCCCCAGGCGTGATCACGGAGAGCGCGGTCAAGTGCAGAATACCGCTCGCGCTGGCGGAGAAAGTCGATCCAGGAGTCGACAACAAACGTTTCGACAAAACGGTCTGGCTGTCCGGTATCCTGAAACACGCCCCAGCGAATGGCGCCATTGCGCATACGCATATCGCGGACTTTGTGGATGGCGCGGGTGAAGTCGGCGTAATCTTCCTCCCGGATCTCGAACTCAATGGTCACCAGCACAGGACCGTCGTCAGGGTGAGGTTCAATCACCACCTGCGGGGCGGCGCGGTTAAGCCGATAAGGGCTGAGGTCTGGCGGAGTTTCTTCCAGGAGATGAAAGCGGCGCACCAGCGGGATGCTGGCCAGGGCACTTGCGGCGGCAATCAGCAATGCCGCCGGAGTTGAAATATGTTCGGCCAGAAAGCCCCAGAAAGCGCTGCCTGAAGCCACTCCGCCCCAGAAGATCATTTGGTAGGTCCCGAGCGCGCGAGCCTGTACCCAGGGTGGCGTGGAGATCTGCACGGTGACGTTCAACGTGGACAGGGCGCTGGTCCAGGCGAATCCTGCCGCCAGGAGCGAGACCACAATGAGCGGAACATTGCGCACAAGGCCAAGCGTCGCCAGCGTGCCGGCAAAAATGGCGGACGAGCCGGCCACAATCATGTTGGCTGACATCCGCTGGCGAAGCCGCGGCAGGAGGGAAGCTCCAACCACAGCGCCCGCGCCCAGGCAGCCATTGAGGATTCCATAAGCCATCGCGCCCTGGCGAAGGTCTTGCCGCGCAACCACCGCCAGCAGCGCCCATACGGCGCTGGCAAAGCCCGCAAAGGTGAAGGTGCGGACGAAGGTCGCGCGAAGCTCCGGCGTGTAACGCAGGTAACGCAGGCCGGACAATAACGCTCCCGATAGCCGTTCCGCCGGAAGCGCACTCTTGAATAGTGGCGAGCTTCGCCATTCATAGAGAACAACGATCACCGCAACAAAGGAGAGCGAGTTCACCATGAAAACCGCGCCCGCCCCCAGCGTGACCGTAGCGAAGGCCGCCACCATTAGTCCTCCAAGCGCCGGACCCAAAGCGCGCGCCAGGTTGTAACCAGCGCTGTTCACTGCAATGGCGCTGGGCAGCTCTGAGCGGGGAACCAGCTCCGGCACAATGGCTTGCCAGGCGGGATTATTCATGGCGGCGCCAATGTTTAACAGGAAAGTGAGCGCCAGCAGCGTCCACGGGGAAATGATGCCGGCAAAGGTGAGCACGCTGAGCACAGCCACGGTGGCCAGCATCCAGACCTGCCAGAAAATCAGCAGGCGGCGACGGTCAACAATGTCGGCGGTGGCGCCCGCAGGATAACCCAGCAGCAACACGGGCAGGCCGGCCGCGGTCTGCATCAGCGCAATCAGCAACGGAGAAGTGGTGAGCGAGGTCATCAGCCACGTGCCCGCCGTGTCCTGCATCCAACTGCCGACGTTAGACACCACAGCAGAGGCCCAGACGTTGCGGAAGGCCGAATGCCGGAGCGTTCCCCACGCTGAGGGGTTTTCGATTTCGGTTGCTGTCGTCACGAATCACCCAAACGCTGATGATAGCAGGAAGCCGAAACGAAAAGCATCCGGGCTGCTGCAGGAAAGTAATGGCGTTAGAATGTGTGGGGTCTCGCAATGAGGGTAGCCTGTGCGATTCCATTTCATTCCTGAGGGGAAGTCGTGAGGATTCACAAGAAGATGGACCCATCCTGTACGAGTGCATTACCCCTGGGCGTAATGGCTGCATTGATTTTCCTGCTGGGTGCGGGAGCGTCCCTGATTTGCATCCAAAGTCTGCATGCGCAGCAAAAGATTGAGTGGACGACGGAGCAGGAAACCATTATCAAGCAGATCCGGGTCCTGCGCCAGATTCCCGATAAGGAGCGGGGCCGCGTGACAAAACAGCTTGCGCTCGCGATCAGGCGCCTGCCTCCGTCGGAAAACAAGGTGCGGCTGGCGACGGGTCTGGCGACACTCTCAACCGAAGGCGACCCGGGTGGCCGCGAGACGGTGCAGGAGGTGGCGACAACGCTGACAGATGCCCTCCGCGAACTTCCGCTTACTGCCAACCAGGGACGGCCAGCCATGCCTTATGCCCTGCTGGCGGCGATGGTTCACTTTGAGCACGTGGATGTCACTTTGGACTCGCCGGAATTTGCCTCGGCCATAAACGAATTGAAACAGCAGGACCTGCAACGCCAGCAGGCCGACTTTACGCTGGCCGATCTCGATGGCCATGAGTGGACGCTGAAAGATTTGCGCGGCAAGGTGGTGCTGGTGAATTTCTGGGCTACATGGTGCCCGCCCTGCCGGAAGGAAATCCCCGACCTCGAGGCACTCTACAAGCGGTTTAAAGGGCAGGGCCTCGTGGTTCTTGGCATCTCCGATGATGACGCAACAAAGGTGAAAGCATTCGCGCGGCAGCAGAAGATCAATTATCCGGTTTTACTCGACTCTGGACATCAGGTGAATAAACTCTATTCGGTTGCAGGCATCCCGATGAGCTTTGTCTACAACCAAGACGGCAAGCTGGTGGCTGAGTCGATGGACATGCGCACCCGCGATCAATTTCTAGCCATGCTGGCCGAAGCGGGATTGAAGTAAAGGATAAGCGAAAACCGGCCCATTGCGGACCGGACTGTTCTGTGTTACTTCTCTTCACGATCAATAGTCGCAGGTCTTCATCTGACAAGGAGGGCAGCCATGGAACATGGCGAGGCGAAAGGATCCGTATCGAGGCGGGAATTTCTGAAGGAGACGGCTTTCGTAACAGCCGGTGCAGCCGCACTGGGCGGACTGGCGCCGGCGCGAGTGCTGGGAGCCAATGACCGCATCCGCGTAGCGGTGCTGGGCAGCGGGCATAGGGCGCGATACCTGGCGTCGATTTTTGTGAAACAGCCCTCGGTGGAGATTGTGGAAGTCTGCGACGTTTATGGGCCGAACCGGCGCGCGGGGCAGAAGATTGCCGGTCCCAAAGCCACCGGCACAGGCGAATATCGCGCTGTGCTCGACCGCAAGGACATTGACGCGGTGGTGATCGGCGCGCCCGACCACTGGCACAAACAGATGCTGGTGGACGCCGTGCATGCCGGCAAGGACGCCTATTGCGAGAAACCCCTGATTCATTCCATCCCCGAAGGCGCGGAAATCCTGCGCGCTGTGCATGAGACCAATCGCATTGTGCAGGTGGGCATGCAGCAGCGAAGCTGGCCGCACTATGTGCTTGGCAAGCAACTGGTGGATGCCGGCACGCTGGGCAAGCTCAGTTTCGTGCACACCTACTGGTACCAGGACTACTATTCCAACTCCGGATGGACGGCCCTGCCAGCCGTTGACCAGGCGCAGCTCGACTGGAAGCAGTGGCTGGGCGATGCGCCCATGCAATCGTTTAACAAAGAGAAGTTCGCGTGGTGGCGTTTCTATTGGGATTTTGGCGGCGGTATCCTCACCGATTTGCTGACGCACTGGATTGACGTGATCCAATGGTATGCCAACCAGCCTGCGCCCAAAACTGCCACCACCACGGGCGATCTTTACCTGATGAACTGGCAGTGCCCGGACACCATCACAGCAGCGTACGAATTTCCGCAGAAGTTCATGGTGACGTTTACCGGCGCGCTCTGCGATGGCATTGACGATGGCGGCATCACCTTCCGCGGCACGAATGGAGCGCTCAAAATAGACCGCACGCGTTTGGCCTTTTATCCCCAGGGAGAGAAATGGGAATCGGGCACGCAGCATCCCAAGGCGGAAATTCTTGTGGAATCGCTGCACGATGGCACCATCGATCACATCCAGAACTTCCTTGATTGCGTCCGCACGCGCAAGACAACGAATGCGCCGGTCGAGGCGGGCTTTCAGGCCGCCAGGACTTCCTGGATTGGTAACCTGGCGCTTAAGGCGGGCAAGAGGCTGAGTTGGGACCCGGCATGGGGCGAAGGGGCGTAGCGACCGTTCGGCCCGCAACTGCAGAGCGGTGCTACAAAAGCGGGAAGGCATGGCCTCCCGCTACTCTGATTCATGCGTGACGATAATTTCCGCCGGCTTCGAGAGCGTCTGAAAAACAACGCAGTATCGCTCCGTGAGGCGGATGAGCGTATCGAGTTGTTCCTTCGTTGCGTCAGATTCCAGGCTGAATTTGAGGCGAATCCGCTGCAGGCCCACCGGGGCCTCTTTGGCGACGGCCAGAGTCCCCCTGAAGTCAATGTCGCCTTCAGCGGTGATAGTCGCGTCACGAAGCGGGATGCCGGTTGCGGTTGCCACCGCGCGCAGCGTGACGCCGGCACACGCTGCCAGAGCTTCCAGCAGCATGTCGCCCGAGCAGGCGGAGAGGCCGTCGCCGCCGGTGGCCGGGTGCAGGCCCGCCTCGACCAGCGCCTTCCCGGTCTGCACCTTGCAAGTGATTCCCTCGCCCAGGCGCGACTGCGCACGGAGCGTCACGACCGCCGATTGGGGATCTTCGCGATACTTTTGTTTCAGGGGCGCTTGCAACGCCTTGATTTCGTCCGCGTCCATTCATGCCTCCCGGCGGTCACTCGAGCGGAATCAGATTTTTGTTTTTCGCCAGCCATGCTTCAAAGTTCTGGAGGTCGGGATTCAGGCTGCGGGCGAATTCGGGGTTGCGCGCGCCGCAGTAGTATTCGTTGAAGTCTCGCTTGAACTGGAACATGTTACCCAGGTCGTCAGCGCCCGGAAACCCGAAGCTGCGGTACTGCTCCGGCGTGACGGCGTTGTAGCGAACCTGCTGGCCGAGCGCTTTGGAAAGCGCTGCCGCCATTTGGTCACCAGTGAGCTGCTCGCCGGCGATGCCCACCTTCTTGCCGATAAACTCGCCTCCGCGCTTGAAGATGCCGAGGGCGCACTTGCCGATATCTTCAGACGCGATGCCCGGCAGCTTCTTGTCGCCCATCGGGAAAGTGAGAGCGAGCTTGCCGTCCGGACCTTTTTTAGGGCCGGAGCCGAAGTAGATAAAGTTGTCCCAGTAAAAAGAGGTGAGCAGGAGAGTCACCGGCAGGCCCATTCCTGTGAATATTCCGTCGGCTTCGCCTTTGGCGTCGAAATGCGGCACTTTGTACTTGCCCATCAGCGTGGGCATGCGATTGTCATCGAGGGGCACCCACTTGCGGGTGTCTTCCAGCGTCGACCAGATGACGTGCTTCAAGCCCGCCTGCTTTGCTGCCTCCGCAATCGATCTGGCTTCCGCCAGTTCCTTTTCCGGAGAGAAGTGTGCCCAGTAAAACGTGACGCAGAATGCCCCGTAGGCGCCGGCAAAGAGCTTCTTGAGGCTTTCGGGATCATCCACGTTGCCCGCCGCCAGCTCGGCGCCCTTTTGGGCCAGAGCCCGGGCTTTGGGGGAATTTATGTCGCGCGTGAGCGCTCGCACGGCGAAGCCGCCGTTTGGATCGGCCAGAATGGCTTTGGCCAGCCCTCCGCCTTGCGCGCCTGTCGCGCCCAGAACGGCAATGATTTTCCTTTCGGCCATGTTACTTCTCCCTTTTTGAAGACCCACTTTTACCGACTACACCGGACCCACTCGAGAGTCGACGTGTCTGAATGAAGATACGGGTGTTGATCCGGGACCTATGCCCGCACCAGTATAGTATAAG
>DASSJE010000082.1:0-5577 GCA_035691365.1 Terriglobia bacterium
GCGAATGGTTTTTTTCTGCGCCGCCAGCTTCATCATGGTTTCCACAAAGTTGCCGCCCTTGCTGCGGCTGCCGCCTATGCCATAGAGACCGCAAGTGCGGACCACAAAGTGGCGCGAGCAGTAGCGCCGGGCGGCGAATTCGCCCGCCAGCTTGGAGATAGCGTAAATGGAGAGCGGTTGCGGCAGGTCGGCCTCCGTGTACGGGGTGCGCTTCTCCCCGCCAAAAACGTAGTCCGTACTGAAGTGCGCCAGGGCGGCGCCGTTGCTCTCCGCCGCCTGCGCCAGGTTGCGAACGCCCAGCAGGTTTACCGCAAATGCTTTTTCCGCTTGGTCCTCGCAGTCGTCAACCCGATGAAAGGCGGCAGTGTTGATGACGCATTCCGGCCGGGCGCTTGCCATCCGCTGCACGACAGCTTCCGGCGAGCAGATGTCGAGTTGCTCGTGGCTCACCGGAACCACGTGGTGGCCTCGCCTTTCCAGCACCGGCAGCAGATCCTGGGCCAGTTGTCCGGCGGCGCCAATCAGCAGGATTTTCATGGCTGACCTGTGATTGTACATATTCGACCGCCGGGTGGGATGAGGGGCCCATGGGTCGCAGGCGACACCAGACCGGCGCATACGCTTCAACAGCCCGGGGTGCACGCCGGGGTACCCTTCCTTTCCTGGGGGTGATAACATGCGACGATAACGGGACGGACAGGGTTCTCATGCCAGCAGGTTTCAATGGGGCCACCCCCCCAGCAGGGGGCAAAAAGCGCATTCTCATCTTCATAGTGGCCTACAACGCCGAACGCACCATCGAGAAAGTTGTAGCGCGCATTCCCCAATCCCTGCTGCAGTACGAGACTGAGGTTCTGGTCATTGACGACTGCTCGCGCGACCAGACCTTTGCCAAAGCGAGTGCCGCGCAGAAGAATGGCAGCCCGTTTCCCGTAACCGTGCTCTACAACCCGATAAGCCAGGGTTATGGCGGCAACCAGAAGATCGGCTTCCACTACGCCGTCGAGAAGGGCTTTGACATCCTGGCGTTGATCCACGGCGACGGGCAATACGCCCCCGAATGCCTTCCAGACCTGTTGCAGCCGCTCCTCGCGGGAGAAACTGACGCCGTCCTGGGCTCACGCATGAGGACCCCTGTTGGCGCCCTCAAGGAAGGCATGCCGCTTTACAAGTTCCTCGGCAACCGGGTCCTCACATGGATTCAGAACCGGGTGCTGCATACCTCGCTGAGCGAATACCATTCCGGATACCGCCTGTACTCGGTACCGGCTCTGGGGGCCCTGCCCTTCGAGCGCAATACCAACGACTACCACTTCGACACGGAAGTCCTCATCCAGTTCTTGCGTGCCGGCTTACGGGTGAGGGAATTGCCCATTCCCATCTACTACGGGGACGAAATCCGCAATGTTAAGGGCCTGAGATACGCCTTCAATGTGCTTCGCTCCACCCTGCTGAGCCGGGCGCAGGATTACAGCATCTTTTATGAACGTAAGTTCGACGTCAGCCGGCCCACGGAGAATAACCCCTTTTACCAGCCCAAATTTCATTTTGAGAGTCCCCACAGCTTGGCATGGCAGCGGGTTCGGCCGGGTTCCTCGGTGGCCGATATCGGTTGTGCCGGCGGGTACGTGGCGCGGGCCCTGAAAGGAAAACAGTGCCGGGTGACCGGCATTGACCAGTTCCCCCCGCCTCCCGACGCCAACCTGGACGAGTTTATCCAATGCGATCTGGACCGCGGCGAGTTCCCGCCTGATGCCGGCCGCTTCGACTACGTCCTGCTGCTCGACATCGTGGAACATCTGCGCTCGCCGGAACGGTTGCTGGACAGCCTGCGATACGGCCGCACCAGCGGCAATGACCTGACAGTGATTTTCAGCACCGGAAACATCGCATTCCTAATCACCCGGCTGGAGCTGCTGCTGGGCTGGTTCAATTATGGAGTAAGGGGGATCCTCGATCTCACCCACGCGCGGCTGTTCACTTTTCGTTCTGCGCGCAACTTGTTCGAGCAATCAGGTTACGCGGTGGAAGAAGTGCGGGGCGTGCCCGCGCCTTTTCCTCTGGCCGTGGGCGATAACCTGCCAGGACGGCTGCTGCTCGTCATTAACAAGCTGCTGATCAAGTTGTCGAAATCATTGTTCGCTTATCAGATCTTCATGGTGTGCAAGCCCAAGCCTTCATTGGAGTGGTTGCTGGAGAAGGCCCATCAGGCCAGCCGGGAGAAGGCCAGAAGCGAAATGACTGGAGTGGCAGTCAGTTCTCGCTAACGGGCTGGCGGTTCGATTGGGAAATAATTCCGGAGGCGTGCAAGAATCCCCGTGCGGGGCCAAATTTTCTGACCATGGTCTCCGTTCTCATCTGCACCTTCGACAGTTCGCGCGTGCTGCCTGCATGCTTGCAGGCGCTGCAACAGCAGAATTGTGGCCCCCTGGAGGTGGTGCTTGTGGATAACGCCTCCAACGATCGCACGCGCGAGCTCGTGGCCCGTCTTGAGCCGCCCCAATATCAGGTCATCCTGAACGAACAGAATGTTGGCTTTGCCGCCGCCCAGAACCAGGCCATCCGCCGCGCCCGGGGAGAGTGGCTCCTCACCCTCAATGCCGACGTGGTCCTGAGCCCGAACTTTGTATCGCAATTACTGGCAGCAGCGGAGGCCACAGATAGCCGAGTCGGGGCGTTGTGCGGGAAATTGCTGCGCTGGAATCCGGGCGGGGAACCGGAGTTCACCCGTCGGATCGATTCCACAGGCATCTATTTCACCCGCAATCTGCGCCATTTCGACCGCGGCAGCGAGGAAATGGATTCCGGGCAATACGATCGGATGCAGTACGTTTTTGGCGCCACCGCCGCCGCAGCCCTCTACCGCCGGGCCATGGTGGAGGATGTCTCGGTAGAGGGAGAGTTCTTCGATGAAGCCTTTTTCGCCTACCGGGAGGATGCTGACCTGGCCTGGCGGGCGCAGTTGTTGGGCTGGAGTTGCCTGTACGTGCCTTCGGCGGTGGGCTGGCACGAGCGCCGCGTCACTCCCGAGCGCTTCCGGCAATTGCCTCTGGTGATCAACTGGCACTCGGTCAAGAATCGCTTTCTCATGCGCCTGAAGAATGCCACCCTGGGAACCTGGCTGCGCCTGTTCGTCCCCATTGCCTGGCGTGACCTGCTGATCGCTGGCTATTCCGTGCTGGTGGACCAGAGACTGCTTTCCGCGCTGGGTTTCGTCTGGAAGAGCCGTGGAAATACCTGGCGAAAACGTCGCCTGATCCAGGCACGGCGGCGGGTAGCAGAGAAGGATATTCGCGATTGGTTTCGCGACCAGGCTCGCAGTCGGCCCGCGGAGTCGCGGCAAGCTCTTGGCAAAGATGCCTAGCTTGAAGCCGCGTCGGAGTTGGTCCGCGCCTGCTCACTTCCTTCAGCCGCCTCGCCCACTCGCACTCGTTCGCCTGCCTGGGGGCGGTTTGGATGCCCCAGTTCCTGGCGGAGTTCCCTTTGTGGTTCGGTAAGGCGCGCCACCGCGTCGCTGAGTTCTATGACTCGGTCACGGACTCCGGCCGTGGCTCGTTCCAATAAGCCCAGCTTCTCTTCCACTGGTTGCAGGTGTGCTTGAAGCCTGGCCCATACGGGACGGGAAAAAGGCCCAACTATGACCTTTGCGAGGCGCGTCGCCACCCTCTTACTCCAGGATTCAAGCTTGGGCGGAGCGGCCACGTAGAATGTGGTAGCGCGATCGATCCAGTCGTATCGCACTCCCGGACGATCAACACTCTCCAAGGCAGCCGTGACGGAATAGGTTTGTGGAGCAAAATCGCGTGCCACATGAAATGTGACCTGCCGCTCGCCCCTTGGCTCGAGCGGTAATTTATCCACTTTTGTAAGTGGACCACATGCGACTCTGCCCTCGGCATCGTGGATGACCACGCCGACGATCATCTCAGGGATGGGCTCGGCTATTGCATAGGTAACCGTCACCCCAGTGAAGCCCGTGCCCTCCCCTTGGACAGCGGTCACTTGCCCAATGGATGCTCTCCTGCGCGGTGACTGCGGTAGAGGAAAGGCCACGAATCGGTTGCGAGTGGGGACGGCACCAAGATTCATTGCGCAGGCAGGCAACGCCTGTGGCCCACCGCCGCCAGCCTGTTCTCCCCGGACGGCCTCGCATCGCGCGCGAAACAGGCCGGCGGCATAGTCATAGAGTTGCAGGTCAAGGCGGTTGCATTGCCGCAGCATCTGCTCGGTCTCATCGTCCAGGCTCTCCAGTAGTTGCGCGTGTCCTGAACGATTCTCGTGAGGAATTTCTGGAGGAAGCTGCCAGCCTACTTCCCGGCACAGCAGGTGCACAGAGTCCTCAAACTGCTCGCAGATGCCGACAAAGTCGAAAGCTGCGAGGTTATGCTTTGCTGCGCTGAGAAGTTCTTCGTCCTTCGGTTCCTCTGGGTAGGCACGGCTCACGGCGGCGAAATGGTGGGTATAAGGATTGTGAACAATGCTGGGGCTGGCGGCAAAGCGGCGCACAAACTCCGCGAAGGACATGGATTTTGCCTGTCCTGTTACCGCGTCACTCTCCGGGCGGGTGCGCCAGAAATTATAGGTGGAAAGTATCGTCTGGATAGGGTCGCGCACCAGAGTCATGGAGTAACGATGGCGCGAAAAACCCATTTGCGTGAGCACGCTGAAATGCCCGCGGATCAGACGGTAGTGCTCGAATTGTTCGGGGCGAAGCAGCCGAATATCCTCTTCCATCAACTGCGGACCGATGTCACGCTCCGGAATGTTGTATTTGCAGACAGCTAAGAACGATGTGCCTCCTGCCTTGGGGAAATGGTTGAACACGAAATGAGTGGGGAACATGTCATTGCGCCCAGGGACGTGGCAAAATTCACCCCAGTCAGAAAGGGCATCCCTCCTTGCAAGAATTTACGGTCGTGCTGCCGGGTCTTAAGAGACACTCCGACCCGTTCGCTTCAGCAAATCGTAGTTGCTACACCACCGAATTACGCCCCGAGCGCCGGTCGCGCGCTCGCTTGGAGACAATGTCGTTCAGTTTACAGGTGTTATCAGGCATCGTCCAGGTACCGCTGTAAGGTCCCGCCCATAGCGCACCGCGAAGGTTTGTGAAAATGGTACGCGTCTGGAGGAAGAATGTTGACCCTGTTTCAGCCGCCATCCTAAGCTACAGCAGGCCAATGGGCTCGCGGCCAGACTTGTCGTTACACAGCCAGACACAAAGTAGGGTAGAAGGGGAGGGAATTTGAGCAGAGCTTGGATAATTTCGATGGCCGGAGTGATGACCGTGCTCGGCTTTGCGGTGTACATGTCAATTCGATCTAAGCCTGAGCCTGCCGCCACTCTCAAGGTTGCAGTCAAACCCGACGCCAGCCGGCCGGGAATGCCGGGCCATCCCCTGCAGACTGCCTCTTCGCCGGCGTCCAGCCGTCCCACCGCACAAGACACCCGGTTGCCGCAGCCGGCGCCTTCCCTGGCGCGAGCCACCGCGATAAGGCGTCCCCGGGGTGAATTCAATTCCCGGCGCTCGTACGCTCAGTTGCGCTCAGCCGTTGAGGTCGTTCCTTCGGGTGATACCGT
>DASSJE010000083.1:0-4016 GCA_035691365.1 Terriglobia bacterium
GCGAATGGTTTTTTTCTGCGCCGCCAGCTTCATCATGGTTTCCACAAAGTTGCCGCCCTTGCTGCGGCTGCCGCCTATGCCATAGAGACCGCAAGTGCGGACCACAAAGTGGCGCGAGCAGTAGCGCCGGGCGGCGAATTCACCCGCCAGCTTAGACATGGCGTAAATGGAGAGCGGTTGCGGCAGGTCGGCCTCCGTGTAGGGGGTGCGCTTCTCCCCGCCAAAGACGTAGTCCGTACTGAAGTGCGCCAAAGCGGCGCCGTTCCTCTCCGCCGCCTGCGCCAGGTTGCGAACGCCCAGCAGGTTTACGGCAAATGCTCTCTCCGCCTGGTCCTCGCAGTCGTCAACCCGATGAAAGGCGGCGGTATTGATGACGCATTCCGGCCGGGCGTTCGCCATCCGCTGCACGACAGCTTCCGGCGAGCAGATGTCGAGTTGCTCGTGGCTCAGCGGTACCACCTCGTGGCCTCGCCTTTGCAGTAGCGGCAGCAGATCCTGGGCCAGTTGTCCGGCAGCGCCAATCAGCAGAATTCGCATCAGGTCTCCCGATTCTATATAAAACAACCGACCGGGTCATTTGGGCCCGGTGCTCTGGCGCAAACCGGAAGCGAACAGTGGTAACTAAAAACGAAAGTTCCTGAGCGAAAAAAGCGGAGGACAGCGCGTACCGCGGGTCTGGGCTGCGGTGGTAAGATGCGGCGATATCGGGATCTTCTCATGACAGCAGTGCCCAATGGGGAGGGAAACAGGGCGCCGGCGCGCCGCCGGCGCATTCTCATCTTCATTGTTGCCTATGACGCCGAGCGCACTATCGAGAAGGTCGTGTCCCGTATTCCGGCCTCGTTGGCGCAATACGACACCGAAATTCTGGTCATTGATGACTGCTCGCGCGATCAGACCTTCGCCCGGGCGCGCGCAGCGCAGAAGAATGGCAGCCCCTTTCCCGTAACCGTTCTCTTCAACCCGGTCAGCCAGGGTTATGGCGGCAACCAGAAGATCGGCTTCCACTATGCCATTGAGAATGGCTTTGACATCGTGGCGCTAATCCATGGCGACGGCCAGTACGCTCCTGAGTGTCTGCCGGACCTTCTGCAGCCCTTGCTGGCAGGCGATGCGGATGCCGTGCTCGGTTCCCGCATGATGACCCGCCTGGGAGCGCTGAAGGACGGCATGCCGCTCTACAAGTTTGCCGGCAACAAGATTCTCACCTGGATGCAGAACCGGGTTCTGCACGCCTCGTTGACTGAGTTTCACTCCGGCTACCGCTTGTACTCAGTGGCGGCTTTGTCAGCCCTGCCTTTTGAGCGCAACACCAACGACTACCATTTCGACACAGAGATTCTCATCCAGTTGCTGCGCGCCCGCCGCCGTCTCAAAGAATTGCCTATCCCCGTTTACTACGGAGATGAGATCCGCAACGTGAAGGGGCTGAAATACTCATTTCACGTGCTTCGGTCCACCTTGTTGAGCCGGGCCCAGGACTACAGCATTCTGTACCAGCGTAAGTTCGACGTCAGCCGGCCCGTGGAGAACAATACTTTTTATCAACCCAAGTTTCACTTTGAGAGTCCCCACAGCCTGGCTTTGCAGCGGGTTCGCGCGGGTTCGTCGGTGGCCGACATCGGCTGTGCCGGGGGCTACGTGGCCCAGGCTTTAAAGCAGAAACAGTGCCGCGTTACCGGCATTGACCAGTTTCCCGCGGACCACGATTCCAACCTGGATGACTTCATTCAGTGCGACCTGGACAGGGGCGAGTTCCCCGTGGATGCCGGCCGCTTCGACTATGTTCTGTTGCTCGACATCGTGGAGCATCTGCGGTCGCCGGAGCGGTTGCTCGACACCTTGCGCCAGGCGCGCAGAACCGGAACCGACCTGACGGTAATTTTCAGCACCGGTAATATCGCCTTCCTGGTCACTCGCCTGGGTCTCTCCCTGGGCTGGTTCAATTATGGAGTCAGGGGCATCCTGGATCTCACCCACACGCGCTTGTTCACCTTCCGGACGGCGCGCAATCTGTTCGAGCAATCCGGCTACCGCGTAGAGGAAGTCCGGGGCGTGCCTGCACCCTTTCCATTGGCGGTGGGCGACAATGCTCTGGGCCGGGTGCTACTGCTCATCAACAAGCTATTCATCAAGATCTCAAGATCGTTATTCGCCTACCAGATCTTCATGGTGTGCAAGCCCACGCCTTCATTGCAGTGGTTGCTGGAGAAGGCGCACCAGGCCAGCCGGGAGAAGGTTAAGACCGAGATGGCGGGCACGGCAACGAGTTCTCACTAGCCGGCTGCTATCTGGATTAGGAGACATTTCCGGAAACGTGCGAGAATCCGGCTGCAGGGGCGAGTTTCCACCATGGTCTCCGTTCTCATCTGCACTTTCAATAGCCGGCGCGTGTTGCCTGCATGCCTGCAAGCGCTGCGAGAGCAGACGTGCCCGCCCCTGGAGGTGGTGATCGTGGACAACGCCTCCAGCGACGGCACCCGTGACATCCTGGGCCGCCTTCAGCCACCCGAGTACCAGGTCATCCTGAACCGGGAAAATGTGGGCTATGCCGCCGCCCAGAACCAGGCCATTCGTCGTTCCCGGGGAGAATGGCTTCTTACCCTCAATGCCGATGTTGTGCTCAGTCCTGACTTTGTCTCGCAACTTTTGGCCGCGGCTGAGGATAGGGATGGCCGAGTGGGTGCGCTTTGCGGAAAGCTGCTGCGCTGGAATCCCGCCGGCCAGCCGGAGTTTACCTCCCGGATTGATTCCACCGGCATCTATTTCGTCCGCAACCTGCGCCATTTTGACCGCGGCAGCGAGGAAATGGATTCCGGGCAATACGATCAGATGCAGTACGTTTTCGGCGCCACCGCCGCCGCCGCCCTCTACCGCCGGGCCATGGTGCAGGACGTGTCAGTGGAGGGGGAATTCTTCGATGAAGACTTTTTCGCCTACCGGGAGGATGCCGACCTCGCCTGGCGGGCGCAGTTGTTGGGCTGGAGTTGCCTGTACGTGCCTTCGGCAGTGGGTTGGCACGAGCGCCGCGTTACCCCCGAGCGCTTCCGGCAATTGCCCCTGGTAATAAATTGGCATTCGATCAAGAACCGCTTCCTCATGCGCCTGAAAAATGCCACCCTGGGAACCTGGTTGCGCTTGTTTTTCCCCATCACCTGGCGTGACCTGCTGATTGTTGGCTACTCCCTGCTGGTGGACCGCAGGTTGCTCTCCGCGCTCGCCTTCGTGTGGAGCAACCGTGAGCACACACGGCGGAAGCGGCGCCTGATTCAGTCCCGCCGCCGCGCCGCTGAAAAGGAAATACGCGCCTGGTTCTGCAACACCCCCACCGCTCGGCCCGCCGCGGCAGGCAAGGGGCAACAGCATCATCCTACGCCGGCGCCGCTGTCATGACACCCTTGAGTGCCTCAAATCATATTTCTGACGCACAGCCGGGCAACAACCTAGCCTCGGGCTCACGCCCGAAGACGCATGTGGAACAGATTCAAGCCTTAGCGGGGCGAAAGATGAGTCTTCAGGTGAGTTATAAGGACGCTTGTTCATCCTTAGCTAGTTGTGAAATTGGTACGCCGGGCCACGAAATGATTGACCCTTTGCTGTGTTCCTGCCTACCATCAAGCGGCCAGTTGTGTGCAGTGGTGTTTGCCGGCAGGCAAACGGCGGGCGCGAGGGGGAGGGAATTTGAGCAGAGCTTGGATAATTTCGATGGCCGGAGTGATGACCGTGCTCGGCTTTGCGGCGTACATGTCGCTTCGATCTAAGCCTGAGCCTGCCGCCACTCTCAAGGTTGCAGTCAAACCCGACGCCAGCCGGCCCGGAATGCCGGGCCATCCCCTGCAGATTGCCTCTTCGCCGGCGTCCAGCCGTCCCACCGTACAAGACACCCGGTTGCCGCAGCCGGCGCCTTCCCTGGCGCGAGCCACCGCGATAAGGCGTCCCCGGGGTGAATTCAATTCCCGGCGCTCGTACGCTCAGTTGCGCTCAGCCGTTGAGGTCGTTCCTTCGGGTGATACCGT
>DASSJE010000084.1:0-21271 GCA_035691365.1 Terriglobia bacterium
ATAAAAGTCCCGAACTCGTCCACCACCAGCGCCAGGTGGGCGCGGCGCCGGCGGGCCTCATCCAGCAACTTGATCAGCGGCATCGTTTCTGGCACGATCATCGGCGGATGCAGCAGCGACAGCAGGTCCATCGGTTCATCGAGCGGAATGTGATGGCGGAGGCGGTCGAGCGTCACACCCAGCAGGTCGCGCGCATAAAGAATTCCGATGATGTGGTCCGGTGAACCTTCGTAGATAGGGACTCTCGAGTGCTGGTCGCGAACAATGCTTTCCAGAAGAAATTGGAGATCCTTGCTGAAGGGCAGCGAAGTGATCTGGTTTCTTGGCACCATGATCTCCCGCACCAGCGCGCGGTGGAGATCAAAGATGCTGTGGATCATCTCCTCCTGCTCTTCCCCCAAAAGCCCGCGCTTGCGCACGCCGGTGACAATCAGCTCCACCTCTTCCAGGCTGTGCATTTCGCCATATCCGGCAGTAGCCGTAACGCCGACCACCCGCGTCACCGCGGTCGCGAGCCGGTCCATCACCAGTACCGGAACGCGCACCGCGCGCATATACACGGTGAGCGGCAGCGCAAAAATCAGGGCCACTCGTTCCGCGCGCTCGAAGCCGATGGTCTTCGGCGCCAGTTCGCCCAGCACCATCAGCAGGCCCGTAATCAGCAGAAAAGCCGCCAGCGTGGCCGAGGCGTGCGAAAGCGGGCCCACCAGGTGCTGGAGCCGCCCTTCCAGCAACGCGCGGATGTCGTCCGCCAGCATCGATTCTCCCAGCCAGCCCAGCAGCAGGCTGGCAGCCGTTACGCCCAGTTGCAGCCCGGAAAAAAGCCGGCTGGGAAAGGCCAGAAGTTTCTGCACCATCGCAGCGCGTGAACGGCCCATCCGCACCAGCTGCTGCAGGCGGCTGCGCCGGACGCTCAGCAGCGCGTACTCGGCCGCTACAAAAAAGGCATTTGCCGCGATCAGCGCCAGAATCAGGACAACTTGCAAAAATAAGCTCATGGCAGGTTCCCTGCTCAGCATTCTAGCCTGAAATCCCAGTGCAATGAACTGCCTCCTTCACACCGCCTCGAAATTCCCGGCTCGCGATCGCAAAGCTATTCGGGCCCCCTCTGGTTTCCAATTTCAGACTCTGCCACCCTCCCGGCGCGTCGCGAAATGTCGAAAGTCAGTTTTTGCCGTCTCCTCAGTGGGCCCAAAGGACTTAACACAGAGAACACTGAGGTCCTCTGTGTCCTCTGTGTCAAAGCTTTCGAGACACAGAGAACACAGAGCTGCCAGCCATGCCCCATTTAAGCTAAGCACGAGCTAGTTCCAGACCATACGACGCCGCAATTTATTTCGGCAACCTGCTAGAATGAGGAAGATGCAAAACGACATTGTGGCTGTGCTGGAGAACCGGCCGTTGACGGGCGGCCATTTTCTTCTGGATCTGCATGCTCCGCGCCAGGCCCGGGCCACCCGGCCCGGGCAGTTCGCCATGGTCCGCCTGCTGGAGCATTCCGACGTCCTGCTGCGCCGCCCCATGAGCATTTATGACGTCAAGCCTCGCGCTGTTGCAGGTCGCGGGCCCACAAACGGAAACGCGCCGGAAATTGTCCAGCTTCTCTACAAAATTGTGGGGCGCGGGACCCGCCTGATGGCCATGCTGAAGCCCGGCGACCAGGTGGAACTGCTGGCGCCGCTGGGCCACGGTTTTTTTGAGGAAGAATACCTCCCGGTCGCTCAGTCCGCAGATGAAGTTCTGCATGTGGCCGGCGGCATCGGTATCGCGGCGCTGCTGCTGCCCGCTCGAAAAATTTTTACTGCGGGCATTCGTCAGCGGCTCTTTTTCGGCGGCCGCACCTGCGACGACCTGGTGGGCACGGAAGATTTTGAAAGCTACCTCGAGGAGATGGTCCTGGCCACCGAAAACGGCTCGAAAGGCCACCGGGGATTTGTGACCGCTCCGCTCGAGAGCTATCTTGCCGCCCATCCAAAGCGGAAATTTCTGCTGATGTCCTGCGGCCCCTGGGCGATGCTGCGCGCCACGGTCGATCTGGCCGGGCGCTACGGACACCCGTGCCTGGTTTCAATGGAAAATCGCATGGGATGCGGTCTGGGCGTCTGCCTGGGATGTTCCATCCGCGTGGAAGGAACGGGCCACGCCGCCTACGAGCGCGTCTGCACCGAAGGGCCGGTGTTCCGCGCCGAACACATTATCTGGGAGCGGGAAGAGATTCCCAAAACATAAGCGAATGACAGACCAACACAAACAGCATCGGAACATGCCGCCGGCCAGCAAGGAGGAACAATTCTTTCCCCGCATCGACATCGATCTCGCCGGGATCCATTTTGAAAATCCGGTGCTGACGGCCAGCGGCACCTTCGGCTATGGCCAGGAATTTGCCCATCTCATTGACCTGAACCAGCTCGGCGGGATTTGCGTGAAAGGCATTTCCGCCGATCCCATGGAGGGCAATCCTTCCCCGCGCATTTATGAAACCGAAGCGGGAATGCTGAACGCCATCGGGCTGCAGAACGTGGGCGCCGAAAGGTTTTTGACGGAGAAACTTCCCTTTCTCCGCACGCTGCGCACTCGCTGCATCGTCAACGTGTTCGGTTACTCCACCGAGGACTACGTGCGCGCCATCGAGATGCTGAACCAGGGCGAAGGCATCCACGGGTATGAGCTGAACATCTCCTGCCCCAACACGCGCTGCGGCGGCATGGTCTACGGTAACGATCCCCGCCTGACCGCAGAAGTGGTTGCGGCCAGCAAAAAAGCCTCGCGATATCCGCTGATCGTAAAACTCTCGCCCAACGTTACCGACATTACGGAGCTTGCCCGCGCCGCCGAAAGCGCCGGCGCCGACGCGCTCTCACTAGTCAACACTTTTGTCGGCATGGCCATTGACGTGGAAACCCGCACGCCGCGCATTTCAAACATCACCGGCGGTCTTTCCGGCCCGGCCATCAAGCCGCTGGCGGTTCGCATGGTCTACCAGACCTTCCGTGCCGTCAGGATTCCCATCATCGGCATCGGCGGCATTGCCACCGCCGAGGATGCTCTCGAGTTCATCGTCGCCGGCGCGCGCGCCATCCAGATTGGCACCGCCAACTTCTACGCGCCGGAAACCGCACTGCGCGTCGCCGATGGCATTCGTGAATACTGCCGCCGCAAGCGGACCCACCTGGCCGACCTGGTGGGCACGTTGAAGGTCCCGCAGGCGGGGTCCGGCGTTCTGGCGGCTCCCCTCGCCGGGTGAATGCCGCATGCGCGCCACACTCCTCAGTTTTCTCGCCTGCCCTCGCTGCCGCGGTGAGCTTGACCTGCAGGCAACATCGGCGGATGAGGACAACATCAAAGATGGTTCCCTGCATTGCCGCGAGTGCGGCGCGGAATACCCCATCCGCGGCGGCATCCCGCGTTTTGTGCCGGACGCTGCCTACGCACGGTCGTTCAGCTTCGAGTGGAAGCAATGGCGGCGCACGCAATTTGATACCGCATCGCGCAGCAATTCGCAGGCGACTTTTATCGCCTCCACCGGCCACGGCCCGGCTGATTTCGCGGGCAAGGCGGTGCTGGAAGCCGGATGCGGGCCCGGCCGCTACGTGGACCTACTGGCACGCGCCGGCGCCCGGGTCATCGGCATCGATCTCAGCCAGGCCATTGAAGTGGCGCAGGAGAATCTTGGCCATCTTCCCAACTGCCACTTCGTGCAGGGCGACCTGATGCATCCGCCCTTCCGCGCGGAGGTGTTCGATTTCATCTACAGCATCGGGGTGCTGCACCACACGCCCGATACACACGAAGCGTTCAACGGGCTGGTGCCGTTGCTCAGGCGTGGCGGGGAAATTGCCGTCTGGGTTTACGCGCTCCGCCGGTTGTCCGACACTTTTGAACGTTTCCCGGACCGCGTCAATGAGGTGCTCGCCATCGATTCGAACTTCCGCATTCCGCCTGCGCGGCAGGCCACCGTCAAGCGCTTCGCGGGAGCCATCGACCGGCTGATGGAGGCATCCAACCGGCTGCAGCGCGCCGTCACCACGCGCCTTCCCACGCGGCTGCTCTATGCGCTTTGCCACGCCGCCGTTCCGCTCTATTACCTGTACCGGCTGCCGGTTTTCTACCCGCTGCGGCTGGTCACCAAGGTGGCCGTTGACCCTGATCCGGAATGGCGGATCCTGAACACCTTCGATTGGTATTCACCAAAATATCAATGGAAACATACTTTTGGCGAACTCGAGGAATGGTTTCGCCAAGCGGGGCTCACGCAAATAAGCGTGATGCCGCGCCCCGTCGCCGCACGTGGAACACGGCCTTCGGGAGGGACTCAGGACTGATGAAAGGTGACAATGTACAGGCGCATTCGACTGAAGGCGACTCCTGGACGCGCTGGGCGCACGAAATTCGCAAGCTCGAATTCGAGGGCATGATGGAGGGCGTTCCGCTCAATCGGGACTCAACAGTGCTCGAACTCGGCTGCGGAGATGGCTTCCAGCTCAGCCTTCTCAGGGAGAGGTTTACCCGCGTTTTTGCAATCGACCCGGTCAATAGGCCCGATCAGGCCAGCGGATGTGCGTACGCCGTCGCGGAGGCGCTCCCGTTTGCGGACGGGACCTTTGACTTGATCGTTTCAAACTGCGTACTGGAACACCTGAATGATCGCGGGCGGGCGCTGAATGAATCCGTCAGGGTTCTCAAGCCGGGCGGGTATATGGCCCACGTGGTTCCGTCTCGATTCTGGAAAATAGCAAACCTTTTACTGAACCCTATCGGCTACCCGCTGCGCGTTGCTGAAAAATGGTGCGCAACGCGGGCAGTTGTGCGGGGGGGGATTTCGAGCCCATTCGGACGCCCTACCAGTTCGCGGCCGAATTTGGGCCAGGTCTTCAGCCGATGGGCCTGTCCACCCATCCACGGCACGTATCCTGGGCATATCTCGGAACTCCAGGCCTATGGGCGTAGGCACTGGGCAGAATCATTCACCCATGTGCAACTTGTCCCATTGTCTGACAGGCCCTTAATTTGTTCCACTCAATTCGGCTTCCTTCGATTCCGATTCATTCCCGCTCGCACGTGGCTGGGCCGGCATGGGTTAGACAGCTCGCGCGTCTTTGTCATGCAAAAGGTAAGTCTCTGACATAAAGACGTTCTCAGCTATTGATACGGCAGTGTCTTCAGGACGTCCTTCTCTGAATTCGAAGGCCCGCCCGATTCCGGCGTAACGTGGGGATGGAAATAGGCCTGCGCCGCTCCCACCACTTCAATCGGCTGAGCGGGCGATTTGGATGGAGAAGCATTGGCCGCCGGTGCGGGCGAACCGCCTCCGCCCAGCGCGAAGAGGTATTCCGGCCCCACCCACGGCTCGGCGGAATTCGCCTCAATCACTCTGAGCTTTGCTTTCAACCCGGCCATCACAGTCTGGCCCTGCGGGCTTGCGCTTAGGTTGTCTTTTTCCGCCGGATCGGTCGCCCAGTTGTAAAGGTACTGGCCGCCTTTGGTGGTCAGGATGTAGTGCCACTGCGCAGTGGTGAGGCTGATGCCCGCAGCATCCTGTTCAGAAAGGCTGGCGCTCAGTTCGGACACCACGGGCCGGGCAATTTCCTGCGGCGAGTCCGTCTGCCAGAGCCGCGCCAGGCTATAGGCGTGCAGCGGAACCTGATTCCCCAGCGCCAGGTCGATGGCCGTCGCAAACAGCTTGCGAATCGGGACCGGCGGAGCGATTCGTTTTCCGGCCGGGATGCCCGTGCCGCAGACAATCAGCGGAACATGTATCTCTTCCCGGTGCAGATCGTTCCCATGCTGGTAAGCGCCATGCTCGCCAAAAGCCTCGCCATGGTCAGCGGTGATCAGGAAGATGGTGTTCTTCCCCGCAGGGGATGATTCGAGCTGGCGGACCAGCCGGCCGATTTGCGCGTCAAGATACGCAAGGCTGTTGTCATAACCATCAATCAGCGCCTGGCGGTCGGCAGCTGGAATCGGCAGCCTGGGGCGAAATCCGCCTTTCGCGCTCCAGCGGCGAACCACCGATTCCGGCAGCGTTCCAAAACGCTGGTCCCAGGGAGCGGGCGGCACGTAGGGACTGTGCGCATCAAAATAGTTGATGTAAATGTAAAAGGGGCGTGACGCGGGCCGCTGCCGCAGCCAGCGGAAAACATCGGAGCTCAGCTCGGAGGCATTGCGGCGGTAAAAAGCGTCGTATCGCTCCAGGTTCTGATAGAGCGGCTGCACTGCGGCGCGCCCCACCAGCGTCCGCGACAGATTGTAGAGCAGGGTCGTCCGGTCGTCGTCGTACTTTCCAAATCCACCGCCCAGCCCCCAGCCCGATTCGCCGTAATAGTAATTCGCGTTGAACCCCGCCGTAGCATAGCCATGGTGCCCGAGAACGCTCTCAATGGTTTTCCATCCGGGATTAAGCGGCCGGAAGGCATTGGCTCCGCTCTGGTGCGGAAGCAGGCCGGTGTAGATGGCCGCCAGCGACGGCAGCGTCCACGACGTGGCGGAAATCGCGTTTTCAAACAGCACGCCTTTTTCCGCCAGCCGCGCCAGGTTCGGCGTGGTGTCGCGTCCGTATCCGTAAGCTGAAAGATGGTCGGCGCGCACCGTGTCCATGGTGATCAGCACGATGTTGGGCGTCTGCCCGGATTGCGATTCGGCGGCGGCCCCCGCAACGCCCCAGTGCGAAGAGGCCGCGTAATAAACAACCCCTGCAGCCAGCACGACCGCCACCGTCGCGAACAATCCGGCAAGCGCGCGCAGGGGCCAGCGGCGTTCAGTTCCGAAAAAGGGTTCAATCCTTTTGCGCGCCAGAAATGCCACGACCATCGCCACGGCAAACACCACGGCAAAGCGGACCAACGGGAACAAGACATCCTTCATGCGGGCGTAGACGTTGAAGTTCACGGAGTGGGTATGCACAAAGTGGCCCGCCCATCCCATATACGCGCCCGCGCAACCCACCAGGATAACCGCCAGTACCATTCCCCGCCGCGGGCTGGGAGACTTTCCGGCCGCGGCGAACCGCCCCAGCACCGCGCAGATGGTTCCGAAAAGGACGATGGCAACCAGCGGCGCCAGGAACCAGATGACCCAGGTGGAATCCACCACCAGGAACTCTTTCACTGACGGCACAAAATAGAGCAGGCGCGCTTCCCACAAGCCCACCAGCAGGCCCAGCGCCGCGCCCAGGATGACGAAGCGCCCCCAAAGCTCCCATCGCCGGCCCTGCTCTCCAGGTTGTGCTGTGGTTGAATTTTTCAAGGACGAGATCCCAATTCCTGATTGTGCCACATCTGCAGAAACCGCGGCGGGGTCTTCACTGCCACGCCACGCCCTGCCTGAAGATCATGCCGTCCCCTGCCCCGCTATCCCCGTTTCCGGCAGATGGCGTAGTGTGCGGGCGCAGTGTGGTCCACAATGGCAGGAGCAAGCAGCAGCTCGAGCGCAAAGCGTGGCAGGCGGCCGCCGTACTTGTAGCGCAGAAATTCTTCGGTCAGCAGCCGGACGTCGCTGAAGCGTTCCTCGAGCAGGGTGGCCAGTTCACGGCGCTCGAAGCCCGCATGCGCTCCCGCCTCGTTCCTGAACCTGCCGCGCGCCCGCGCCGCCCAGTCCGTCAGGTTCCAGGTGATTTTCTGCCAGGTGGTGGCGTCAAACGATCCCAGATAGCCCAGCAGCCGCCGGCTGTTCGGGACTCCCATATAAAACCACGCCCCCGGCCGCAGCACGCGGCGAATTTCATCAAGCGCCAGCCGCGGGTCGCCAACGTGCTCGAGCGAATGGAATGCCGCGGCAAAATCAAAAGTCTCATCGGCAAAGGGCAGGCGCAGCGCGTCGCCGCGCGCCACGCAATGCTCCGCCCGCGCCTCGGCTGAAAAAATGCGCTCCACATCCACGCCTACCACAGACTTGGAATGGAAGGTGCCGCGCATGTAAACAACTTCATTGCCATTTCCGCACCCTACCACCAGCCCGAAGAGCGGCCGGGCACCGGTCAGCCGCTGCAGCAGCAGCTCGCAGCAGTGGTGGACCATTTTGGCGACGTCTGGAATGGATGTTTCAGGCATGAGCCACGCAACGCAAAGGGATAATCTACCGCAGATTTGATGTGGGGGAAAACAAGGTTGCCAACCCTGGAGCGTCTCTGCCGCGACGGGGTGATGAGTTCTGAGTCATCATTTAAAAATCGCTTGCCGAAGACCGATGGCTCAAAGCCGGCGGCTGGTTTTCATTTGAGGTCGCGCGAAAACATCAGCTTGAAGGTAAGTTTGTCGGCTCCTGCCGTTACGCCCACACCCACTCCTGCTTCAATGTCCACCATCTTGCTGTGATGGTCCATCACGGCCCAGACTTCATGGAACTGCTCGTCGGCGGAGTAAAACCCGCGAAGCGGACCATCATCGGAATACTCCTCGGCCGCCGCGGCCCACCGCGAATTGAAGTTGTAGGCGATCCGCCCCGCGGGAACGAACTCCAGGCCGCCAGGGCCGCCCGTGTAGTCGGTATCAAAAATCGGATTGTAGATCAGGTCCCACTTGTGCAGGTGCGTCCCCACAATGCCGCGAATCTCAGACGAGACATGCCGCGACTCCCAATATGAGTAATTCACGCTGAACTCAAAGTTGATACCGTAGAAAAACTTTTGCTGGTCGGCGTTCGGCCGCACAAACAGCTCGCGAATTTTGAAGCCGTCAATCGACCCGCCGCGGCCCTTCGAATAGGCCGTGAACACGGGCAGATAGAGGCCCTGCTCAAACCACGGCGTAACGCCGTAAGCCCACTCCGCTGCGCCGTTCACCGAATGGTCGGGAATGATTCCTCCGGGGAAATCAGGGACCGTTCGCCCGATCGGCGTAAAGTTGCTGTGCACGGTCAGGTTGAAAGTTCCTTGCGGCGCAATCGACGCGTCATACACCTGGATTTCGTCCGTCTGGGCGCGGGCCGCCGGCGGCCATAACAAGAACACAACGGTGAGCGCGGCGCAGGCGCGTGTCAACCGCCTGTAGAACATTCTGATTTCAATCGCCATAAACGAATTAGAAAGTATAGCCGATTCCACAGCGCCGCCGACATGGCGTTGAAAATTTGTAGCCGGACCTCGTGGCAACCTGTGATATTTTGCCTGAGTCCCTGCACAGCAGCGCTATGCCTGAAAACTCTGGAAGAAAAACAAGCGCGCCCTCATCGAGCGCCTGGCCATCGGCCGCCTTTTCTCCCGGGCGACGATGGGTGCTGGTAGGCCTGCTGTTTGCCGCGGCGCTCATCAACTATCTTGACCGCGCCACCATCTCCGTGGCGCTGCCGCGAATTTCCCGCGAGCTGCTGCTGGGCCCCACGGCCAAGGGCGTACTTCTTTCCGCCTTCTTCTGGTCCTACGCGCTCATGCAGGTGCCGATTGGCTGGCTGGCGGACCGAGTGAGCCTGCGCTGGCTCTATGCGGCGTTGTTTGCGCTGTGGTCGCTGGCGTGCGGCTTCACGGGGCTTGCGGGCAGCCTGGCCGTGCTCATCCTCCTGCGTATTGTTCTGGGCATTGGTGAATCCATCTACTTGCCCGGGAGCGTTAAATTCATCAGCGTTGCGTTCTCCTCCCAAGAGCGAGGACTGCCCACCGCAATCTTTGACAGCGGCGTGCGTGCGGGCCTGGCCATCGGAGCGCCGCTTGTCGCCTGGCTGGTGTCGCGCCATGGCTGGCGAAACATGTTTATGCTGGTGGGATTCACGGCGCTCGCCTGGGTGCTGCCGTGGGTGCTGGCCTTTCCGGCGCGGCCGGACTCCTGCGGAGATGAAAGGCCGCCCGCTGCTCCGCCGCCCGCCACGCGCAAGACGCTCACCTTCAACCGCAACCTGCTCGGGGCCGCCGCGGGATTTTTCTGTTTTGGTTATTACAACTACCTGCTGGTCACATGGCTGCCCGACTATCTGGTCGAGGTGCGCCACCTCACGCTGCTCAAAGCGGGATTCCTGGCCGCCATCCCTTACGCCGCCTGGGCGGTTGCAGAAGTGGCAGGGGGCTGGGCATCCGACCGGCTGGTCCGCCATGGCTGGAACGAAACCCGGGTGAGAAAAGGCATGATCACCGTCGGGTTCGCCACGGGGCTGATGCTCATTCCCGCCGCGCTGGTAGGGAACCTCACCGCCTCCATCATCCTGCTCGCCGGTGGTTCGCTGGTCGGCATGTCTTGCCCCAACATCCTCGTGGTGTTTCAAGCCTGCGCCCCGCGCGACGAAGTGGGCATGTGGATGGGCTTCGGCAACTTTATCGGCAACATCGGCGGCGTGCTGTCGCCCATCATTACCGGGCTGCTCATCAGCAAGACTGGATCGTTCGTCCCCGGATTCGCGCTGGCACCCATCATCCTCATCGCGGGCCTGCTGGCCTTCTGGCTCGTGGTGGGAGAACTGAAACCGCCGAAAACCGAACTGATGAGGGTTGCAAAATAGAGCGGCGGATTCCCGTAGCGCAAAGATCCCGCCGGCCCATCATGATGTGCAAAAGAAAAATGTCGCGGGCCTTTCCATTCAGCAAAAGACCCGCGGCCGGAACTTCAAGAGTTGCGCCTGCCCCTCAAGGGTTAAGGCGCGGTGTTGACGTAAACGGTGCCGCTGATGACGCCCACGGTGGACAATGAAGTGAAGGCCTGGCCTCCAATCAGGATGAAGCGCGGTGTTTGCGCGGGCGAGTTCACCGGGCTGACCACCGCCGCCGCGTTGTAAACATTCGCGCCGATCTGGTTCGTCGCGGAAGTGATGCCGTTAAACGAAGCCAGGGTGCCGTCCGGGTTCACCTGGCCGCGTTCGAGTTCGAGTGATCCCGGCAGGCCGTTGTAGATACCCTCGGCGTCGATGATCTGCCCGAAGGCCGTCCAGGTTATCTGCTTCTTCCGGTTCTTGATGGTTGATGAAGTGCCCGTCCATACGCCAACCTGTCCGTTCAGGACGCTGGCAAAGTTCACATCGGGGGTGCCTGAGGAGGTGCCCTGCGCATTGGGGTCGGTGGAGTTTGCGGTGTCACCGTTGAGCACGTAGAGTTTCCCCGCAAAGCCGAACGCCGTCGCAAAGGAAACCGGCGTCGGGTAAGCATTTGTGGCTTTGGTCCAGGTGCCAAGCGTTCCGTCCTTGTTCACCGGCGCCGAGTAAACGTCGGCAGAGGGTGTCCCATCGGACTTCAGACCTCCAACCACGTAGACGTAGCCATTAGACAGCGTCACCGCCGGCCCCACCAGCGACACCGGGAGAGAGGATGAAAGCTTTGCCCAGGTGCCGACCGTGCCGGTGGTGGTATCGAAGGGAGCGCTATAGATGTTGGTCGTTCCACCGGGCGCGCTGCTGGAATCCATCTGCCCGCCGATGACATAAATGTAGACCGAGCCCGTCGCCAGCAGGGAGTTGCCGGAGTTCGCCTCCACCATGCCATGGTGTGCAATGGTTGCGGGAAGGATGTTGGTACTTGTCGTCCAGGCTGAGATGACACCGGTCGGACCAAGCGCACCAATATATACGTTTGAAGTGTTGCCGGTTCCGTCGAATCCGCCCGTGGTCACGACATAAGCGCTGGTGTCGCTTACAGGTATGGCCGCCGCGCGAAGACCCGTCAGTGCCGTGGGAAGCGCGGCCGATGAGCTGGTCCACTGCACATTGTTCACGTCAAAGGTGAGGGTCTGGATGAGGGAGAGGTTCACCGTATTGCTGGTGCCCCCGGAAGTCTTCACCGCCACCGTTACGGTGCCCGGCAGGGTGAAATTGGTGGTGCCGTCGCCCGCGGGTACGGTGACAGCGATGCCGCTGCCCGACCACCCGCCTGCGTTGGGCGTAACCGTGGCTGTGATCCCCGATGACGCCTGGGAGAAAACCACTTTTCCTGGCGAACCTTGAAAGCCGCTGCCGTTGATCTCAATCGGCAGCCCGACGGGGCTGGAAGGATCTGTAGAATTATTGATATTCAGGATCGATGGTACCGGCGGCGGCGGGGCGCTTGAATTCGAGCCTCCGCAGGATATAAGGAAGAATGCTGAAAGGGCAAGAAGCGCAGCGCCTCCCGCCACGGGTATCAAATGAACCTGCTTGCTTGAACCTGAAAGCCTCGACAAGAGCGAGGACAACTTTCCCTGCATAGTACTACCTCCCAGTTACATGCCACGCCACTGGCACGCCGTTGCGATGAAAGCCCCTCCCCCATCGGCAAGAGATTATAAGTGACTTATTTACTAAGTGGGAATCGTACTTTGGTTGTACAGTGGCTTTCCTACCTGTTTTCAGTCATATAGGAGGATTTTAGGCTTGGGCATTGACTGTATAATAATACCTTGGTGCTATTGAGAAGACAACAGGATACGTCCGCGTGAGGAACCTGCTGCGGGTCTTGGATTGTCTGTGAAAGTGCGGTCCTACTTTCTCTCTGACTCAAAATACGGTGCGGGTTCGGGGACGGCGGCGCCGTCTTTGCGGGGTGACGACGCGCCGTAATTGATGCCCGTGGCGGAATTGTGCAGGACGGCCTGGCCGCCGCCCATGGCAGAGGCGTAGGCACCGCGCATGATGAGTTTGTGGCCTTTCTGCACGAGGCCCTGATAGATGAACGGCGGGAAGCGGTCTTCAATCAAAAAATCGCAGCCGCCCCATTCAAGCTTGGTAAACCGCGGAGCTTCCAGCGCCGCCTGGATATTCATCCCGTAATCCACCACGTCCGACACAAACTGCGCGTGCGCCTGCGGCTGGTTGAAGCCGCCCATGATGCCAAAACCGATGTGGATGTCGCCTTTCTCCATGAAGGCGGGAATGATGGTGTGGTAGGGGCGCTTGTGCGGCTTCAATTCGTCGGGATGTCCGGCCTCGAGGACAAACAGGCCGCCGCGGTTTTGCAGCGGGATGCCGTAATCGTCCGACACGACGCCTGAGCCGAAGCCGTTAAACAGGCTGTGGATCAGCGAAACGATGTTGCCGTCCTTATCCACCACCGAAAGGTAGATGGTGTCATGCGCGCCCTCGAGCGCTGACGGGCTGCCGGGCGGCACGTCGCAGTGGGCATGATTCATGTCGATGGTGGCGGCGCGTTTGTCGGCGTATTCTTTCGAGATCAGCCCTTCCACGGGAATCTTTGAGAACTTCGGATCGCCCACGTAGCGGCGCAGGTCGGCGTAGGCCAGCCGCTGCGCCTCCATCTTCACGTGCAGCCCGTCCACGCTGAAGAAGCCCCACTCCGGCAGCGGGTAATGCTCAAAAATATTCAGCATCTCGAGCGCCGCCAGCCCCTGCCCGTTGGGCGGCAGTTCGTAAACTTTCCAGCCGCGATAGGTGGTTGAAATGGGATCAACCCACTCGGCCTGATATTCGCTGAAGTCAGAAAGCGACATCACCCCGCCCAGGCGGTCCACTGTTTTCACAATCGCCTTGCCAATGGGACCGTCGTAGAAAGCGTCGCGGCCCTGCTTCGCAATCAGCTCGAGCGCGCGTCCGTATTCGGGGTTGCGAAACACTTCTCCAATTTCGGGCGGCCGGCCATTGGGCAGGAAGACCTGCCGGGCGTTGGCGTTGGTTTCCAGCAGCTTCTGCCCGCCTTTCCAGTAGGAGTCAATCAGTTCAGTGACAGGATAACCGTGCTCGGCAAAGTAGATGGCGGGCTTGAACAAATCCGCCCAGGGCAGGCGGCCGTATTTCGCGTGCATCTTCGCCCAGCCATCCACCGCGCCGGGAATGGTGATGCTGTAGACGCCTTCCTGCGGCATGCCGCTGTAGCCCTTTTTCTTGAGGAAATCGACCGTCAGTTTTTCCGGCGCCCATCCGCTGGCGTTCATCCCGGCCAGCTTTCCTGTCTTGGCGTCGTAGATAATGGAGAACATGTCGCCGCCGATGCCGTCGTTCATGGGCTCGACCACGCCCATGGCCGCGTCGGCCGCAATCGCCGCGTCAACGGCGTTGCCACCCCGCGCCAGAATCTGCGCTCCGGCTTGCGAGGCCAGCGTCTGGCTGGTGGCCACAATGCCCAACTGCGTGATCACCATCGACCGCGCCTGGCTGCGGTCACCGTGGCTGGTGTAGTTCTGCGCGTTCATCGTCATGGCGATTAAGATTATCACCATCATCAAGCCCGGAAGCAATGTCAGTCGTCGCATGAGTGCCCCACTTTAGGTCAGATTTGAAAGAGGAAGATTACCACTAAGAAGGATGAGGTGTGAAGGATGAAGGATGAAAAAAAGCGGTGACGGGCAAGGAATTGGTGATTTGTGATTGGCGATTGGCGATTGAAAAGAATTACAAATTACGAATTACGTGCTTCCTTTCCAGGTTCTGAGTTTTGAGTTCTGAGTTGTGAATGCTGATGGCTGATCCAGCCTCCGAATAGGGGCGGAAGATTCTGGTCCGCAGCGTGAGCTATTTGACATCTGCTTAAAGAGCCTCGCGCCGGTTCCCGGTTGGGATGATAAGATTAAGTATCAGGCGAATCGGAAGCAACGATGGACGATCGGGCCAAGGCGGGATTGCGGGGGCCGGTCAGCGTCTGCCGGACGGACACGACTGTTTTTGTTCAGGGCTGCGCCGGCAACCAATGTGACGCCGAACCAAAGGAACTGAGCCACTCCTGGATTTTCCATTACCGGCCAGACGGCCGAATAGCTCAACAACACTACCACAACCCCAACGGGTCCGACTGGACCTCTACATGGACCTACGACGCCAGTGAAAAGCTGCGCGAAATCAAAAACCTCGACTCGAAAGGTTCGGTCTCGAAAACCATCTTTCAATATGACAAGGCAGGGCGCCTTCAACGGGTCGCTACGGTTGCGGCGGACGGCTCAGAAAATACCGCGGAGGCGTATAGCTATGATGATCAACATAAGACGAAGGCCGCATACGTCTATTCAGCGCCTGGGCGGCCAGGTTCGGTTGCGTACAGCATCGAAGGCACTGATGCGGCGGTCACGGTGCCAGGAGCAACCTCGATGACTACAGTTTACGACCTCCATAGCAGGCCGCTTGAGACGGCATTTCATGACTCGCAAAACCGGGTCCTGAGCCGGTTCACTCTCCGGTACGACGAAATGGGGCGGCTGGTGGAAGAAACTCAAATTTCAGAGAAAGAAGAGAAGCTTCCAGCCGATATGCTTGCCATGCTGAACCCCGCTCAGATCGAGACGGTAAAAGCGTCTTTTGGATTTGGAGGGGGCCGTCAGCGATGGCATCGACTTCATCGCTATGACAACGAGGGCCACCGCATCGAGACGGTTTCGCGTATGGGAGTTTTCGACAATGAACGGGAGATAATGGCTTACAACCAGCACGGAGACGTTAGCGAAACGCAATCAACTCGCGACTCAAAGGAAATCAGCATTGACCTCGAGGGGCATGTCGTCGAGCCCCAAGAGCCTCGAAGACCGCAGAACTCGGAGGTTCGGTACTCCTACCAGTATGATGAGCATGGAAACTGGACGGAACGCGTCATCTCCATCCGCCGGGAGCCGGACAAGCCATGTACGATTTCCAGCGTGGACCGGCGAAGTCTCACCTATTTTGCGACTCTTTGACTCTGTTATCGTGCCTTCTCTATCTGCGCGGCTGACTCAGAAGCCGAAGCGCGGGCGCTGTGATTTTGCCAATGGATTAGCTCGAAGCGGAAGTGCTTGTGTCGCACCTCGTCGGGTGACACATTCATTAGGTCCTATACAATGTCTGCGGGTTTCGGGCACAGGGGTCACGGAAACCTTCCCGCATGCTTTCGCACGCGGAGGCCGTGGGCGGCCAGGGCCTCGAATTGGGCAGGGGTGGGTGGGCGCCAGTCGTCGAGCAACTTCAAGTTCTCTTCCAGTTCGCGGCGGCCGTTGGGGGCCATCAGGACCACGCTCACGGCAGGATGCGCCAGCGCGAAGCGATACCACTCGATGGCGGCCGGGGGCGCGAATTCCGGCGGGTCGTCCTGGGTCTTTCGCCTCAAAGCTCCCCAGCGCTGCGCAGTATAAACGATCACCGGCATCCCCAGCCGCTCCGTAACGGGGAAAACATCCTGTTCTGCCCCGCGATGCGCGGCGTTGTAGCGGACCATCAGCAGGTCGACCTTTTTTTCTTCCGCGCATGCGGCGGCCAGCTTTCGCTGGTGCGTGGTGAGTCCGATCAGCCCCACGCGGCCCTTCTGTTTTTCTAATTGCAGCAGGGGCAGCGCGCCATTGTTAGAGTTGATCTGGTCCCATTCGCGCCTGTGCTCGAGGTAATAAAAGGTGACCACGTCAATGCGGCGGGAGCCCAGCGTGCGAAAGGCTTCTTCCAGCTCGTCCTCAGCCGGGGCTGCGCGGTGGGCATCGAGTTGCATGGCGACGGCGACACGCTCGCGATCGATCAGCTTCCGGCGCAAAGCTTGCGCAATGCCGTCATCGTAGCCGCACCAGTTGAGGTAATTCACCCCGCGTGCGACGGCCAGCGCAATGTCTTCAGCCGCAAGCTGCGTGTTGCCCCGCGTGGCGAGGCCCAGCCGCGCCACGGGCGGACACCCGCCGCCCAGTTGAGCCCAGCGGGGAAATGCCTCTATTTTTTGCTCAGGTTGTTGCGTGATCTTTCTGCGGGCCGGCGTGGCAGGAGATCGGCTGCTCATCTTAAGGCGTGAAGACAGAAAAGGCGCTCCGGCGGCCACAGGTCAGGCCGGCGCGAAGCCGCGCCTTCCCTCGCACTTTCTTACCGGGAGGACGCTATCCACTTCCAGGCAAAATCAACCCTGCTGCGCTTTGCAATTCAGGCAGAGGCGCGTCCAGGGCACCGCTGTCAGGCGAACGTCGGAGATGGGCTCCTCGCACACCTCGCAGGTGCCGTAATTGCCCCGCGAGATCCGCGCCAGAGCGTCGTCAATGGCGCGCAGCAGCTTGCTGTCGGTCTGGTGCAGGCGCACCTGGATGGCCGCCTCGCTTGCCGCGCTGGCCTGATCGGCGGGATCTCCGTGCAGTTGTCCCCCCGCAGACGGCGCAAGCTCGTCTCTTCCCCTCCACGCTGAAGAAAGCTCTTCGCGTTTGGCCAGTAACAATTTCTTGTACCGCTCGAGATCTTTTCGCTCCACTCCTTACACCGCCTTCTCAACTAATGTAATGTGTCATACAGATGCGACTGATTTTCCAGAGATCACGCCATTCGCCACCGCCCGCATCGCCGCGCATCAGCCGGGCGCCCGCCACTATGAAAGGGGGCGCCACGTCGTTACAAGTTAGCGGCAAGGCCCAAGCTGCCGGGTTTGTGTTCCGGCATGGCTACAGGCTCTGTCACGGCGCGTATACCACCCACCAGTATAATCGAGAATCGCTGTTTCTTGGAAGGAACACGGGAGCGGTTCGGAATGCATTTCTTGGGCAGGACTTGATGCACTCTCTGGCAGGGTCAAACCTCCGCTTCGGTCCGCGGATTGTTTCCTCGCGGGGCCGGAGGACTTGAACTACTCCGCGCCCTCCAGAGGTTCTTTCAGCGCAAAAAAGGCCGGGCGCACTTCACCGCCCGCCTCAAACCATGCTTTTTCAGCGATGCGATATCTTCCGGCCTGCTTACCGGTAAGCGGCTCTGGCCAGCGCCGGATGCTTTACGTGCATATAGGGCCGCACGCTTCCTCCGACTGCAGCCGGGGCCTCGGACGACCAGGAAGAGTGCGCGTCTTCACCCGCAATCTCCCGCAAAGCTTCGATGTTCTTCACCAGCAGCGAACTGCCCTTAATGGCAATCCAATCCTTTGCCCTGAAATCGCCCAGCGCGCGTGTGATGGTCTCGCGCGAAGTCCCGATCAACTGGCCTATCTCCTCATGGGTCAGGGTGAGCGTTGTCCGGACGCCATCTTCCCGCATCTCCCCGCTCTCCGCCCATTCCAACACAAACCGTGCCACTCTTTCCCGCGCGGAATCGCACAGCCCGATGGCCCGCAACTGCTCGCAAGCTTCCTGGTAACTGGCGCTCAACTGTCTGGCTGCCTCGAGCGACGCCTCCGGGTGCTGACGCAGAAAGCGCAGAAAGTCATCATGCCGGACAAAGCTCACCTGGCACTGCTCAACCGTCTCGGCTGTGGCCTGGAAGCCGGTGCTGGAAACAACCGCGTGCAACCCGAGAATCTCGCCCACCCGGGCAATTCGCAGAATAATTACTTTGCCCGATGGCGAGGAAATTGAGAGCTTCACCCGCCCTGTTTGCAGCACAAACACCCCGTGTGGTTTTTGCCCCTCAACAAACAGCACCGCCCCGGCCGGGTATGTAGCCGTCATTCTGATCGGCTCAAACGCCCTGGCCACCTCTGGGGAAAGTCTCGAAAGGAACTCCGAATCTGACATCCGCCCGTGGCAAGCAGCCATTGCCTGTCCTGTTCGCATCGTGTCACCTCTCTGGTTTTAGCCGCCATCGCCCCGCAACCCGGCGTGCCCCGGCCCGGTTGCACTTTTCATCTTGTCTGGACAACCTGGTTCTTCCTGCCCCTTGCAGCCCTCACCGGCCCCAACACTGCATTCGATGTTCTCGCGTCAGGCAAGGCCCCCCGGCCCGACTCAACAACATACTTGACCTTTCTGGCGGCAAACCCCTTTCCATTCCCGCGTAGGAGCAAGTTCAGTGCCTTTTGACTTGAGGTACTAACTTGTTTATAATCATTCGGTTGTGAAATTACTGATGGCGGGTGACGAAGCTGCATATGATCGTATGCGGCCATGTTGACGATATTTCGTCATCGGCGCAATTTTTCGGGCTGGCACTTCAGGCAGGGCTTCTAACTCTTTGTCCTTCCGGCCCACACTTCACACGTTACCACTGGCGGCAGGCGTCAAGAGCTACGGCCTGCGACGGTGGCGCAGATGCATTTTCCAGTATTCACCTGGGAGCGGGTTATGTTCGTTCCCGGTCGGAATCGACTTCGTTGGGGGCGGTTTTCTCAATCTCATCTGTAGGCATTTCGCAGTGGCCGCTGAAGTAGGCGCCAGGGTCGACCACCAGCGTGGGGGTTTCCACGTCACCCAGGAGGATGCCATTTTCTTTGATTTCCAGCCGTTCGGTGGCGCGGATGTGCCCTTTCACTTTGCCGGCAATGCTGATTTGCAATGCCTCGATGTCGGCTTCCACGTCTCCTTGGCTGGGCACGATGATGGTGCCCACGGAATGGATCTCGCCTTTAAACTGGCAATTCAAGCGCAGCAACCCGCCGGTGACGGTCATTTGCCCCTCTATCTCAATTCCGGGTTCAAGAAAGGCGACGACTTCCTCATCGGGCAACGGTTCGAGACCCTGCCGGCGCTGTCGTTTCAATAGATCAAGGCCCATAACAACCTCCAATATAGTGATGGCGTACCGGCTCGTGGGTTTGCCCCCGGGCAGCCGGCCGCCCAATTTGCCGGGTTTCCCATTGTGAAAAGCTTTCCTTGCGCCGGGCGCGAACCCGCCCGGTTACCCTAGTTTGGCTTTGCGCTGCCAAAACGTGACAAGGCGTTCCTGATGCGTGCGGCAGCAGACGCGAATAAGCCGTCGAAACTTGTAATCAGTTGTTTGGGAAGGGATTGGCGGCGGGTCAGCAGTTTGATTCTAACCAGCTCACGCGAGGTGACCTGGCAAGTGACCACCAGGACTCCGCCCACGAGGCTGGCCCCAACGTTCCTTACCTCATGCGGCGCGGTGTCAGGCAGCTCATCGATGGCGTCCAGCCTCAGGATCAGCCGGCCGCAGCCCTCCTTCGCGAATTCCTCGAGTCTCATAAGCGTTCGGACGGCTTCGCCGTCCTCCCGCCCAATGTCGGTCGAAAGAGTGCTCAGGGCCTCCAGGATCAGGGGGAGCTCTTGAATTGTTAGGAGGTGCCTTTCGCCCACATGCATTGGAACCCTTCCATCTCCCCCCCTCCGTCCGGCGGCCATCATAACTTTCTGGTTATTAACATTGCAATAGAACTAAAGTTCTACTCTCCCCCTGGCCCAACGCAAGCGGCGCCTGTTCACTGCGCCCAAACATCTTGACAAAATGTTTATTAAGCGCGATATTAAACCCCAAGTAATGCGTGGGGGAAAAATACACGCAACCGAACAGACGGGCACGATGGGCAGCCAGAAGCGTTTCTGGCGAGCAGGAGGCTGATCTCTTAACCGGGGCACATGCTCACCTCCTGAGGCAACCAAAGGGGAGAACAGGATGACGGTTCTGGCCCTTTCGTTGTTCATTCTGCTGAGCCTAGAGGGAGCCTGTATTCTTTTCAGGTTCCACGAGGCCCCAGCGCTCATCGGCGAGATCAGGTAACGCACAAACAACACCCTTCACGCGCGAACAGGAGCGTGAAACATGCCTGAAGTAAGCTCGGTTGTTGCCATCTGCGATAGCCGATCGAAGGCGGAAGAAACTCTGGCGGATTTTCAAGCAGCGGAATTTGACATGACGAAGATCTCCCTCGTCGGGGATTCGAAGACGGGGAGAGTCTTCGTAGTCTGCGACGACGCCTGCTTCCGCCTGGCAGGAGGATTATCACGACGGCCTTCCCGTGCCCTTCGCACGCGTCGCCGTAAACCCCAGGCGCCACCCCTGAACGGTTTCGGCCCGGGGTCGCCTTCCATGCCGCTGGTTGGCGCGTGAACTGCAAAAAGCGCGCGTCGTAAATGCGGCGGCGTGGAATATTGCGGGCAGAACCGCTGGCCGCAGATTGAAATTTTGGTTAAGCTCCCAGCTTAGGGCGGGCCGGTCAAGCCACAGCCTGGGTGGCCAGCGCTTCCCTGCGGCGGCGGACGTTCTCGGCCGCCACTCTGACGATGTGGTTCACGGATTCACGCTCGAAGGGCGGAAGGATATAGTCAAACGCCCCGCACTCCATCGCTGCAAGATAGAGCCTGACATCGTGGGACTTGGCCACGACAATAACATTGGCCGGCGCCACTGCTTTCCCGGCCAGCGTGACAATGTCGCTCCAGGTTCCGTCAGCATGTTCGATGGTGGTGAAGATCAACTCGGGGCGGGCCTGTTCGAGCAGGCGCCCGGCCTCGGCGCAAGTTCCGGACATCCTGACTTCGATCCCTTGCGCCTTCAGCAGAATTCTCAGACTCTCGAGTGATTGATCTGCGTCTGAAACCAGTAGTGCCAGCAACTTCCTCTGCGTCACGCCCTGACTCCTGCCAAATGCCATTGTTTTCTTTTTCACGAAAGCGGCAGATGCCTTACCTATTTATTTTGTGATATTGCCGGAAAGAACACCCCAATTCAGTGACGGCTCGCACAAGAAGATGTGACGGCGTAACACCAGCGCGGCCCCGGGATTGCCTCCAACATACTGCCCGCTGGCTTCTGCTTTCTGCTTACTGCCTTCTGCTTTCTGCCTGCTACCTTCTGG
>DASSJE010000085.1:0-6070 GCA_035691365.1 Terriglobia bacterium
ATTTCCGGGCGCGGGTTCGGGTCGGAAGGCGGAGAGCCTTTCGACGATCTGTTTAAACACTTTTTCCGTTACGGCCAACCCGGCCAGCATCCGGAGAATTACCAGCGGCGGAGCCTTGGATCGGGCGTCATCTTTGACGCGCGGGGCTACGTGCTGACCAACTATCATGTCGTGATGCAACTGGATTCAGGCAAGCCTGTGGATCGCATCGAGGTTTACCTGCACGGTGACGATGGCACCAAATACCCGGCGAGAATTATTGGGGCCGACAAGTGGACCGACCTGGCGGTGATCAAGATTGACGCCGGCAGGCAGCTCAAGGCGGCACAGTTCGGAGATTCTTCTTCCGTGAAGGTGGGCGACTGGGTGCTCGCCATCGGCAGCCCGTTCGGTCTTGAATCAACTGTAACCGCCGGCATCATCAGCGCAAAGAACCGCAATATGGAAGGCGAAATTGAGCGGGGAGTGCAGGGGCAGTTCAAGCGGTTTATCCAGACAGATGCCGCCATCAATCCCGGCAACAGCGGGGGCCCCCTGGTGAACATGGCAGGGCAGGTGATCGGGATTAACACGGCAATCGCTACGAGCAGAGGATCGAATGACGGCGTTGGTTTTGCGATCCCATCCTCGACTGCTCGCGCCATTTATAATTCCCTGATCACTTCCGGGAAGGTGCAGCGGGGCGCCATCGGCGTAACATTTATGGACCAGAGTAATCCGGCCCTGTTGCGGAGTTTCGGCGCCAATCATGGGGTTGTCGTCAACAATGTCGAACCCGGCAGTCCGGCCGACCACGCGGGCCTCAAGATGGGTGATGTCATTCTGGCGATCAACGGGCAGCCGATCGGTTCCGGCAATGACCTTGTGCAGATCGTGTCCGGCAGCAAGGTGGGCAGCAGGGTAAAAGTTGAGTTGTTGCGGGAAGGGAAACATCTTACGGCCACCGTTGAAGTGGCGGACCGCAACCAGATCGTCGCCCAGCAGCAGGCCAGCCTTACCCCTGATGAAAATAAGAGTTCGCCTGAAGAAGCGGGAGGCGTCCTGGGCATGAGCGTCCGCACCCTCTCTCCGGACCAGACCGCCGAGGTTGTCAGGTCATTGCATCTGCCAAAACCGCAAGGCGTGCAGGTCGCGCAGGTTGCTCCCGAAGGCTTTGCTGCGGAACTCAGCGTGCGTGTAGGGGACATCGTCCTCAGCGTCAATCATCAGCCGATCTCCTCGCTGAAGGATTTCATACAAGCTCAAAATACTCTTCGCTCAGGACAGGATGTGCTCCTGCTGGTGGCGCGGAAAGCGGGCCGGGCCTTTACGACGATGTTCCTGGCTGATACTCTGCATTGATATGGAAAAGATAATGGTCGCGCTCCGTTACCGGCGAATTTGCTGGGCCGTGTTTATCGGCCTGGCAGTGTCCCTGATGCCGAACGTCCGGTTGACGGCAAAACAAAAGAAGACTCACAACGTGCGCCGATCCCACGTGCGCCACCACGGGCGGCGCCATAAGAGCGTCCACCATTATCGCAATGTGCGCATCCAGCCCTCGCGGGTCAGGGAAATCCAGGAAGCACTCGCCAAGGCCGGCTTTTTCCACGACACGCCTGATGGCATATGGGGTCCAACGACGCGTGACGCCATGAAACAATTTCAGAAGCAACACGGCTTTGCCCCAACAGGTCTGCCGGAAGCCAAGCCCCTCATGCTTTTGGGTCTGGGTTCGCACCCTTTGCCGCCTGGGCTTTTGCCATTGCCTCCAGCGGGCACTGACGCTGAAGCTGGAAGTGAAGCCGATTCGGGAACCAGCTCGGGTTCTGGATCAGCAACGCAACAGAAACCGATCTCTTCGAACTAATAACCTGCATCTAACGGACAAGAGGAAGCCGGAGTTCCTTACCGGTTTTGTGGGGCGCTGGCGACGGGTGAGACACCTGATCCGAGGGTCCGCCTGCATTAAGGGCGAACAAAATTAGGGGAAGGGCGCTCCCTGCGCCGGGAATTCGGCGCACCTGGACGCGACGCCAGGATTTTTTCGCGCCTGCTGAGGCGCATTTTATAAAGGCTCAATAGGGAGGATTTCGCATGAAGACACGCATCGTACTGGCCGTTCTGTTGATGTCGGTTATGGTTGCTCCGGCATTTGCTGAATCAGGACGCGAGAAGGACGTTTCCCGAATCCGCAACTCACGTTTTGCATTTGAGGAAATCATGAGGGCCCCTGACAACAGCGTTCCGCAGGAGCTTCTGGGATCGGCCAAATGTATCGCGATTATTCCCGGAGAAAAGCGCGCCGCCTTCGTCTTCGGCGGGCGATACGGACGGGGGCTGGTGACTTGCCGCGCGGGCAGCAGTTGGAGCGCCCCGGCTTTCCTGCTGGTCAGCGGCGGGAGCTTCGGGTTCCAGATCGGCGGGTCGTCCACGGACCTCATCCTGATTTTCAGGAACCGCGGAGGCATGGACCACTTGTTGAGCGATAAGTTCACTGTGGGCGCTGACGCCACGGCCGCTGCGGGCCCTGTCGGCCGCCATGCCGCGGCTGCCACGGATGCGGAAATGCACGCCGAAATCCTGACCTATTCGCGCAGCCGCGGGGTTTTTGCCGGCGTCGCCCTGAATGGCGCGGTGGTGAAGCCTGACAGAGATTCCGATCTCGCGATGTATGGCGCGGATATCGAACCCAAGTCTATTTTGGACGGGCATGTCAAGGTTCCTGCGGAGGCGGAAGGGCTGATCGAAGTGATCTCCCGCAACGTGCGCGAGGCCGGTGGACAATAAATTTGGAAGCGCCGGGCAGACTCTTGAGACGTGATTCTTCAAGCCCCGGCATTTCAGGTATCGATTTGCGCCCGCTGCAGTTTGTCGCTGTAGTCGATATAGACGGACTTCCATTCCGAATAGAAGTCGAGCGCGGCGGCAGCGGCTTCCCGATGGCCGTTCCCGGTCTGTTTTGTTCCCCCGAAGGGCAGGTGGGTCTCCGCGCCGATGGTCGGCGCGTTTACATAAAATATTCCGGTATCCAGCTCGTGCATGGCCTTAAAGGCGTTGTTGATGTTCCGGGTGTAGATGGACGATGACAGGCCATAGGCTACCCCATTGCCGATTTCGATTGCCTGCTCCAGGTTGGAACAGGGAATCAGCGTAACCACCGGGCCGAAGATCTCTTCCTGGCAAATCCGCATGCCCGGCGAGCAATTGGAGAAGATGGTGGGGGCATAGTACCATCCGCGGTCGTATTCGCCGCCGGCGAAGCGCTTTCCACCGCAAAGCAACCGGGCGCCTTCCTGGATGCCGATTTCGACGTACCGCTCAACGGTCCTGAGTTGGGCTTCGTTGATGAGCGGCCCGACCTGGACTTCCGGGTTAATGCCATTGCCCACCTTCAATGCCTGAACACGCTTGAGGAAGCGCTGCTCGAACTCGCCGTAGATATCTTTGTGAATCACAAGGCGGCTTGAGGCTGTACAACGCTGGCCGGTGGTCCCGAATCCGCCCCAGACTGCGCCATCAATCGCCAGGTCCAGGTTTGCATCCTCGAGGACGATGATCACGTTCTTGCCGCCCATCTCCAGGCAGACGTGCTTGGAGTGATCGGCGCCGGCATGGGCCACTTCGCGGCCAGTTTCCGTCGAACCGGTAAAGGAGATGACCGGAACGTCAGGATGCGCCGCAAGTGGAGCGCCTGCTTCGATGCCAAACCCGCTCACGCAGTTGACCACCCCCGGCGGCAGCCCGGCTTCTTCCAGCACTTTTGCCAGATTAAAAGCAGAGAGCGGCGTATCTTCCGCGGGCTTGATAACGACTGTGTTGCCGCAGATCAGCGCCGGCATGATTTTCCAGGCGGGAATTGCCATGGGAAAGTTCCACGGGGTGATCAGGCCGCACACACCGATGGCGCTTCGAACCGACATGCAGAACTTGCTTGGGAGTTCGGATGTGGTGGTCTGGCCGAAAAGACGCCGGCCTTCTCCGGCCATGTAAAAAGTCATATCGATGGCTTCCTGGACGTCGCCCCGCGTTTCCTCCAGTGGTTTGCCCATCTCGCGGGTCATGTCGCGCGCCAGGGCTTCTTTCCGCTGCGCGAGCAACTGGCCGGCCCGGAACAGGATCTCTGCGCGCTTTGGCGCGGGCATGCGTTTCCAGGCAGGGAAAGCCGTCCTGGCCTCCGCAACGGCCGCGGCGATATCTTCGGCGTTGGACCGCTGAAACGTGCCGACGCAATCATCGGTATCAGAGGGATTGATATTGTAAAAAGTCCTGTGGCCAACGGATTCAACCCACTGGCCGCCAATGAAATTCATAAAGACATTTTCGGTGCTCATAATGCCTCACAGTTTAACCAGAAAATTGGAAGGCGGACGGGGCTTTTACCTTCGCATTAAATTTAATGAACCTCGTTTTTCGAACTGCCGGCGCTGCAATCGCCACCTTTATGATTGTTGCTTCCGCAGGGGCCTGGGCACAAGCCCTATATCCGGAAATGGCGGCGAAAAGCCGCCGATACAAACATTGCCGCGGCGGTGTGGCGGAAAGCGCGAATTTGCTTGACAAATCTACGCTACCATGCTAGTCTTCAAGGTGTCGCGCTGGGCGGGGCGTCACCCAAAAGAAATAGGCAGTCTGAATGGACTATTTGATACCTGTAAGTGGCTGAAAACACAAGAAGGCGTATTTGGCCATTAAAACGCGTGGGACAAAAAATATTTGTTTTTCAGAAACGAAGCCGAGAGGTTGTTGAAAACAAAGGAAAAGGCTACACATGTTAGCCGAAACGAACCCAAAAACGAACCCGAGAAGTCCTTTAGAATCGCATCTGTGGAAAAAACGAACCCAAAACGAACCCGGCCATGTTGTTGAAAATACAGGATGGCGAAAAAGCGAACCGAAAACAAACCGGAGATAATCCAGCCCGGGATGTGTAGCCCGATTGCACCACTTCTCCACCCCGCAAGCCGGGACCCCTCCCATCCGGCAGCATTGAAACCCTGATGGGCCAGTGATATCTCGCCTGCCATTGTGCGCTCTGGAGGATCGTGCCGCTAATTCTAAAATGTGGACGAGCGGGGCGCCGGGCACTTCCTGCAGTGCACAAATCGGGTGACTGGGAACAGCCCGAAAAGAAGGAAGAATCTGGCGACAAATCTTGTGTTTTTGTAGACTGCGGCGAGGGAAGGCAATAGAATGTTCGTATCCTCTCCGAGCAGCGCGGGCGGTTTTACTTTAATTACGTCGTTATAGGCGCCAGCCGAAGAGGCTGGGAATGCCTTCGAGGAGAATTGCGGGGAGATTCCCAGCCGTAAAAACTCTATGCCGAAGCCGGTCCTCATTACGGTTGACGACGATTCGGAAGTCCTGCTTGCCGTAGAGCGAGACCTCCGCCGGCGATATTCCGATCGCTATCGCGTTCTACGCGCCGATTCCGGAGAAACGGCCCTCGAAGCTCTGCGTGGACTCAAGCAGCGGGGCGACGCTGTGGGGTTGCTGTTGGCGGACCAGCGGATGCCGCGGATGACCGGCGTGGAGTTTCTGGGTGAAGCCATGAAGCTTTATCCGGATGCCAAGAGGGTGCTTCTCACGGCTTACGCCGATACTGATGCGGCGATTCGCGCTATCAATGAAGCGGAAGTTCACCACTATCTCCTGAAGCCCTGGGACCCTCCGGAAGAGCACCTTTACCCTGTGATTGACGACCTTCTGGAGGATTGGCAGGCGACGTTTCGTCCCCGCTTCGAGGGCATTCGGGTTCTCGGCACTCGTTGGTCGCCGCAGGCATACGCGCTCAGGGATTTTCTGGCCCGCAACCAGACGCCCTATCGGTGGCTCGACGTCGAGACGGTGGAAAGCGATCCCGAAGTGCGGCAACTTCTGGAGGCTGTCGGCAGCGACGTATCCGGCCTGCCAAGGGTGTTTTTTCCCGACGGGACCTCTTTGGCCGCTCCCGGCCCCACGGATGTGGCGGAAAAGCTGGGTTTGCGCGTGCGGCCTGAAATGGCATTCTACGACCTGGTGATCGTTGGCGGCGGTCCGTCGGGCCTGGCGGCGGCGGTCTATGGAGCGTCGGAGGGCCTGCGCACGGTGA
>DASSJE010000086.1:0-3994 GCA_035691365.1 Terriglobia bacterium
GGACGGGCACGAGGTCTTCACTCGGGTGCGCTCGAACGTGCACGGAAAGTGCTGTCGCGCCAGGGAATCGATTCGGAAGTGGCGCTCACGGACGGGCCGGGTACGGCGCCGGAGCTGGCCCACCGAGCGGTTCGCGAGCGAAGGCAGATGGTGATCGTCTGCGGAGGCGACGGCACGTTGAACGAAGTGGTGAATGGGCTGGCGGGAAGCGCGATACCTTTGGCACTGCTCCCGGCGGGAACCGCCAACGTATTCGCCAAGGAATTGGGCCTGCCGTGGGATATCGAGCGTGCGGCGTCATTAATTGCAGGCAGTCGGTTGAAACGCGTAGCTTTGGGTCATGTAGCCGCGGAGGAATTGGGCGAGGGTGGCCGCTTTTTTCTCTCACTGGCAGGCGCGGGGCCTGACGGCGCACTGGTTCGAGCGGTGAAACAGAGTCTGAAGAACCGAATGGGCACGATTGCGTTTTGGCTCGAGGGATTCCGGCAATTGGGCGCATATCGCTTTCCGCGATTCCGAGTAAAGTTCGCAGGGGGAAGTGCAGAGGCAACGCTCATCATTGCCGGCCGAACCAAGCATTACGGTGGTCCTATCCAGATCACTACCCGTGCCGATCTTTACGGAAATGACTTTGAGCTGATGCTCTGCACGACGGGCAGCCGGTGGAAATATCTCTCCTACATACCGTTGCTCCTGACCGGAGGACTCCGGCGCGCCCGGCATGTCCGTTTCTTGAGGGCCGCGGAAATGCGCTGCGAGCCGATAGATACCGAACCGGTGTGGGTACAAGTGGACGGCGAGCCTGCTGGGCGGCTTCCCGCCGATTTTCGGATCGTTGCGGACGCGCTGACGCTTGCCGTGCCCGAAAAGTCCTCGCAGTAATCGGCATAACATGCCAAAAACGAAACTCTTTTTTCTTCCAGCCACGATCAGGGCGCTTGGTTACATATGCGGCCCGAAAGCTTTCGGAAGAACGCGGAATTGAGCTATATTCGCTGGTAATCGAATCGAGTCGGAATTCGGGCGCCGGCGGCCCTGAATGCAATCGTTTTGGGTGATGCGTCGAGCGTTTGCTGATATAGAGCAGAAGGCGTAACGCGGGAGATGGAGCAGAAATGAAAGGTGTGGTGCTTGCAGGCGGTACGGGCAGCCGGCTGAATCCGCTCACGCGCGTTACGAACAAACACCTCCTTCCGATCTACAACAAGCCCATGGTGTATTACCCGATTCAGACTCTTGTGAACGCGGGAGTCCATGAAATTCTGCTGGTCACCGGCGGCAAGAATGCGGGGGACTTTTTGCGCCTTTTGGGGAATGGGCGGGATTTTGGGCTCAAGCACCTCAATTACACCTACCAGGAAGGCGAGGGCGGCATCGCAGATGCCTTGGCGCTCGCTGAACATTTTGCGGATGGCGATTCCATCTGCGTGATTCTGGGCGACAACATTATCGAAAATAATATCTGCCAAGCGGTGAGGAACTTCACCAAACAGAAGGAGGGCGCCAAAATCCTTCTGAAGGAAGTTACGGACGCGCAACGGTTCGGCGTGGCGGAAGTCCGCGGAGATCGTGTGGTGGGGATCGAAGAGAAGCCAAGGGTTCCAAAGTCCAATTACGCCGTCATTGGAATTTATGTCTACGATCACACCGTCTTCAAGAAGATTCGGCGTCTAAAGCCCTCCGGGCGCGGAGAACTCGAGATCACGGATGTGAACAATTTCTACATCGAAGAAGGAAAGCTCACATACGAAGTTCTCGATGGCTGGTGGACTGATGCGGGCACATTCGAATCCCTGCTGCGCGCGAATATGCTGGTAGCGGAGACAGGGGCAAATAAGCTATCCCGGACGGGCGAGGAGCAGCTCGCAGCGGATCGGGTGCTGCGTTGAAACTTCTGGTTACGGGCGGGGCTGGATTTATCGGGTCCAATTTCATTCGCCACGTTCTGGCAGCGCGGAAGCAATATGAACTGGTCAACTTCGATAAGCTCACCTATGCGGGCAATCTCGCCAATCTCCTGGAAGTTGCCGAAGATCCAAACTACACATTTATAAAGGGCGATATCTGTGATGCCGCCGCTGTCGAATCAGCCATGCGCGGGTGTGATGCCGTCGTACATTTCGCCGCGGAATCGCATGTGGACCGTAGCATCTATGAACCCGCGCCCGTCATCGACACGAACATAAAGGGAACGTTCACCTTGCTCGAAGTGGCGCGTGCACTGCACATCGCGCGCTTTGTGCATATTTCAACGGACGAAGTTTATGGCGACCTGCCGCCGGGCTGCTTCGCGGATGAAAGTTCGCCCTTACGGCCAAGCAGCCCCTATTCAGCTTCCAAAGCCGGCTCGGATCTTTTGGTTCTTTCCTACGTACGCACGTACGGGCTGCCGGCAATCATCACTCGCTCTTCGAATAATTATGGACCATACCAGTTTCCGGAGAAATTCCTTCCCCTGATGATCACCAATGCGCTGGACGATAAGCCGCTGCCCATCTACGGCGACGGAAAACAGCAACGCGATTGGCTGCACGTGGAAGATAACTGCCGTGGAATTTTATGCGTTCTGGAAAAGGGTCGCGCGGGCGAGGTGTACAACATCGGCGGCCTCGATATCGAGGAAAATCTGACAGTCGCCCGGCGTCTGCTTAGTGTGATGAACAGGCCGGAATCTCTCCTCAGCCATGTGAAAGATCGCCCCGGGCACGACCGACGGTACGCTCTGCGTTGCGAAAAGATGCGGGATGACTTGTGTTGGAAGCCGGCGATTTCGCTGGAGACGGGTTTGTGCCAGACGATCGAGTGGTATCGAAATCATGGCGCTTGGCTGGCCGGTGTGCGCGGAGGCGAATATCGCTCTTATTACGCGAAATATTACGAGAACCGAGATTCCTCTCTGCGTGATATTGCGCCTTCCCTCTCCAAGTAAACTGAAGTCCGGCGGCACGTCAAAGGACTTAGGCCACGCCCGTCCCGACCAGCTAATTCGAAGCAGAATACCGTGACGGAAATTACTTTAGTCTGAAGCGAGAGGAACTTTCGCGGCAACTTTACCAGTGGGGCGGTTGCCTTCCGAGGAACGCTTGGCCGGAAGTCCTGCCTGACGGATTTTGTATAGCAGCGCCCGGTAGCTGATGCGCAGGTCGCGGGCTGCTCGCTTACGGTTCCAGCGATTTGCTTCCAACGCACTGAGAATAATCCTGCCCTCGAGCTCCCGCACCGCTTTGCGGGTCACATTTTTGAGGTGGATGGGGCCGTTGGTGGGAAGATCGGATGCAAGAGGGGTGCGTTCCCAGCTTGCCAATTCTTCCCCAATGGCTTCTTCTGAACCCAGAATGACGTACCGTTCCATGAGATTTTCAAGCTCACGAATGTTGCCGGGCCAAGAGTGTTTCTCAAACAGCCTCAGCAGCATAGGGGAAACCGGGCCGGCGGCAGAACCTTTGTGCCGTTTGCAGAGCCGATCGTAGAAGTGCATGGCAAGCTGCGGCACGTCTTCGATGCGCAACCGAAGAGCGGGCAGCTCGACGCGCGCGACATTGATACGGTAGTAGAGGTCTGCCCGGAACCTGCCGGCGGTAATCTCATGCTCCAAGGGACGGCTCGTCGCGCAGATCACCCGGATCTGCACGGTAATGTCTTCGGCACCACCGATGCGGGAGAATTGCGCATCCTGAAGCAACTGGAGCAGCTTAGCCTGAAGCGGCATGTCGATTTCGTCGATGCCGTCAAGGAAAAGGGTGCCCATATGGGCCGTCTCGACGCGTCCCGGCTTACTGGCATAGGCGCCGGTGAAGGCCCCTTTTTCAAAGCCGAAGAGCTCGCTTTCGAGCAGACTGCCGGGAATGGCGGCACAATTTACATTTACGAAGGGACCGGCGGCGACACCGGACCGGGAATGGATGTAACGGGCCAAAACTCCCTTGCCTGTGCCGCTTTCCCCCTGAATCAGAAGCGGCACACTCGTAGCGGCAAATTTTTGGATCTTTTGGCG
>DASSJE010000087.1:0-5822 GCA_035691365.1 Terriglobia bacterium
GACGACGGTGGCCGCGCTGGCGAGATTGGCCACACGCAAGGCATGCTCCTGAATGGCAAGCTGCAATTCATGAACGGTGGACACCCATTCCGGTCCCTTTTCGTAGAGGGCTCGGGCACACAATTCGCGAATGCGATCTTCAAGACGGCGCGCGGGCATAGCGGACGGCATAGGACGAGTAGGCCATCCTAAGATGGCATAAGTCGTAACAGTGTTGGATACACTACACACTGTAGGTAGCATAATTTTTCGTAAGGTTACGTTAAGTGTACGGCTGGGCACGCATGGCCAGCGAAACAATGACTTATTCTACTTTGAAAAAAACCGCGTAACCTGAATGGAATGAAAGCACTGGGACAGCGAACCAGGGTAGTTTGCACGCTGAGGGTTAGATAAGGAGCTTTTTCACGGAGATGGGCCGATGAATGGCGTAAGGATCGATGCTTGGCTGTGGGCGGCGCGTTTTTTCAAGACGCGGACGCTGGCGAAAAAGGCGTGCGATCTGGGCAGGATTGTGGCCAACGGGCATAACGCCAAGGCCGCTCGGGAAGTGCGGGTCGGGGATATGTTGCGGATCACGAACCCGGGCGGCGACTTTGAGGTCGAGGTGCTTGAGTTGAGCGACGTGCGGGGCCCGGCCTCCGTGGCCCAGGCGTTGTATCGAGAGACGGAAGCCAGCCGCGAGGCGCGCGCAAAGGCTGCGGCGGAGAGAAAAGCGATGCGGGAGTTCGAGATTCTGCCGCCGGGCAGGCCGTCGAAGCGGGATCGAAAGAGGATTATCCAGTTTCGGGGACGCGGATGAAACAGCGAGGGTATGGCAACGGTCGTGGCGGATCAGAATTTGATTTCAAGAAGTTCGGTGGTTTCCCTGGAAGCTGATTCAAATTTCCAGTTCTTGACAGCCTTGACGGCGGACTCGGCTAACAGCGGGTGACCGCCGATATATTCCACCTTCCGCACAGAGCCCTGGGGAGTGACCCAGACACGTAGCCTCACCGTTCCATGGAGGGACATTTGAATGGCAATTCTGGGATATTCAGGATTCTGGTGGTCAAGGAGTTTACGGGCGGGCGGAGCGGCTGCATGGAGGCCACCCAGCAGAAGCGCTGCCAAGAACACGACGTGGAGAGCGCACTTCAAAAGTTTAGCCTCAGAGCTAACTGGATCAGCCTCGGGTCGCGAGCGCGGCTGACTTGGCCAAAGTTTGGTCCGTCGGTGATGTTGCCGTCGGGGTTGAAGAATTGGGTGTGGTTCATGAGGTTGAAGATTTCGGTGCGAAATTCCAGAGTTCTAGCCTCGCCCACACGGAATGTTTTATGAAGGCCAAGGTCGAGGTTGGCAATACCGGGACCACAACAAATCGTGCGGGGGGCGTTTCCCATTTGACCGACGGGGGCTTCAACGAAGGAAGCAGGGTCGAAGAAATAACCGCCGGAAGATTGCGGGTGGAGACGCCGGAAGGGGGCGATTTGGTCGGGTTCTCCTATGGTTTCAAAATTGTAACTGCCCATCAATTCCTCGTCGTCGGTCGAGGTCAAGCGAATGGGAAAACCCGATTGCAGGGTGAAGATGCCGGCAATCTCCCATCCAGTGATGAGGTGACGGCTCCAGTTGGCGACACGAGGTACGGGAATGGTCCAGTATTCGCTGAAGACTAAGCGGTGGCGCGCGTCGTAAAGGGAGAGCGAGCGCGAGCGCGCGGGGTCGATGGGATTGACGGACTGCTCAAAAGAAGAGGCGTTGTCAATGGATTTGCTCCAGGTGTAGGACGTCAAGAATTGGAGTCCATGAGAGAAACGCTTGCTGAGAAGAGCCTGCAGCGAGTTGTAAGAGGAGTTCACCACGGGCTGGGTGGAGAAGATGCTGGCAAAAACCGGAACGCCATCGAGTGGGCAGCCGATTCCGGTGCTCGGCTCACAAAAGGGCGAGGAGTATTTGCGCAAACCGACAAGCCTGATCGGATTGGCATTGGGGCCGGTCACGCTGGAGACAGAGCCATAAGGAAGATGAAGAGTGACGCCGGGAGGAATTGCGCCGGCGGGGACGTGAAAATCGGAATCTTCTTGAAACGGGCCGCAAGCCATGCCGGGAATCTGATTGAGGTCGAGACAAGATTGGGGGTTTCCGTAGTTGAGGTCAATAGTCGCGGTAAGGCGGTGCCCCTGGCTGCCAACGTATCCGAATTGCAGAAGAGTATCGTGGGGCAGCTGGCGCTGCAGCGTCAGATGATAATGCTCGGAGTACTGGCTGCGGAGAGTCGGCGGCAGCATGCCGTACAAAGTGATGGGCCGGAACAGGGCGAAGTCTACCGGCGAACCAGGGCGGGGATCGAGGAAGCCGTGAAAGGGATTGGGAGTGATCGAGCCGTCCTGGCTAAGAAAAGGCGTGTTGAAGAAAATGTTGCTGATGCTGGTGCTGCCGCCAAAAGGGGGCTGGGCCGCGAGGTTTTCTCCGAACATCAGCTCTTCGTTACTGTCATAGAAGATGCCCCAGCCGCCGCGAAGGCTGGTGCGTCCGGGCCCGCCGGATAAAGCAGAGAGCCAGCCTGTGCTCCAGTCGGGAGACCAGGTGAGTCCAATTCGCGGGGCAAGCGAGTGCAGATAGTTATGGGTCAGGCTGTCGGACACGTCTGAATCTCCGGGCACAACTAATCCCAAAGGAAAGACGGCGCGCGCCGGCCCGGTGGGAGAACAATCGGAACTGCCGTACATAGCGGCGAGCGGATCAGAGGGACTTAAGACGCAGGGATAGATGCGGGTGGGTTGTCCGGGACGGAAAGCCTGGACTCTGCGGCTGGCGTCCGCCATGGGAGTGTTCCACTCCCAGCGCAATCCGGAGCTAAGGACGAGGTTGGGCCTGAGTCTCCAAGAGTCTTGGGCACAGGGCGCGAACTGGGTACTGCGCACGTCCACGGAATTGGCGGAACCTTGGTTAAAGGAGTCGGGCAGGCCGAGCAGGTAGTTGGGGATGAGCGAACTGAATCCGACATGGTTGGGTCCTTCGCCATAGAAAGAGAACTGTCCGCTGACGTCGTAGAAATAGAGTTGATGAAGGCGCTGATCGCGCCATTCGGCGCCAACTTTGAGGGTGTGATTCCCGATAATCTTGCTGAAGGTGTCAGCGGCCTGATAGACGTTTCCGGTCTGAGAGAAATTTCCACTGGAATTATTGCCAAACGAAAAACCGCCGGAGAGGCTGACGAGCGGAACGCCCTCATACTGCGCGCCATAACCCGGATTGATGCCGAGGGAAGGATTGGAAGGATCGAAAAAGCATTGGGTAGACGGAACGGTGGCGCAGGAATCCTGCACGAGATTGGTGCGCGCTGGAGCCAGCAACTGGCCCTGTCCCTGGCGGTAATAGACAAAGCGGGATTCGTTAATGGTTTTGGCGGCGATCGTCCAGGCGTGGGATAGATTCAGTTGCTGGAAGCGATCGCGGGTGCGATATCCAAAGCCGGGCAGGTTGGCGCCGCTGGCCAGAAAAGTATCGAAGGGGTGTTTCTCGTAACCGTCGTCGCCGTAATAGTAGAGGCTCAACTGCTGCTGGGAAGTGAGATTGTGATCCAGGCGAAACGTGGCCTGGTCGTTGCGCACCTTGGCGTTGGGCGTGGCGAGAAAAATATTGCTGCCGGTGTTAGGCAGCGGAACGAACTGGTTCAGCAAGTCGGCGGCGGTGGCATCGAAGCATGATGCAGGGATGACATTGCCGGGGAAAATGGCGGAATAAGCGGTGCCCGCGGCGATCGCGGCTCCTCCGTTGGCGGCAACCGCAGCGGAGCAACCGGGGCGGGCGCTGAGGGCCTGCGCAACCGGCGCGGCCTTCAGAACTCCAGTGAACGGTGGACCGGCAGAAAAGTCTCCGGAACGTTCCTGGGAGGTAGGCACGATTACGGGGCTGGACGAGATGCCCTGGATGGTGCGGCGGCCTTCGTAGGAGGCAAAGAAGAATGTCTTGCCGCGGCGGAGCGGCCCACCGAGAGTTGCGCCAAACTCATTCTGCTTGAAATCGGGCACGCCGGAATCGAAATAGCCTTTCGAATTCAGAATATTGTTGCGAAGGAATTCGAAGACGCTGCCGTGCAGCGCGCTGCCGCCAGACCGGGTGATGACGTCGAGGACGGAGGCGGAATTGCGGCCCGAAGTGGCGTCGTAATTATGCGAGAGGACGCGGAACTCGCTGATCGAATCAGGCGAGGGCTGGACGGAAGGAAAGTTGATCATCTGGTCGCCGGAAGCGCCGCCATTGACGCTGTAGTTATTGGAGCGGGCACGGCCGCCGCTGACTGAAACCACGCCGGGCTGGTCGCTGCCGTAAAACAGGTCGGCGCCAAGCGTGCTTTGCACGCCGGGCTGGAGTTGCAAAAGATCGAAGGTGTCGCGGGATTTGAGAGGAAGTTCGACGACCTCCTGTTCGCCCATCACCACGCCGAGTTGAGTATTGTCGGATTCCACCATCGAGCCGGATGAGGGCCGGTTTGAACCGGGAGCAGCCTGCTGGCCCAGGGTGATCTCGAGCTTCACGACCTCGCCGATGCTGGCTCTGACGTCCTTGGCGGAATAGGGAGAGTAGCCATCCACGTTGACCTGGAGCTGGTAGCTGCCGACCGGGAGCGAGGGGAAGACAAAGGAACCTTGCTCGTCGGTGGTGGCGGCGCGAATGCAGGAGATGTTTTGCCCGGTGATGATGACGAAGGCGCTAACTACCGGATGATGAGTGGAGTCGAATACTCTACCTTGAATCTCAGCGCTGTTTTGAGCTCGCAAAGCCAGAGGCCAGAGCAGGATGAAGACAGCGAGTCCCTTCCATCGATGTTGGACCATGTCGTTTTCGATCAGACGATGTCAACTGTTACATCGGCGGAGTTGTCTGGATTCATGAACAGGCATCACGGCCGAGCATTACGAAGGGACGCGGGGGCGCTTTACAACTTACGGCTACACAGCCGTGTGTGATTGAAATCACATACCGGCCCGGGTACGCCTCCTACCGTTAAGAAGGGACTCAGTGTGAATCCATCGTGAGGGATTTCTATGTCGATTGCATCGCCGGCCGCGCGCGTTTTGAACGCCCAACTTGAGCAGAAGATTGTGAGCGCCGAGGAGGCGGCGGCGCTGATCCGGTCGGGCGATCAGATTGGGATGAGCGGGTTCACGGGGTCGGGATATCCGAAGGCGGTGCCGATTCAGCTGGCGCATCGTATTGCCGACGCGCATTTTCGCGGACAGAAATTTCAGGTGAGCGTGTTCACTGGGGCTTCGACCGGGCCGGAGTTGGATGGGGCACTGGCCATGGCAGGAGGAATACATCTGCGGCTGCCGTACCAGTCGGATCCGGAGACGCGCAAGCGGATTAACGCGGGCGAGATGGATTACATGGATATTCACCTCAGCCATGTGGCGCAGTTTGTGGAGTATGGATTCTTGGGCAAGCTGGATGTGGCGCTGATCGAGGTGACCGCGATTCTGGAAGATGGGCGAGTGGTGCCGAGTTCGTCGATCGGGAATAACAAGACGTGGGTGGATCAGGCGGAGCGCATCATCCTGGAAGTGAATTCGTGGCAACCGGCGGCGCTGGAGGGGATGCACGACATTTACTACGGGCTGGAGCCGCCTCCGAACCGAGTTCCGATTCCGCTGACGAAACCTGGACAGCGAATTGGGACACCGTATCTAAAAGTGCCAGCGGAAAAGATCGCAGGAATTGTGCTGACGGATTCGCCTGACCGGAATAGTCCTTTCAAAGCGCCCGATGAGGCTTCGAAGCGGATCGCGGGACACATTCTGGAATTTCTGAGCTGGGAAGTAAAGAAGGGGCGGATG
>DASSJE010000088.1:0-7645 GCA_035691365.1 Terriglobia bacterium
AGGAACTGCGCGAGGCCGGGTCCCACACCGATCGCCGCCTCGATGCGCTAGTTGACATCGTGGAGAAAATGACACGCCGCAACGGCAGCGAGCAGTAGCAGGGAGCACTTAACTGCGCCTGCCTATCGCAAAAGAAAATCAAAAGTATCTTCACCAAACGGGATAATGCATCCTGCTGAAAACTGTTTCCCCGCCGTCTCTCATACTGCATGATTGATAATTGCGCGTGGTGCTTCTTCCCGTTTTTGTCCTCGTCGTTCATAATTAGGAGTTAAGCATTCTTTGCGCAGCAACGGAGGCGAATGCAAAGGCAAATTGAGTTACCCGCCGCTCTCATTTTTGACATGGACGGCGTTCTGGTGGACAGCAACCCTTACCATCTGGCGAAGTGGATTGAATTCCTGGATCATCACAAGATCAGCTACAAGAAAGAGGAATTGCCGGAACTGATTCTCGGCAAGCGGAACGACACAGCCTTCAATTATTTTCTGGGGCCGGGCCTGGCGCCGGAGGAAAGCCACCGGCTGAGCGAAGAGATTGAGGAGACCTTCCGCAAGGTCTTCAAGCCCCACGCCAGGCCCCTGCCGGGGCTCGATGCGCTGATCAGGGAATGCCATGCGGCGGGCCTTCCCATGGCCGTGGCCTCCTCGGCTGTGAGATCCAATATAGAGTTCGTCGTGGACGCGCTGGGCTACCGCCCGTTTTTCCGCGCCATGGTGAGCGGCGACGAAGTGACCCACGCCAAGCCCGACCCGGAGATCTATCTGAAGGCAGCAAGCTACCTGGGCGTTGATCCGGCCGACGCCGTGGCGTTTGAAGATTCCTACGTTGGGATCGGGGCGGTGAATAACGCCGGAATGAAGTGCGTTGCTATCGCTTCAACTTTTCCCATCGAAAAGCTGGCGCCACTGGCAGACCTGGCCGTGCCCGGCTTTAAAGACATCAACCTGGAAAAACTCCGCGCGCTCTTTGTGGCCGAAGGCGAATCATCAAACGTGGCGCGCTGATCCCGCCGGCCGCCCTGGGTCCTCCAGGTGGTCAGTAGGTGGCCCGGCCCCCGGAAATGTCGTAGCACTGCCCCGTCGTAAAAGACGACTCCCTTGAAGCCAGGAAGTGGACCAGTGCGGCGATCTCTTCGATCCTGCCCGTGCGCCCCATGGGAATCTTGCTGAGCATGTAATCCAGCGTCGTCTTTGAAACGTTGTCCAGAATTTTTGTCTGGACCACCGCGGGCGCAATGCTGTTGACGGTGACGTCGCCTTTGCCGGCAACTTCCTTGGCCAGCGACTTGGTGAGGCAGATCACCGCAGCTTTGGTCGCCGAATAAGGAATCAGCGTCGGGTTGCCTTCTTTTCCGGCGATGGAGGCAACGTTAACAATGCGGCCATATTTTTGCTGCAGCATTTCGCCGATCACCGCCTTGCAGGTGAGGAAAACTCCCTTCAGGTTCACGGCGTAAACCTGGTCGAGGTCCTGTTCGTTCAGTTCGGTCAGCGGCAGAGTTCTGCCGGCGATCCCGGCGTTGTTCACCAGAATATCAATCGGCCCAAGCTTTCCGCGGACTTCGCCGAATGCTTTTTCGACCGATGACGCCGATGAGACATCGCATGCAACCGCTGTGCCTCCGGTCGATTCCGCCACGGAACGGGCAAGGTCTGCTTTCAGGTCCAGCACCGCGACGCGCGCACCGGCCTCGACCAGCCTGCGCACAATGCCTTCGCCGATGCCCTGTCCGCCTCCGGTAACGACAGCCACTTGGTCTTTCAAACTGAAAAAGTTCTGTTCACTCATTCCAATCAATCCTTTTGCAGGGGAGTGTGGTGCAAAATCAACAGCAAACTTGATGTTCTGAAGTCAGGCTACTCGATAATGTCAAATCGCTTCAGGCCTTCTTCGTCGATGGTCAAGCCAAGCCCTGGCAGGTCCTCATTGAGTTCGATGCAGCCATCGACGGGCATGGGCTCACCTTTAAAAATATACCAGAAGAGCTCGTTGCCCACTTCCACATCCACAGGAGGGAAAAACTCCGCCATGGGAGAGTTGTAGCTGGCCATCACCACATGGAAATTGTGCATCTGGCCGGCATGCGGAATAACGGGGACCTCAAACGCTTCGGCCATCGCCTGGATCTTCCTTGCCTGGGTGATGCCGCCCACGCGATTGGTGTCAAACTGAATGTAATCGATGGCCCTGGCGTCCAGAAGCTGGCGGAAACCATAAAGCGTAAACTCGTGCTCGCCGCCGGAAATCGGGACCACGTTCAGGGCCTTCAGCGCCGCATAGCCTGCAATGTCATCGGGGATGACAGGTTCTTCCAACCAGCGCAGATTGTATTTTGCCCTCAGCGGAATCATTCGCCGGGCGTAATCGAGTGTCCAGCCCATATAAGCGTCCGCCATCAGGTCGATATCGTCGCCGATCACTTCCCGCGTGGCGCGCAGCAACTCCAGATTTTTCTGCATGCCCGCCGCACCATCCACTGGACCCCATCCGAACCGCAGTTTCATGGCCCGGTAGCCCTGGTCTTTATACTGCTGCGCTTCGCGGGCCAGATCGTCAAGAGGCTGGCTGTAAAGACGGCTGGCATAAACCGGAATCTTCTGCTTGGTCTTCCCGCCCAGCAGGCGGAAGACCGGCTGTTTCAGGATGTGTCCCATCAGGTCCCACAGCGCAATGTCAATGGCGCTGATGGCAACCATGCCGATTCCTTTTCGTCCAAACGCCATGGTGCGCCGGTACATGTGCTGCCAGAGAAATTCGCTGTCAAAGGGGTTCGCGCCGATCAGGATCGGCTTGAGATACAAGTCGATCAGCGATTTGGCGACGCGGGGCGCCAGCGCTGCTTCGCCGATTCCCACATGGCCGCTGTCGGTAAACACTTCCACAATCAACCAGCCGTGAAACCGGAAGGAGCCCATCGGGTCTGACTGCAATTCGAGCAGGTCCATGGGGTTCGTGCAAAAGTGGGGCAGCGGCGGTATGGTTTTTCCCCGCCATTCAACAACCCGCGTGCGAATTTCAGTGATCTTCACAATGGCCTCTCTGTTTGCGGCGAACCGCGCAACGGGCGCCAGGACCTTGGCTCTCCCGTTCCAAGATCAGGACGGGGCTCCTGAATTCCTGCCCGCTGTTTCGGTGTACGAACGCTAAGCTACATCATAACAGTGATTTTTCGCAACGTTCATTCCTCATCCATCAACGCATAGAGAAGATGGGATCAATTCACAGGGTCGAGTTTCGGCCGACGGAAGTTTTGGATCGTCGGGAAAAATGTCACGCTCTGCTGGCGTGAAAGGCCGGAATCAGGCGATAATAGTTGGTTTTCGGCTTGCCTTCACTCAGGTTACCGAAGATATCATTAAGACCAATGCCGCCGGCAGAAAAGGCACACGAATAAAGCCTTCTGAAATGGGCGGGCCACGCGGGTACCCTGCCGGGGCGTTCCAGGCAACGAACATACCGGAGGACGGCATTCGGGAGTGGGATTGGCGGAGGAGCAGCGGTTGAAGACGGTCATTTTGGGAGCGGGTATCAGCGGGCTCAGCGCCGCCTACGCTCTGCAGGAAATCTCGCCGCGGAGCTACAGCCTTTATGAGATGGCGCCCACGGTCGGGGGATTGTGCCGCACGCAGACGGTGAACGGCTATCAGTTCGATACGGTCTCGCACGTGTTGCACTTCCGCAGCGAAGAAACCAGGAACTTTGTGCAGCAGATTGTAGGAGAAAAACTCGTCCGCCAGGAACGCAGCGCCTGGATCTTCTTCCAGCGGCATTACGTGCCCTATCCCTTCCAGACCCATCTGAGCGCGCTGCCCTCAGCCGCCAAAATGGACTGCCTGGGCGGTTACCTCCGGGCGTGGACGAAGCGCAAATTGAGCGGGGGCCGCGAACCGGAAAACTTTGGCGAGTGGGTGGAACAATACTTTGGCGGAGGTATTGCGCGACACTTCATGCGCCCTTATAACCAGAAGCTCTGGGGCGCTGAGCCGGAAGAATTGAGTCTGGACTGGATCCGGCCGTTCGTTCCACGGACGGAATTGCGGCAGATTATCAGCAATGTCCTTTCAAGTCGAAACCACCATGAAGTCGGCTACAACCCATGGTTCTTCTACCCGTCGCGCGGGGGGATCCAGACCATCTGCGAAGCTTTCCAATCGCGGCTGGCGGACGTGCACCTCAATCAGGAAGCGGTTGAAATAGACCTCGAAAATCGCACGGTCCGGTTCCTCGACGGTGAACGCGTGGGGTACGAACGTTTGATTTCAACCATCCCGCTGCCCATTCTGGTCCAGCGTGCCAAAGGCATCCCGGAAAGTTTGCGGCAGGATGTGGCGGGGCTCCGCTGGACTTCATTGTTGAACCTGACCTACTGCCTCAGGCATCGGCTCCCGCAACCCTTTCATTGGGTCTATTTCCCGGAGCCCGAGTTCCCGTTCTTTCGCCTGGTATTCCCTTCCAATATTTCAAGCGGACTCGCGCCCGAAGGCGGTGGACTGATCGCCGCAGAGATTTCAAACCCCGCGCCGGGCAAAGAAGAAGAGTTGGAAAAACAAGTTCAGGCGTCGCTCATCAAGCTGGGGTGGATTAAGAAGGCGGAAGATGTGGCCGGCGTCGTGCGCAACTTTTTCCCCTACGCCTATCCGGTGCACGACCTGCGGCGCGGCGAACGCGTTCGGCGCCTTCTACACTTCCTGCAAACCAGGAGGATATGGTCCATCGGGCGCTTTGGCGCCTGGCGATACTCGAGCATGGACGATGCCATCACAGAGGCGATGCACATTGCTCCTGCAATCCATGCTTCCGGTGGCTGAATCGGAAAGAGGAGGGAGGACTATTCGAACCGTACCCATGGCGCAAGTTTTGCTCGATCACCGCGAAATCCGGGCCGTCGAGCGGGTCCTGAAGAGCGGAAATCTCAGGGCCGGGCAGGTCACTGAGAAGTTCGAGTCTTCCTTTGCCGCAGGCGCGGGAGCCCGCCATGCGGTCGCGGTGAGCTCAGGCACTGCGGCCCTCCACCTTGCCTGCCATGCGCTTCTCAGTCCGGGCGACGAAGTCATTGTGCCGGATTTCACCTTTATTGCGACAGCGGCCATGGTGGCCGCAGTGGGAGCAAAACCGGTCTTTGCGGACGTCGATCCACGGACCTTCACGCTGGATCCGGCAGAAGTTGAACGGTGCATTACTCCGCGGACGCGGGCGCTGGTTCCGGTCCACCTTTACGGCCAGCCTGCTGACATTATGGGACTGGTACGCCTGGCCCGCCGGCATAAGCTGCGTATCATCTGGGACGCTGCCCAGGCCCACGGAGCGCAATTCCACGGCCGCGATGTGGGGTCGTTTCCGGATGCGGTCTGCTATTCTTTCTACCCCACAAAGAATATGACGACCGGCGAGGGCGGAATGATCACGACTTCCAACGGCCCGCTGGCCAGGCAGCTCCGCCTGCTCCGCTCTCATGGTGAAGCGGACCGCTACCGCCATGTCCGGCTCGGCTTTAATTTCCGCACCACTGACATTGCCTCTGCCATCGGCCTAGTTCAACTGTCCAGGCTCGACAAGGCCGTCCGGACCCGCCAGCGGAACGCCGGAATCCTGAATGAAGGCCTCCGGGGAATCCCCGGACTGCAAACGCCGGAATGGGTTCGCGGCGCAGGCCACGCGTTCAGCCTGTTTACGATTTGCATTGATAGAAGGCAGGCGGGGATGTCCCGTGATGCGCTGGCAAAGGCGCTGCGGCTTCGGGGCATCCAGTCGGCTGTTCACTATCCGCTTCCCCTTCACCGCCAGCCTGTTTTTCGCGGCTACGGACTTGACCGGGATTTCCCAGTCTCCACCCGCCTGGCAAAAAGCGTCCTTTCCCTGCCGGTCCACCCCGGAGTCAAGGAAGATGACCTGCGCTATATCGTTCAGTCAGTGCGTGAAATTTTGATGCGTAAGTAAGAATACAGGGAGAGACCTCAGGCAGAAAGTCCGAGGTTTTTCTCGATAATTTGGACCCTCTGTTCCAAGGTTTCCACTCGATCTTGAAGCTGGCGGCAGGAAAGCTTCATCAGTGATTGCAATTCAAGGGATTCATGCTCAATCAACTGCCGCAGAACCGCTTGTCCCTTGCGAAGACCCTCAAACCCCTCGACTACGAGGTCGAGCCTGCGGCCCATTTTCTCAAAAAGCACGCCACCATGCCGGTCCGCTTCCTTGAGATTCTCGCTTAACCTCACCTCAAACTCTTCACGGAGCTTAGCCGTCTCTTTGCTGATGGAATTGGTTACGACGTGCTCAATCTGAGCCAAGGATTCCGCGTCCATCCAAATCTCCTCCTATGATTGTGTCAGTGTACGGGTGTGGGAAGAAGAAATCAATCGTTCAATTGCGGCGGGATTTTTTCTTTTTTGGCGTGCGCCGGGCGGAACTGCCGGCCGCATCCGCCTTGCGGCAGACTTCGTCGTTAAAACGGTCAACCGCCTCCAGAAGCGGCGCGCCGCCGATTTGCCGGGCCACATGAATGATGGAAGCCATGTCTTTGGGCAGGCAGCGGCCGCGGTAGCCGCGCTCGGCCGTGACGATGGTGTGGGACCTTCCAACGCGGTCGTCGGCAAGCCAGAGCTCCCGCAATTCGTCGTAGTCCACTCCAAGGCCCTGCGCGAGGTCGTAGAACTGGTTCACAAAAGCCACCTTGGTGGCGAGGAAGGCATTTTCCATATACTTGCAAAGCTCGGCCGTCTTCGCATTCGTAACGTAATAGTGGGGCGCCGGTCCCAGAAACTGCTGATAGGCCCGGATTACCAGATTGCAGGCAGTGCGTTCTCCTCCAACGATGATGAATCCGTGGCTCTCAATCCCTTTCAGCGGGTGCCAGGTGGTCTCCCCAACATATTCAGGACTGAAGCAAATCTTCTTGCCGGTCTTCGCCGCCAGCCGGTCGATGGTCCCCGGCGGTACCGTGGATTTGACGCACATGGGTGGCTCGATCCACGAAGCCACCTCTTCAATTGCCGAAAGGTCGCACCTTCCGTCCGCAGCCTCCGGCGTAGGGACTGCAACAAACACCAGGTCGCATCCCTGGAGGGTGGCGCGCCGCGCTGCGCTGTTCATCCCTTTGACAAATTTGTCGTAGATGACCAGGTCCGGATTTCCAGCTTCAAACTTGAAAACCTTTGCCAGAGCTTTCCCTACCACGCCGTAACCAACAATTCCCAGCTTCATTGCCATCTCTTTCTTTTCTCCGAACCCTCTTTTGAAAGGATCCAGCGACCATCAGCGTCCGCGTGAGAAGTCTCCCGCTGCACATCTGCGGCGACAACACCGCTCTCCGTATTTTATAAAGAACAAGTATTTTGCGCCGGATATGTCTCGGAATGCAACTCTGACTCGACCCGAGGTGACGCGGCAGAGGCCCGCCTGGTGGATGTGGAATGAGAGGTTCGTAAACGCAAAGTGGGCGGCAGTCGTTTTTGACCGTCGCCCACTTTCCCTTCCGTTATCTGTTCTCTGACCGCCTCTTGCTTACGGGCAGCTGAATCCCGTCGGCGGTGTATATGGACTCGGCGTCCCAGGGTTCTCGTTGGCGTTCTCGATGTTCTCCGCGCAACCCGACGCGTTCGCCGCCGCTGCCGCCGCATTCGCTGCCGCCGTCGCCGCGTTCGCC
>DASSJE010000089.1:0-8949 GCA_035691365.1 Terriglobia bacterium
CTCCCGGTCCAATGCAGTGTTCGATCCCGAGAAGCTTGCCTGGATGAACAGCCAATACCTCCGCGCGCTGGGCATGGACCGCCTGGCGCCTCTGGTGGAAACGGAATTGAAGTTGTCAGGGCTTGATTCCACGATCACAGCCTCGCCCGCAGAGTTCCAGCAAACGGTGGCTCTGCTCCAGCCCCGCATGCGAACGCTGAAAGATTTTTCCGGGGGCGGCCGGGCGTTCTTCACCGATGATTTCGAGTACGACCCGGAAGCCTGTAAAAAATTCTGGAAAGCCCCCGGGTTGTCAGCCCTGTTGCGCAAGCTGGCGGAAAAGCTTGGCCGGCTCGAATCATTTCAAGTTGGCACAACCGAAACAACCTTGAGATGTCTCGCTGATGAGGACGGCGTCAAGGCGGGATTGCTGATCAACGCAACCCGCGTCGCTTTGACCGGGCAGGCCGTGGCGCCGGGTTTATTTGATGTGATGAAAGTGCTGGGGCAGGCGAGAACGGTGGAAAGACTTCGGCGAGCCGCCGATTTTCTTGGCGACCCAGGCGCTGGCAGGTTTTAGCGAAGAGTACATTTTTTCAGCCGGAAACGCACACCATTCATGACGACGCTTTTTCAACCTTCTCAATAATCACAATCGCCACCGCAATGACGGTCGCCGTCACTTCAAGGATCCGTTTCACCTTTTGCAGCTTTGACATAATCTTATTCTCCGAGGGGCAGCCACACATCACCCGGTAAACCGCCATCCTGCCCTTCTAATCCTATTATCGACCCACGTACGCCGCGAGGGAAGACTTCTATCAGCCCAAAGCAGCGCGGCAGGGAGAACCGCTTCTTCCCTGAACTGCCCGGATTGAAAAACAGCTTGTGCCTCACCGTCAGCAGACAGGGACGGTGGCTGTGGCCAAAAACAACCACCTTGGTCTCCGGATCGAAGTCTTCAAGGAACGCCGATACCCGGCCCGGATTCCGCCGTTGAAGTGGCGAACCATCGGACCATTGTTCGAGTTCGTCCTGAGGAACTGGAAGCTGGCGCTGCATTTCGATCTGAACGTTATCAAACCGCATCTTCAGGGATGGCGCCAGGTTCAATTCCACCGGGTCTACGTTTCCCCGTACAACCCGCACGTCTGCAATGTGTCCCAGGTCGTCCAGCACCTTCCGGGAGCCGACGTCTCCCGCGTGCAGAATCGATTCCACGCCCGCCAGCAGTTCCCGCAAATTCGGATCGAAATAACCGTGCGTGTCTGAAACCAACCCAATCTTCATGATGTCATCTCGGATGCTTGAGCCGTCAATAATGTAATCCGATGTCCCAACATAACATAAACTTCCGGTGCGCAAAATGCAGGGCCGTCAAAGGATTCGTGCGTCCAGTGCAGGCGTACACCTGAGCGCATTGCCTATAGAATTAACCGGACTTGACACTATAAGGGAATTCACCCCATTATGATGCATTCCCGTGGGAGCATGGGTGCAACGCCCGGAAATGCCAGTTCGTTGCTGCCCCACGAAACCGCGGCCGCCCCCGACGGCACCCCAATCATTGGTGATACCGCAGGAAAATAGGCTTATGTTACACAAATTCGTTTATCGCAATGATCGAATCGTTTCCATGCAGGAAGTCCGCCTCTCCCCCGGACAAGCGGGGCTTTTGAACGGCTGGGGTGTCTTCACAACCATCCGGATCTATGACGCCTGGCCCTTCGCCTTTGACCGACACTGGAACCGTCTCACCACGGATGCGAATCGCCTGAAAATTCCTTCGAAATGGCAGCCTGAAAACGTCCTGGAGCGACTTGGCCAGTTGATTGAGGCCAATCATGTGAAGGAAGGCTGCGCCCGAATCTACCTTATTTACAACAAGGCCGGGTCGTGGGTCAGCGATGAAGCAATGCCTGAGGTCGACCTGATCCTTTACACCGCCGACTTGCCCAGGCGCGTCGGGCCTGCGCGCCTAGCCGTTCAACCTTACGGGCGGTACGCTTCAAGCCCCCTTGCCGGAGTCAAAGTGACCTCCTGGCTGGAGAACGTGTGGATGCTGGACCAGGCCTCGCGGCGTGGGTTTGATGAGGTCATCCTCCTGAATGAACGCAGCGAAGTTACCGAATGCACCGCCGCAAACATTTTCTGCGTGCGTAACGGCGAGGTCACAACTCCACCTCTCTCCGCCGGGTGCCTTCCCGGCGTCAGCCGTGCCGTTCTGCTGGAAATGGGAGAACAGTTCGGCGCGCGAGTAAAGGAAGCAACCATCCAAATGGAGGACCTTTCCGCCGCCGAAGAGGTTTTCATCACTTCAACCACTCGGGAAGTTCAGCCGGTTTCGCAGATCGAAGACCGGACGATAGCGCAGGCAGGCGGTCCCGTAACGCAAGGGCTGGCCAAAGCCTTTTCACAATACGTTGAGCAGTCCTTATTGAAAACGAAAACCCGCGCCGCGAACTAAACCGGGCGCCGGAAACGATGAGGCCTGGTTTGGCGCGTGGCTCACCCTGCCGCTTTAGGATTTCCGACCCTACTTTTCCTCCATCAGTTTTACAAACGCATTGGTCACGGCGCCAGCCGCATCCGGCCCGACGGAATTAACTTCTCCGTACCAGCGGCGGGGCCGGTCTTGCAGCCAGGGCGCCTTGTTGTCCCACTCTGCTTTCGGAATGAGGTACCCGATTTCATCGTTGGCCAGGCCAAAGATAAACTGATACCGGCTCTTCATATGGGGCCGCAGGACCGGTTCGAAGGGAGCATGCGGGAAGTCTGCGCCGGGGTAGCTCGTGATACCGCCATTCACAAGCTCGGGATAAATTTCTCCGGGGACGGTTGCGATCTCAGCAACCAACTGGTTCCCGTCCAGGAACTGGATGTAATCAACCTCCGAGCGCAGGTCACGTCCCGTGGCGTATTTCACAGCCTTGAGCCCGTCAAGTTGCTTCTGGATCCCTGCCGCCTCATTGGCGCCCACGTACTCCCCCACCAGACGGGTGAGAAAGGAAATCGGTTTGTCCTCCGTGGAAGGGTCCAGCTTGCCGTTGGTATAGACCGGGCGTGAGGAGCCAAACACTCCCATGCCCTGGTCGAGCCGAAAAGCCTCGTTGGCGAGAGGAACATCGATTAAGGCCTTCCTGATCACCATCCGGTCCACGCTGACCCGCCGGCCGTTCAGGCGAAGCGCGCGGGCCGCCACTTCTCCGATGGCATTCCCGGCCAGCTCCGCCTTTTCCCAGGTTCCGTCCTTCGCCACCTGGCCGGTTTTTGCGTCCAGCAGCGGCACCTGGTCCCCCAGCGTCGAGAGCAAGCCCCCAATGGAGCCGTTGAGGAATATCGCCGTCCCGCCCTCATGCTCTTCAACGTACTTGCAGAGCCAATGGGGATAGTCGGCGGTGATCAGCGTATTCCTGCTGTCCAGAGTTTCAGGGTGGTCGCTCCAGTTGACCAGCGTGGCGATGGGTTTGCCCGTGCCTGCTGATACGAAGCGCATGGCAAACAGGTAGGGATCTTTCACGTATGGCGGCCGACTGTCATCCTGCAGCAACTGCAGCAGCGGCGAATGATCGCGTGTAAGTGAAAGGTGCGCCTCCTGCATGTTCCGGGCGGCCCGGACCGCCGTCTCCGCAATGCGATCAACCACCGAGTTCAGATACTGCACATTCACGCCGGACTTCAGCAGCGCCGGCCCCCACAGGCCCAGCGTGTCCGGGCCCTCGTGGTCGTGCGTGGAAGCTACAATCACCTTCGTAATTCCCGGCAATTGCGCTTTCACCCTTGCGCGCACGTTCAACACATCCTGGTGGAAAAGGCCAATCAGGTCTGCTGCGCACACCACAAGGGTCTTGCCGCCTGCCTCTACCGACAGGCAGCGCGCATAGAGATTGTCATGAACTCCGGTTGCCACGCGATTGAACCCGAATCCGGCCATATAGACTTTTCCGGCATGGACATCAGGGGTGATGGAAGTCTTCGCCGCCCCCGCGCGGAGTCCAAATCCCGGCAAACTGAACACCGAGCCTGCGAGCAACAAGAAGAAGACTGTCTGGCTGAATCGATGGGATGAAATCATTGCAATCTCTCCTACGGCGTTAATGCGCACTGAAAGCCCCCGGGAAAATCGCCAGTGCAGCCCGGGATTGAAGATCGAAGCATTCAAAATGAAGCCTCGGCGCGAGTGCCTTGAGTTACCCAGAGCTGAAAGCTTTATAACTTTAGGCCGGGTTCATCGGACTAACGTCGTGGATAATCATCCGCAGTCGAAGGCCGGCTCGAACTGAGCCTGGGCGGCCTAAAGTATTGCTTCCGCGCTGTTCGCCATTCCACCATGCTCAACCCGGAAGGATCAAAGAGAATCCTCCCCGCCCGTATCGTCATTCGCGCGATCAACTTCACAGTGCCATTCATCCGGGTATGGCCATTATCCGTATAGCTGAAGTCGCCTTCGAGCATTTCGAGAACTGCGATATCGGCATCTCTCCCGATTGAAAGTGTACCAAGATCCGGCCGGTGGATCTGGCGTGCGGGATTCAGCGTCGAACGCCGGACAACGTCTTCCAGGGGCATCCCCATGCACAGAAATTTTGACATGACGTTCGTCATATTTTGGGCCGGACCGATCATGCTCCTGGTGTGGAGGTCGGTCGAAATTGAATCCGGCACAAATCCCTGCTCAACCGCCGGCACAGCGTTCCGGAACCAAAAACTCCCCGCCCCGTGCCCCACATCAAAAATGACTCCCCGCTTGCGCGCCTCCCATAGAATGGGATTAACACGGCCATTGGGAAGAATGACGCCAAACTGCTGGGCAAACACATGCGTGTGGATGTCGCCCGGCCGCATTCTTTTCAGAATCAATTCCGCATAAGAACGCTGCGGCGGCCGAGGCCAGAAATCCACCATGATGGGAACTTTTGCCATTCGTCCGCACTCGACCGCCCTGTCCACCGCGGTCCAAGGGCGATGCCTCGCATCCCACGGCTTCTCGGTCCAGTAATGCGCCGTCTTCACACCCACGATGACTTCCCGGTACTTCTCTATCGTTGCGGCACAAAGCTGTGGGTCCATCTGGCCGACCGTCTGCTCAAGGCCGCCATTCATCCCATTGGCCACTATGTTCAGGAAGGCGAGAAGCCGGACCTGAGACTGGTCCATCACCATCTGCTTCTGGCGGAGAAACGTCTCGGCACCTGCACTTCCGGTATCCACCGCCGTGGTCACTCCCGAAGTCAGCATCAGGTCAGCCGGGACGCCGAAAGGCAGTGTGTGCGTTCGCGCGCGCGGCGAATACCAGTCATCCGGCACACCGCCGTATCCGACGTGGACGTGGATATCCACCAGTCCCGGCGTGACGAAAAGCCCGCGGACATCCACCACCTTCTGCGCCGTCGCAGGCGCAATATCGGCCTCTACCGCCGCCACTTTTCCTCCGGCAACAGCTATGTCCATTTTTCGGTCAATGTGATTGGCCGGGTCGATCACATGTCCGCCTTTCAATAACAGATCAAACCGCAATCTGTTGGTCTTGCGGGGCGGGTTCGAACCGGACTTTCTGGTCATTCAATCTCCTGCTGGAGCCCATTGTCTCGCGGGCAACGCTTTCGATCAGGCCAGCGGCCATACGCCCTTGCGCTGCTAAGTTGCGCCGGGTGTGCACCACCCGCCAAGACCCAATATTTTAAGAAACGAATACAGCCCGTGCCAGCCATTTATTTTCCTGAGCCTTGCAATGTGCTGAAAAACACAGCACTGCGACTACTCCAATCACCGAACCCGGCGGGACAACAGCAATTTAACCCTGCCAGGTAAAAGTTGCAGAGAGGCCCGCCTAGAGTCTCTTATTTTTGAATAGCTTACGATTGGCAATTAACTTGCTAGTACTGTTGGAAGATGAATACACACTCCCCTCTGGTCAAGGGAAGTGCACGAGGAGTGCCTTACGCCAGTATAGATTTCCAGCTCCGGCAGACACAGGTGATCGAGGGTTCGCCTTCCTCTCGCACCGAAACGCGCCAGCACCTCTTGGAGGGAAAATCGAATGAGCAAAACCTATTCTGTGATTAATGACCTTTATGGAGTGGGATCCGCCAGCCAAAAACCCGAACGACAGGGGGTTTGGGGGTTGGTGGTCGTGATACTTTTGGGCGGTTTAGTTCTGTACCAGTCAATCCACCCGGTTATACGCCTACGAAGCGAACCCCCTTCGGTTGTTCTGAAAAACAGAGCGAGCCGGAGCGCGACGGCAACCCATGGCCAGGAATATGCAGCAAATTCCTACTGGGGCACAGCGACTAGTTACGTAACGGAGAAATATCCTTACGGTGAGGCACTCCCCAGCACGCCTTCGGAAGGTTTTACCCTTGCCATGGGCGGCGACTACGCCACCAGCAATGTATACTGGCAAAGGCTTCGGGAGCTGTGGAACGAGCCTGACATGTGGGTGAAGTCATTCCACGTGGATACAGGCTGGATCAACAACGCTTTGGGTTCCGTAGGCAAAATCGTTCAAGATTACATCAGCTCCTAGCGTGGGCGTAGTGCAAATTTCCAAGGGGGAGCGTAGATCCTATGCTCCCCGTTCCCCCAAAAATCAAATGAAACCGGGTTCCTATGCGCGACGAAGACCGGCTATTGAGGTGAAGAGCCGGCCGATGGGGCGGCCGTTGGCTCAGGACCGGAACCTTTTTCCAGCTCCCGAATGTTCCGGGCTTTCTGCAACGCCTTCTGTTCGTGTTCCTGCCGCAGCTTCCCGTAAGAGGCCATCTCGCGCTCGCCTTCCTGGGTCTTGTGCAGCTTCATATAGACCTGACCCAATAGATAATGCGGGCGAGGGGCCTCGGGTTCAAGTTGGGTAGCCAGCTGGAGCTGGGATTCAGCTTTCTGGAGTTCATTCAGCTCCGCATAAGATTGGCCGAGCAGCATATGGACGGGCATCATGTGAGACATTTGTTTCTCCGCCTTTTCCAAATAGGGCACCGACTCGGAATAAAGCCCCTGCTGAACCGCAATGGCCCCAAGATAAAAGTTGGTTACAGGATTGTCAGGAGATTCCTTGAGAGCTTTCAAAAGCTCCGTTCGCGCAGGAACATAGTGTTTCGAGGCCCAGTAGGCGACCCCTAGAGAAAAGTGAAGTCCAGTCGCGTCGGGCTTTTTTCTCAGTGCGGCCTGATACTCCTTGATGGCCCAGGGATAATTCTGCTCGTTCGAATAGATTTCAGCCATCAGAGCATGCATCTGGAAGGAATCAGGATCCAGGCTCTTGAGCTTGTTGACCGTTTCAAACGCAGAATTCATATAAAGCCTTGCCAACTGGTAGAGGGCATCGGCGTCTTTGGGATGCTTGGCGAGCAGTTCGTTCAATTGAGCTGTCGCTTTGCCGGTTTGGCCCTCCGAGGCATAAGACAAGGCCAGATAGTACCGGCAGCGTGGGTGCGGGTGCGCTGTAGAGAGTTCACGCTGAAAATTTTCGATGGCATGAGCAAAGTCATTGAGCGCGTAGTACGAAAAGCCTATATAGAAATTGGCTTCCGGGTAGTCCGGATGAGAAGCCAAGATACGTTTGAACGTCTCGACGGAACTTTGAAATTTCTTTTCCTTCCCGTAGAGCACGCCCAGCCTCTTCAAGATTTCGGGGTTATCCGGAGCCAGACGAAGGGCCTTCACGTAGTCCTGTTCTGCCGCCGAATAGTTCCCCTGGCCTTCGTAGGTTCCGGCCTGTTTCACGATGGGCGCGAGAGGCGACTGAGGCGCAGCTACGGCAACCGCCGGCAAAAATAGCAGACAGGAAGCCAGCAATAAAATCGATTCTCTCCCCGGAAAAGCAAAGTGTCTTAGAGTTGGCGATCGGTGCTCCATGAGATTTCCCCGCCCCTTAACCCAAAGTTGTCGAGTCCAGTACTGGCGTGTGTTCAAATTATCACATCTATGGGATTTCCATCGACTGAATTGGCGCAGTGGAATTGGTCAGTGGGACTCGAGGGGCGTTAGGGCGCGGAACATATAGGAGAAGAATTCTGCAGGAGCGGGAAACTGCTTGCGGCCGCGGCCCCGCCCAGCGATCTTGCCTGTGTGGAACGTCCGCCTCGGCTATCAGCTCTGGCGTGTAGTGCGGAGCATTCACAAGCCTGCGTATTTTGCAAGCCAGGAAGCATTGTACCAAGGCTCGGCATGGACCTAATTGTGAATCAACCGGATAGGAATAGGTGACCCGCCAGGAGCGACAGCCGGCGGGACGCTTCCGTTCCCATTGTTCGTCGATGTCCCGCCACACCCTACGACATTCAAGACCACTGTGTTAACAAGGTCATCTGACCCCGTGTGTTCCACATCTTGGACGAATATCTGCATGAATCCCTCAACCGTCACAAGGTTGTTTGAGCCAGGGCTGAGAGTCACGGCGTTGGGTTGAGTGGGATCATAGCAACCGGTGTCGCTTGAGAACGGGCAGTCATAGACGACAACTGTGGCGATTGAGTCACTCGGGCCTCCGTAAAAAGTTTGAGTCATATTATAGGGGTTGTTAGAACCGGGCGTGATTGCAAAGGGTTCACTGGTGCAATATCCACTGCCACCTGAGAAGGTTGGACTGCACATGAAATCCTGGCCTTGATTCATTCCAAGTCCGCTCGCATTGATCAGGGCTTCGATCCCCTGATTCGTGGGACCTACTTTGGCGCCCGTTAACGAGTTAAGGGTGCTCTGGCAAGCAATCTTCTGCGGGGCGCATTCCGTGATATAGGCTCTGTACTCGCTAGCGCTCATACTGGTCACATTCGCATTGCCGAAGGCGATCGTGTTCCACTGGCTGGGGGTTCCCGTGCTGTGTAGCACCCACTCGGACCCGACGTCACCACCGCTGCAATAGGTCCCATTCCATGAGCAGACGCCCGGGTGAACAAGCGCGCCCGGGGCTCCCGAAGTAGAATTCACGGGGTACACATAGTAGGACATGACGTAACTGTTGCCAAG
>DASSJE010000090.1:0-4111 GCA_035691365.1 Terriglobia bacterium
AGCCCGATCAGCGACCCGACTCCGAGGCCGGCAAACCCGAACAGACCGAAGAATTGCAGAGGGCGCGTGGAGTATTCCAGGAGAAACTTGATACTGACCAGATCCAGCATCACGCGAATTGTTCGGGACAACCCATAGTTGGACTTGCCATTGGTGCGGGGAATGTTCTTAATGGGGATTTCGGCAATCCGCGCCCCGAATGAACTGGCGAGCGCCGGAATAAAACGATGGTGGTCACCGTAAAGCCTCATCTGTTGCAGAATTTCACGCCGGTAGGCCTTGAAAGTTGTGCCGAAGTCGTGGATGTCCACTCCCGACAATTTGGCCATCATCCAGTTGGCGATGCGACTGGGGAGGCGGCGAGTCAGCCAGGTGTCCTGTCTCTTCACGCGCCACCCACTTACCAGATCGTATCCCTCGTTGATCTTGGCAATGAATTGCGGGATTTCCGCGGGATCATGCTGCAGGTCGCCGTCAAGCGATATAATCACCTCTCCCTCGGCATAGTCAAAGCCAGCCTGCAGCGCCGTAGTCTGGCCAAAGTTTCTGCGCAAACGGACGAGCATCACGCGGCCGTCATTGGCGCAAATCTCCCGAAGCAAGGAGTACGTCCGATCGGAACTGCCATCGTCGACGAAGACAATCTGGTACCCGCCACTCACCGCCTCCATGCTCTCCACAACCTTCGTGTAGAGTGGACGAAGGTTGTCTTCTTCATTAAACAGCGGGATAACGATTGAATATCGAGCCGCTCTCGCCTTCTCCATCGGGCCTTCCTTTAAAGCTGGATGCCGAGCCAAGCCTTATGTTAACCCCTTCCGGGAATTTCCTGCACAGGTTCGTTACTTTTTCTGGTGGCAGGGTTCCTGGCGGCAGCCAGACTGCCGTATGAGATCAACTCAATTCCCAACTCGGTCACAAGCTGCCGGATGCTGGCGCTGGTGAGAGCCTCAAGCTCCGTTTCCCGCTCACCGAGAAGGCGGGTGTGTGCCCCAAGCAATGCCTCGTCAACATAGCCCGGATGGCACATGAGTTCACTGATTCCTTCCGGGAGCGTCCGGAGAATCTGTTCCAGCAAAGCGGCATCCAGAAAGCCGGTCTGGCTGAGCCCATAAAAGCGGTCCGAGCTGTATAATCCCGCATCCTGGATTTTACTCGCCTGGCAGGCTGCCAGGGTGGAAAGCGCCCGGCCCAGAAGATATTGCTTCGCCACGCGAGGCCATCCACGGCGCCCGGACCGCAAGGGTCCAAGTGCACTCAATGCCGGTTCCACGGGACAACGCACGAACTTAATGCCGTAATCGCGCGCAAGCTTTACTACTATTGTGAAGATGGGCGGCAGCAAGTGGATGTGCTTGTGGCCGTCCAGATGAGTGATTTTGATGCCGGCCGAAACGATCTTTTCAACCTGGCTCCTGAACTCGCTTTCAATGTCGCCAGGTTTGACCTGGTGAGTCAGGAATTGTCGTGCCAACTTCGCCGGACTTCGATAAAAAATGCCCTCCGGGGTAACGATCGAGGGAACCCTGAAAGCAAGTGAGACCGGCGGGCCCTGCGTCAGGTTCAGGTGAACGCCGACCCCAAGCTCCGGCGCGGTTAAAGCGGCAGCAACGGCGGAATTAAAAGCCCTGCCATTCGCCATCAGCGTTGTGCTTGTGATGATGCCTTTTTTGTGCCCTTCGATAATGGCCCGGTTCACGCCTTCTGTCAGGCCAAAATCGTCCGCGTTCACAATCAGTTTCTTCATTGGGATAGCGCAGCGGCGCAGCCGTCTTTCCGGCTTTCTTTTTTCAATGATATTTGATATCGGCAGTTCATGGCTGGTCCCAGCGGACTCGGAACAGTGTGCGGATTTCCCGGATGGTTGTTACAGGCGCCTCCTGGACTCCGCCGCGGCCCACTATTCTAAACCCGAGTGTAGCTGTTTCCGCGAGAGCCGGCCAGATCAACTTCCGTTCAGAGGTTCGTTGGTCAGCAGCATCTGGCCGCCGCTTTGAATAACTGTGTGGAGGTTGCCAATGCCAACGAGGCGTTCGAAGCGGGGAAGGGCCGATTCATACGCGACCACGTAGTATCTTTGGTGAGAGAACCACAACCGTTTGAAATCTGTATCGCGAATGAAAACATCGGGTGCCCCCGGCGCGTTGGAGCCGTATTCGAGATTCGTCACCCTGCCGTTCAGGAGCAGCGCACGCCGGTTCGTATAAAAAAAGACGGCTGAAAAGGCGTAGTATTGGTCATCAACGATCAGCTTTCCTGCGGGGGCCTTCTCAAGAGCCACTGCAAGCGGATGGGAGGACATATAAGGATCGAAAACCGCTCTTGCTATTCTTGCTGCGTGGATGAAGAGCACCATCATCAATGCGATGGCAAGATAAGCCCGCCTGGTTTTCAGGAACCATGCGCCAACCGCGCCCAGCAGGAAGGCGAGAGCTGCCAGGGCCAGTGGCGTGCGCAGATAGGCGAATGACCGAAGCGTCAAGTCCTCCAGATGACCCAGCGCAAGAGTATAGGCGGCAGGATGGCTGGTCAGGGCAGATGAAATGTCTCCCGGCGTCGGGACACGCCGGACCAAAAAGAGAATAGCGCCGGCGGCCACGGCGCAGAGGCCGGTGAGAATGGCCAGGAACTTTGTCCCGTAACGCAGCCAGCCGTTCTCGGCGTCCAGTGCCATGGCTGAACCCAGCAGCAACGCAAATGCTGGATAGCAGGGCATGGTGTAGTATTCCTGCGTGGTAGAGAAGGTGAAGAATACCAGAATAAAGCCCGCCCAGCACAGGGCCAACAGACGCGCGCGCCCCCCTCGGTCGGTGGGCTTGTAGGAGAGGCGCGTTGCGGCGGGCGCGTAGACGCTCCAGGGAAAAAGCCAGACCAGGTTCAGCAGCCAGAACCAGAGGCGGGGGACCGTGTTGTAATCGCGCGGATACCGCATGTTCAGAAAACGCAGTAGCTGTTCGTTGATAAAGTAAAACCACAGAAAACCGTGATACTCTCCGCGTCCGCTGTGCAGAGTGAAAGCAAAATAAGGCGGATTACGGAGTGTGGCCAGCGCATGCCATGGGGCGGCAATCAGAAGAATCACCAGCATCCCGGTCCAGGGATGGAGCCTTTGCCAGGTCCGTCTCAGCCACAGTTGGCGGGTCACCACAAGGTATGCGAGCGCCGCGCCGCACGGGAAGACCACAGCGATCAGGCTTTTCAGTAGCAGCCCGACGCCCAAGCTTGCTGCCATGATGAACGCCCATAGGCGCGGATGGGGCTCGTCTTCCTCGAGCGCGCGCAAAAATGCCCATAGCGCCAGAGCAATGGCGCCGGTCAAAATGACGTCAGGGATGAGAATCCTTGTGAAGAGGTAGAGGCCAACACATGTGGCCAAACATAAGCCTGCGTAAACCCCCGCGCGTCGTCCGAAGGCCCACGTACCGAACCAGGCAGTCAGCAGGCAGAGGAGAATGGCCGCGAGCGCTATCGGGATGCGAGCGGCCCAGTCATGCACACCAAAAATCATATAAGAGGTTGCCATGCTCCAGTAGACGAGCGGGGCTTTTTCGAGGTAGGCCACGCCATCCAGTCGCGCGGTGACCCAGTCTCCGGAGTCCAGCATGTTGCGGGCAATTTGTGCCTGAACCGCATCCACATCATCCATTAGTGAGGGCGGTGAAATGATGGAGCCCAGGAAAATGATTGAGGCAAACAGTAGGACGATTACGTAAAGGTAACGACCTTTTCGAGTGATTCCTGTTGCAGTTCGGATCTCGGTGCTGTCAGGATATGCCATTTATTTAGCCAAAGGAAAAGTATCATCAGGCCCCACAGGTGGAAGCCAAAATTTCCGCACCGCTCCAGGTGCCGGTGGACGAAGCCCTGGACAACTTCAGGACGAAACAGCTTTGTCCGTTCGATGGCATCGACGGAAAGTGTATCCGTGAGAAGTTCCCGTAACGGGCCGCGCAGCCAGTCGTGCGCGGGAATATCCAGGCCGACTTTTTTCCGGCGCAGGATGCCTGGCGGGAGTTTGCCCTTCATCAGTTCTTCCAGCAGGTATTTTCGCCGGCTTCCGCGGATTTTGAGTCCCACCGGGAGGGAGGCGCAAAATTCCACAATGCGATGG
>DASSJE010000091.1:0-2062 GCA_035691365.1 Terriglobia bacterium
GCATTCTTCCTTCACCTGCTCGATGCCACCGAATTCGAGACGAGCACGGCGAGCGGCTTCTTCCTGAGACATCCCTGCCTGGATGTATTTCTCCGCCTGCTGTTCGACATGCGCTCGCAGTTCCTTGTCCAACTCCGCTTCCATGGAATTGCGCCGGAACAAAGCACGCAAACGGTATTGGAGATTGCTGAACACTGTGTATTCCTACTCACCCTCTCCATTCGGCTGAGACCAGTAGAGCTTCACTCGTACCGCAGGGCTACCATTGGATCCACCTTGGCCGCGCGGCGGGCGGGGATGTAGCTGGCGAGCAACGCAACCGCAAGAAGCATAAGTGAAGCCACAAGCATAATTCCCATATCGGTGGGAGAAACCTGGAAGAGCAGCCGTGACGTGAGGCGAGAGGCCACGAGTGCGACTGGAACCCCGATGCAGATGCCGCCAGGACGAGCATCAAGGACCCCTGCAACACGAGTCGCAAGACCTGTGCACGTTGAGCGCCCAGCGCCATGCGGATAGCGATCTCCTGGGTTCGCCTCCGGGCGGCGTATGAAACGAGACCAAACAAACCAACTGCGGCGAGCAACAAAGCCAGCGCCCCAAAGAACCAGGAGAGCATCGCGAGCATTCGCTCGCGAACGATGGATTTCTCCACCTGCTGCTGCATAAAGTGGATCCAGAATGGGTACTGACGGCCCAGCGTCTTGACGCGCTTAAGAACCGCGTTTGCCACAGGGGGCGAATTGCCCCGCGTCCAGACCTGCAGGTTCCCCCCAAGATACTCGGAATCCCGCCGTTGGAAAAAAGGAACGTAGGCTGCGGCCGGCCTGGGATTTCGGGGATCGCCAAAACGCGCGTCGGCAACTATGCCCACCACCCGGAGGTTTTGTTCTTCGGGATTTTGACCAATACTGACTACTTGCCCCAGAGCCCCGCCGCGGGGGAATAGGCCCTCTGCGAGGGTTCGGCTGAGGACAGCCACGCGCGGTGACTTGGGGGCATCCTCCAGGTTGAAATCTCGTCCCTGAAGCAGCGTTATCCCAAAGGTCTTGAAGAAACCCGGAGAAACCGGCCACAAATTAGAGGGAATTGATCCAGCGCGATGAGCGTCCCCGGATTCTGCCGAAACAGGCTCCATCCATCCGATAGGCGAATACAGCGGTTCCCACTCAGCAAGGCTAACCGACCGCACTCCGGGCAGGGCTGAGACCTCTCGAATCATTTCGCGCCAGTAGCTGGTTGCATCGGCGCTTTTAGGACCCTCAGACTTTGGCTGGAGCTCTATCAGTGTCAGATCGTGAGTGCGAAATCCCAGATTAACTGAATCCAGGTGGGCAAGGCTGTGTATAAATAATGCTGCTCCGTCTACCAACGCCAGTGACAAGGCGATTTGTGCAATAACCAGTCCACTGGCGAACCGTGTCCGACTCCGGCTCGTCCCAACCGTGCGCGGGCCGTGCTGAAGCAAGATGGAAGGGTCTTGTCGTGCCGCCTGCCACGCAGGCGCCAGCCCGAAAAGCACTCCGGTCGCCACCGCCGCTGAACTTGCGAAGCCAAAAACTCGAATGTCAGGGCTGAGGTTCACTGACAGCGGCACAATGCCAGTCCAAATAAAATGGGCCAGAAAGCCGCCTGTCCAATAGGCAAACGGGAATCCCAGCAGTGCACCAGAAATGGAAAGCATCAAGCTTTCCGTCACCATCTGGCGGAGCAGCCTCCTGCGGGTAGCTCCCAGCGCGAGTCGGACCCCCAACTCATGCTGGCGACCGGCTGCTCGTGCTAGCATCAAGTGGGCCAGGTTTACGCATGCAATCAGCAGAACAAAACCGACCGCACCCATCAGTATCCAGAGTGGCTGCCGGAACTGGATCAACGAGGAGGCCAAGATACCTGTCCCGGCGGGCTCGACGCGCACGCGCTGCGCCATGAAGTCGCTCCTCTGTTTCGGTGTCTGTCCCTCAGGGGCACTTATCTCGAGCACTGATGGCCAGATTGCTCCAAGCTGCGCTCGCGCTTGCTGGAGGCTGACGCCATTTTTGAGCCTGGCGGTGAGCCAGTAACT
>DASSJE010000092.1:0-2738 GCA_035691365.1 Terriglobia bacterium
TCCAGAACCCTGAGGAGTTTCATGGGGTGAAGTCCCATTTGGCGAAGCACGAGTGGAATGCCGACGTCCGGTTTGCTCAGTTCCGGGCACTTGCCCCAGAGCGGCGATATAATTCGGCGGCGTTATGCAAGAGCCGGATCAGTACGGGATTGATTGCCGGAACCACGACTTTGGCTTGCACACGTTTCAAATTCCACCACCCAAGCTATTTGGCAGAGATATAGATCCGTCAGAGACAACCACGGGTATCGAGCTTGTAAATCTCTTATGTTCTGCGTGCAGGCACGTGTACGCCTACACGGCACTAGACGTCCGTCGCCGTATCTTTCGTATAGCGGACCAAGATCCAGCCCAAACTGAGCCAATTTGTGTTGCCGTAGAATTCCTATGCGGTCATGGAGGCTGCAGAGCTCCGCTGACAGTCCACGCAATGAAGCACAGGCGCGACACATCCGCCCTCGTATTCCCGCAACTACGAGAAGCCATCTTTCACTGTGCTCTGCCGATTCGGGCATACGCCACATTTTGAGGACCAGAACCTATTGCATACCGATGTGATGTCGTTCTCTCCGTTCTAAGCTCTGTCACATCTCCTCCATACGTGCTGTCGCGAGGTAATCAGAATTTGACGCTTCCGTTTCCTGCGTTTTATTGCTGAAGTTGCCCGGCAACTCTTGCCGGGGTACGGCAAACCTGCCGACGAATTTCAAAATGGATTTCTTGAGCGGACTTCGCCCACAACCTAAGGACGGGAGCCCAGACAAGGTAGGACACAATGAATCGTGCAACCGCAACCGAACCTGCGATGGAAACCCCCAGTGCCATCAAAGTGGTCGGCCAGCTCAATGACCACGAGCGCCGACGTTACTCCTACAGGACTGCCCTCCTGCGGCTGGTGGAAAGCCAGCTAGCGGGTGATCCCGGCCGCCGTGTGGATGGGCTCGAGGCAGAAGTCAGCAATGCCATCGGCCAGGCGCTCGGGAGAACCACTGGCGGCCTGTTCTTGCCCACTACCCTGCGCACTGCCCAGGAGCGCATGGAGCAGGCACAGCGGGTGCGGGCTGGACTCGATACCAAAACCGGTGCTGCGGGTGGTTATCTGGTGCAGAGCGGCGTGAGCGCCGATGTCATTGAATTACTCAGGGCGCAATTAACATTAGCCCGCATGGGAGCCCGTCTCATGGGCGGGCTGAGTGACACTCTGGCTTTCCCGGTACAGCTCACCGGCACCACCGCCGTCTGGTCGGCAGAAAATCCCGGCAGTGATATCGACCTGACCGCCAGCACTTACGGACAACGAGTCCTGATTCCCAAATCGCTCACGGCCACCACGGCTTTCTCCCTCAAACTTCTCACCCAGGCGACGCCCGATACCGAAGCCGAAGTAAGGCGTGACCTGGCGAGTGCGCATGCCCTCGAAATTGATAAAGCGGGAATTAATGGTTCAGGAACAGTTAATGAACCGGTAGGGGTGCTCAAGGTCAGCGGCATCGGGAATGTCGCCTGCGGCAGCGATGGCGCGATTCCGAGTTTTCAAAACGCTATCGATCTCGAAACCGCGATAGCGAATGCTAATGTGGATACCACGACCGGCACCTGCGCCTATCTCTCAACCCCTAACATGCGAGCAAAACTTAAAACCGTGGCGGAAGCCAGTGGCAGTTCCAACATGGTCTGGCGCGGTAACGACACGGTGAACGGCCGCCTGGCTCTGGTTTCCGGCAATGTACCTTCAACGCTGGTTAAGGGTTCAAGCGGCGCCGTATGCCACGCGATCTTGTTTGCCGACTGGAGTGAAGTGGTGATTGGCGAGTGGGGAGTGCTGGAAGTTTTGACCGACCCCTTCACCTTTAAGAAGCAAAATTTAGTGGAGTGTACCAGTTATCAGCTGGTCGATGTTGCGGTCCGAAGACCGGCGGCACTGGCAGCGATTTTAGACGGAAAGATCAGCTAACAGGCTTGACGTCATTTTCAAGTGGCAGCAAAAACTCGGCGCGTGGCTCATGCGGGCCGGCTGTCATCCCAGGGGACTGGCGACTAAGTCGCGCTGGCTTCCTTGGAATAAGTTCAGTAATAGGGCTTGCTGGAGCTTCCCCACCCGGTCCTGACTCGCCCAGGTGGGCACGCCGAAGCAAGGCAGCAAAGCCGCCATTCCATTGCCGCGGCTGGGCTGCGAGATTCCGCGCGGGAGGGCCGGGGTTGTTGCTCCTTTCCCCGGCCCTCATGGGGAGTTATGAGATGACGCCAGAAGGCAGGCGACGAAACGCCAAGCGAATTGCGCTGGCTTGTGAACGCCGTGGCGGGCAATGGATTTTGCTCGAGAATGGCCGCTTTGCCCTGTTGGGCGTCTGGCTGCACGCCAAGCTGAGAAAAAGGGTGCGCCAGTTGGAGCCGGAAATTCGGGATCTGTTGCGGCAGGCGGCCGCCCAGATGGCGAAAGAAGGCCGACTGCTCATGCCGGAACTAAAGAAGCTTGAGCCGCGGTTAACCGTGAATTGAGGTGCCCAATGCAAAACGGAATCGGAGAAATTGCCCCACTGGTGGCCGAAATAATACAAGTCGAATTGATCGCGGCTGTGCGCGTCGATGCTGTGGCTCAATTATGAGCGTGAGCCGTCGCAACGTCCGAGTGACAGCGCTGAGTCCGATGCCAGCGAATCTCAAGGGCGATAGCCTTACGCTTCCCTGTGCCCGCTGCGGGTCTGGCTTCGAGCCGCAAGTAGAAATCGGCATATTTA
>DASSJE010000093.1:0-5582 GCA_035691365.1 Terriglobia bacterium
AAAAAGCCTTGGGGTCGAGTGGCGTGCGGCGGTCTCAAAATCCTGATAAGGGTCCGGCGCGGCGGGGTCCCAGATTTCCGGAATGTTGTAGGTGATTCGCGCTCCGACGCTCACCGGCCAGGCAATCGCCGCGGTCTTGCGGCCCGACGCTCCCACGGCGTCCCACAACGTGGGCACGTTGATGGCGCGGGCAAACCATGCCCAGGGCCGGGCTTTTTCCGTGGGATCGAGCGATGCCAGGTGGCTGTAAATTCCGTGCTGCCGGGGATGCACGCCCGTCACCAGCGTGGCGTGCGCGGGGTAGGTGGTGGACGGGTACACGCTCTCAACCGCTTCGGCGCTCGCTCCGGCTTTAACCAGTTCACGCAGGTTTGGAACTTTCAGTCCAAACTTTGCCGGCTGGCGGTAAAAGTCGGGACGCATGCCGTCCGCGGAAAGCACAACCAGTCGCGATGGAAATTCAGCCTGACTAAAAGCCATTTGTCATTGCTGAAGACCCGTTGGATTTCCCCGACGCCAGGTTTTAATGCAAAAATCATCTCTCCTGCGCCCCCGGCACGGAGAGAGAAAGTGAATGAGGCGGCACAGCGCCTGCCCGCTTGCCGAGCGGCGCCCACTGGTTCCACCTTTCGGTGCGCCAGCTTGTGCTTTGGAACCCCACCTGCGCCTATCCTAAACCATAAATGCCGCCCAACGCCAAGGGAATTGTTGCAGATGAAAGTGAAGCGGTTTGTATGAGATTTTCTCATCTCCGCCGCTTAGCTTGCAGAATTGCCGGCGCCGCCGCATGTTCAGGCCGGAAACGATGGCAAGCCTGAACGATGGCGCTGGATCACGTAGCGTCGGCGATTGGGCCGGGAAGGTTTTCGCGGCCCGCCGGCTCCCTCCCTTTGGCAAGATCAACAAGCTCCCAACTAAGCAGAACGAAGAAGGCGAGAATCGGCCAGAAGAAAAGGTACATCCGCCCATGGCCCATCAGCAGCAGATAGAGCGGGCTCAGATAGAACAATGTGATGATGCCAAACGCAACCGCCCGCCTCCGCCCGGCGCAGATTTCGCCTTTCAGGATCCCGTTCAGCACCAGGATGAACGGTATCAGCAGCAGAGAAAGATCGTGCAACAACAAATGGTAACTGACCAATATGGAAGTGATAATCGCGAGGCTGAAGCCCAAATCAATGGTCTTTGCTGACAGGGAACGACCGAGCGGCCACTGCCTGGCCAGCCAGAGCACGGCGAGCCCGGAAAGCAGGACGATAAGCGGTTTCTGAATACCAGGGAAAGGCACGTTCGGGATGAGCATCTCCACAATCCCATGGATGTTCGGCATCGTGTCTGACACGATTCCCGCTGCGTTCTGAACGGTGTTGGAGGTTGATAATTTCCGCGTCAGATCCAAAAGAAAGGGGGCGTATGACAAAGTTCCTTGAAATCCAGCCACAGGCAATGAAAGCAGAAACATCATGGCTGCCGAAATGGCTAAACCGGCCATGACTTTCCACCACCGCCAGAGCACAACCGGAATCAGAAAAGGCAGGGTATATTGAAACTTGAAGAGGCCGAGGCCCAGGAAAATACCTCCCCTGAGAGCACGCCCCTTCTTCAGACTATCGAATGTGAGTGCGAATATAAACAGGAGCCAAATCGAATCCTGACCCTGGAGCAGGTCGACAAATACCGGGAAAAAACCGAGGAACATGAGAAGAGGAAGAGGCCGCCAGAGGGCTCCCAACTCCTTTAAGTAGGGCGAAAGCAGGACCACGGTCAACAACAGAAGGAGGATATTGACAATCGCACAGATGGCGTAGGCGGTCGGATAGGGGACGTACGCAAGGGGCAGATATGGCAGGGCCTCAAACGGAGGATGAAGGAAAATTAAGGTACCGCTTCGCGTGGTGACATTCGGGAAAAGCTCAGCCTGAAATCGGCCTTGGGCGGCAATGTTATACAGTTGCGATCCCTGACCACTCTGAACCATTTTTACCGCGCTGTAAAAAGAGGAAAAATCTGCACCCCCTTTCAAAGCCGCATCCTTCGCCTGCCAAAAGAACATCACATGGAGAACCAGCAGGAAGGAAAAAAAGGCAAAAAGGAAGGGTTGTATCGTCTTTCTGTTCATAAAAAGTGAATTTAATCTAGGTGCTCTGATCGATTGTGTCAAGAGAAGTTCATCTAAACTTTTTGGTGAGTAGGTGTGGCGCAGCTTCTGCCCACCGCCAGCGGCATGGCGGCAAAGATTATCAGCAGCAGGATGTACGCGGCTCCGGCCACGGGATCGCGGCCTGCGAAATACTGGGCGAGCGTGAGTCGGCGAACTTTGAGCACGACCGTGAATTCCGCTGCCAGCAGCAAGCCGAGCGCGATGATGCCGGGGCCAAGCCTTGCCGCAAAGGTGGGCGGCAGAGCGAAGCGCCGCGCCACCCATCGCGCCGCAAGAATCACGACCACCAGCATGATGGGACTCTCGATCAGTTCCGCGGCCCTTGTGCCCAGCTTCGGGGCGACCCAAAGCACGCGAGGAATTCCCAGCACGAAACCTGCTCCGAACACGACGGCGAAATAGACCACGCCGGCTTTCAACGTTCGCATGGCGGCTTGCCTCTCTTTGTGCCCGTAGTATACTGAAAAAGATAAAAAAAATCGGGGCGATGGAGTTCGCCGCAACCGTCCCATGAAGGGACTGATGACTCCTGGCCGCCAGCGTGCGTTCAGGAGTTTTTTTATGCGGCACGCCGGCGCGCGGAAAGGCGAGAAGCGTTGCGAATCTTCCTGTTGATATTCTTTGGCTCAGTGGGTACTCTTGCGCGGTATGCGCTGGGCGGCCTGGTGCAGCACCGCGCGGGATCATCATTCCCTGCCGGCACGCTGGCAGTGAATCTGGCGGGCTGCTTCCTGCTGGGCGGCGTGGCGGAATACGCCCTGCAGCATATTTCGATTCCGCCCGACTGGCGCATCGGCATCACGGTCGGTTTTTTTGGAGCTTTCACCACGTTTTCCAGTTTTGCTTATGAAAGCTCGCGCATGATTGAAGACGGCGACTGGGTGAAGATGGTCCTCTATGTCAGCATCAGCGTGGTGGGAGGGCTTCTGCTGACCCTCACCGGAATTCATCTGGCCGACCTCATTTCTTAGGAGGACACCGTGGAGCACCAGCGATTTGAGGGCGAACGCACCCTCATGCGAATCCACATCGGCGAGTCGGACCGCTGGGAACACAAGCCTCTCTATCAGGCGATTGTTGAACTGTTCCGCCACGAAGGATTTTCCGGCGTCACCGTGCTGCGCGGCGTGGGCGGCTATGGCTCCAGCAGCCGCGGCCGGGGCCTCTATCACACCACCAACATTCTGCGCCTCTCGCAGGACCTGCCGATCGTCATCGAAGTCGTCGAGTACACCGAGCGGATCGAACAGATCCTTCCCAGGCTGGATGAGATGGTCGGCGGCGGCCTCATCACACTCGAGAAGGTGCGCGTTATTCTCTATCGCTCCGCCAAATAGGGCGAACGCTTAGCGGCGGCCGCCCCCAAACAAAGTCCTCTTCCCTGTGGGGAGCAGAGCCCGGCCCCAAACAAAGCCCTCTCTCTTGGGGAGAGGGTGCCCCGCAGCGCTGGGGCGGGTGAGGGGGCATTTAAAGATTTGATGATTGGTGATTGGCGATTGAACAAACAATTATGAATTGTGAATTATGAATTACGAATAATGCTATTGAATGATTGAGTGATCGAAAGCAATTACGAATTACCAATTACGAATTACCCGGGCCACTTTTGCGAGAGGCGCGAGTTTATTCGCGCCTGGCTGGCGCCCCCCTTGGCGCGGGGGCGTTGATGGTTGCTGAAAAACGTCCACACACGTCATTCTGAGGCCGGTTTTTGGCCGAAGAATCTGCTTCACTCTTCTGCATGGCAACCGCAGATTCCTCGCTCCGCCCCGTCCCATCCGGGACAGGGCTCCGCTCGGAATGACGTTTTGGGGGGGCCGCCGAACCCGTCATTCTGAGGCCGCCTTTTGGCCGAAGAATCTGCTTTTCAGCCCGCCGCCGGCTTGCCTGTTTATCCCTTCCGGAGGGCGCATCTGCAATCTTGAATCTGGAATTTGAGATTCCATGCGGGGGTCTTTTGTTTTTCCAATTCCCGACTGCCGACTCAGGACCGCTGTCTGCCGACTCACGACTGCCGACTCCCTACTGCCTCTCTTTGGTGAGGGATTTTCTTGTTTTTCCTGCTTCCTGCTTCCTATTTCCCAGTTCCCATTTCATCCTTCATCCTTCACACTTCATCCTTATCTTTGGCTTCGCGCAATCCACTGCGCGGTTGCCCGAGGTTGCGCGTATCATTCAATCATGAGCAACTCTGAAAGCGCGTCACAGCATCGCGCCGCCTGGCTCAATCGAAATGTTGTGGGCATGGGGCTCACCAGCCTGCTTTCCGACGTGAGCCATGAGATGGCCACGGCCGTGCTGCCCGGTTTCCTCACCGCGCTGGGAGTTTCCGCCGCCGCGCTGGGCCTGATTGAAGGCGTTGCGGATGGCGTTTCCAGTTTTGTCAAGCTGGGGGCCGGTTGGCTTTCCGACCGCGCCGGGCGCCGCAAGCCCATTGCCGTGGGCGGCTATTTCATCACCGGCAGCTCGACTGCGCTGTTTGCTCTGGCCGCCGGATGGCCGCTGGTCCTGTTTGCGCGCGCGCTGGGCTGGTTCGGGCGGGGAATTCGCGCGCCGGCGCGGAACGCCATTCTGGCGGCTTCGGTGCCGGCGGAATCGCGCGGCAAAGCCTTCGGCTTCGAGCGCGCCGGAGACACCGTGGGCGCCATCCTCGGTCCGCTCATCGCCGTGGCGTTTCTGGATTTCTTCCATCCTCATGCCGCCAATCCTGCCGCCCCGTTTCGAACCATTTTTCTTCTCACGCTCATTCCCGGCCTCGCCTGCGGCCTGGTTTTTCTGCTGATGGTGCGCGACAGGCCCGTTACCGGCTCGCCGGCAAAATTTTTTGCGGCGGTCAGGCAGTTGCCGAAAACTTTCCGCAGATTTTTGGCAGGCGTCGGCGTCTTTGGCATGGGCGACTTTTCACACACGCTGATGATTCTTGCCGCCACCGGGCTTCTGACGCCCGCGCACGGCATGGCGCACGCCGCGGAAATCGCCGCGCTGCTCTATGTGGGGCACAACATCGTTTACGCGGCGGCGTCCTATCCGGTGGGCGCGCTGTCAGACCGCCTGGGCCGCCGCGGCCTGCTGGCCATCGGCTATCTGGCCGGCGCGATCACGGCCGTGGGCCTGGTGGCGGCGTTCGCGCTGCAGCTCGCCACAGTTTCCTGGCTCGCCGTAGTTTTCGCCGTGGGCGGATTTTACATGGCCTTCCAGGAAGCGCTGGAGGGCAGCATCACCGCCGACCTGGCCGTCCCCGAAGTGCGCGGAACGGCTTACGGAATGTTGGGCGCCGTCAACGGAGTGGGCGACGTTGCCGCCAGCATCGTCGTCGGCGGCCTGTGGACGCTCGTTTCTCCCTCCGCGGCGTTCGGGTATGCCGCCCTCGCCATGCTCGCCGGCGCGCTTTTGGTTTTCCGCCTGCGCTGAGCCGTTGTGG
>DASSJE010000094.1:0-17891 GCA_035691365.1 Terriglobia bacterium
CACCAGGCCTGGGGAGACTTGCTGCTCGACCAGTTGTCCGTCAGGATAGGCGGGTCAATGGTGAGCGTGGTGCCATTGATTGCCGTAACCCTGGTAGCCTGCACCTGCGAGCGGCCGGGTCTGGTGGCATAGCCGCCTTCCGTGCTGCAACTGCTCGCACAGACATACAGGGCGCCATCGTCCGAGGTCGAATCCAATTGATCAAGAAAGATTATCATTCCCACCGAAAGATTGGACGTTGACCCGACCGTGATCTGGGTTGAACCCTTTGCGGCGGCGTTCCACGAGGTCAGGTTGGGCGGACTCGAGGGCGAGATAAAGGTGCTCCCAAAACGGATGTTGGAGATGGGATGGTCGCCGGTCCCTGATCCCGAAAAGACCAGCAGTGTTTTGTCCGGCCCTGCGCCGCGAAGCGTTACATTACTCTTGCGATCGAAGACGACGCCCGACGACAGGTTATAAGTGCCTGCGTTCAGATAGACTACCTGCCCGCTGGGACAGGCGGCGATGGCGCTGGTGATTTGCGATGCCGAGACTCCGGGGCTCAGGGTGGAGCAAATCGAGGTGCGGTTCTGGATGCCTCCCTGCACGCCGGCGGTGCTCCAGTCAACCATTCTGTTCGGTGCAAGAATCCCGCTGGCGCTCTGAGCGCCGAGTTGCCCGACAAATCCAAAAACGGCAGTGAAAAGCAACACAGCAAGTTTACGTTTCATAATCCCTCTGTTTCGCAGTCTCGTAGTTACCAGGGCATCCGCGAGATTCCGTTTTGCCGCAGACGTTCCCGATTTATTGATAGTATCGGCTGCGGGCGGAAATCCCACTACTGGACAGGGGAACAGATTAAGGTCAGGAAACGTATCCTGTTCAAGATGACGGGTTTTGGCGGTCCGTTTCTTCCCGGTCGGGACCTTCATAAACTTCGGCAAAATCCGGAGATTCCAGCCTGGCCATACGCGACTCGTCGCGCATGATCACGCCGGCAATCCGCTCCGCCGCGTGGCCGTCCCAGAGCGGAGGAATGCCGCCCTGTTTTCCGGGCCGGTCGAGGACGCGGCCGAGCTCGCTGGCCAGCCGCTGGGCGTCCTTTCCCACCAGGATGTTGGTCCCCATGGAGACGGTCACCGGCCGCTCGGTGTTTTCCCGCACGGTGAGGCAGGGCACGCCGAGGAAGGTTGTTTCTTCCTGGATGCCGCCCGAGTCGGTAATGACCACGGCGGCGCGCTTCTGCAGCGCCAGGAATTCGAGGTAAGGCAGCGGCTCCAGAAAGCGGATGCGCCCGCTCCCGTTCGAGTGGATGCCCAGCTCCGCCATCTTCTGCCGCGTGCGGGGATGCACGGGAAAAATGAAGGCAAGGTCCCGGCTGGCTTTTTCCAGGCTCGAGATCAATACGGCCAGCCAGTCGAGCTCATCCACGTTCGAGGGGCGGTGGAGCGTCACCAGGGCGTATTTCCGGGGCAGGTTGTCCGGCAGGCAATCGTCCGCCTGGGGCAGCATGCGGGTCAGGGTGTCGATCATCACGTTGCCCACAAAGAACACTTTTTCAGAGCTGACGCCTTCCCGCGCCAGGTTGTGATTGCCGTCTTCCGAGGGCGTGAACAGCAGGTCGCACAACTGGTCAGTAAGCAGCCGGTTGATCTCTTCCGGCATGGTGCGGTCAAAGGAGCGCAGGCCGGCTTCCACGTGGGCGATGGGGACCATCAATTTTGAGCAGACCAGCGCCGCCGCGACGGTGGAATTCACGTCACCGTAGACCACCACCAGGTCCGGCTTCGTTTCCAGCAGCACAGGCTCGAAGCGCGAGATGATCTGTGCGGTCTGCTGCGCGTGGCTCCCCGAACCCACCTGGAGATTGATGTCGGGCGCCGGCATGCCCAGTTGCTGGAAGAACACTTCCGACATGTTGAAGTCGTAGTGCTGCCCGGTGTGGACCACCATCTGCTCCACCGGATAGGCAGCCAGCGCCCGGATTACCGGCGCTGCCTTCATAAAGTTAGGGCGTGCTCCTACTACATGACAGATTCGCATTTGGTTTTAACCTTGGTAATTCAATTTGAACTCGAACAACCACCACTGAAAACCGCGTGCCAGAGGATGATAATTGAATTGCCGGGGGCCATGAAAGGGTCTGGCGGAAAATAAGCGCCGGCATGCCGGTCAGAGGCCTTCGCCGAGGGGGCCTCCGACTCCAGCCGGAATACCCTGGTTTGGCAGCGACGGCTCCTCCTGTGCCGGAAGGACCGTAGCCGGCCCCGCGGCGTCAGAAGGAGCTGGTCTTAAAGGCCGGACGGAGGGAAGCATTTCGCGCGTAAGCTTTGCCACCTGATAAAGCGGGGCCCAGCTTCCGTGCAGCAGCACGACGGCGCCAAGATACAGCACCCCGAACAATAATGAGTCCGACACAATGCGGGCAAAGGCCCCGGGAACGCCTGGCAGGGCGCCGAGTGACGGAAACAGCCGAATCGCCACCAGGGACGTCCAACCCCCTATCGCCGCGGCGAGCATATATCTCCAAACCACCGAAATAACCGGGCTGACGCTCAGGCATATGGGCTTTCCCGCATACCAGAAGGCAGGGAGGATCAGGATTGCGTACGAAACGGTCCAGGCAATGGCGATCCCTTCCGGCCCCCAGGGAAGCGCCAGGATAAACAGCAGGCCGGTCACGCTCAGTTCCACCAGCCCCCAGCGGAAGTACCGGTCGGTGGTCCCAATCGAAAGATGAATCCAATCAATCGTGGCATGGACAAACATGAAACCGATCCCCAGGCCCAGAAAGGTAAAAATCCTGCCCGATGGCGCCCACTTTGACCCCAGCAGAAATCGAATGACATCCTTGCCGGTCAGCGTGAGGTCCGCGCCCAACCCCATTCCGACAAAGGCCGTGACCGCGAGAGCGCTGAGGAGGTAACGCCTGTAACGGGCGGGATCGTCTTTAAAGCGGCTCAGGGCCGATACGGCAACGGCGGTGAGGGGTCTTGCCAACTGGTTTGCCGGCAGGGCAAACAGGTCGTAGGCCTTCTTGTAAAAGCCCAGCGGCGCCGCGCCAAACCGCCACCCCACCAGGACGTTATCCATGTTGTGCGCAAGGTAATCGACGTTGTAACGCCCATAGACGTTCCTGGCATATCGCGCCAGGGAACCTGTCCCGGTTGCGCGCCGTGGCAGCCCGGGCATCCACTGGCAGAGATACCACGCTCCCACGGTCCTGCTCAAGGTAAAAACCAGAATACCCGCTACCAGCGCCCAGTATTCCCATCCCGCCAGGGCGCACACAATCGACACCGTGACTGACAACACCCTCGCCAGGATCTCGTTTACCGAAACCACTGAAAAGCGCATGGCGCGCTGCAGAAGCCCCTGGTGCACAATCGAAATGCCATTGAAAAGGATCTGGAATGACAGGGCCACGGCGACGGTCACAACGCGCGGGTCGCCATAAAACCACGCCAGCAGCGATCCCGCTCCGGCAAAGGCCGCGGTGAGGATAACACCCACGGCAGCGCTGATCCAGAAGAGGTTGCTGGCCAGCGAATGGGTGAGATCTTCCTTCTGAAGCACGGCCTCGGTAAATCCCGGAAAACTGGTGAGAAGCAAGCTGAAGGTGGACACCATGGCCACGATCCCGAAATCGTGGGGCATGAGGAGCCGGGCAAGAACGACGGTGGCCGCAATCTGGACGGCCAGTATCACCCCTTGTGAAAACACGGTGACCCCTGCGCCCTTGACGGCAAGGCGGCGCAGCTCCGCCCCGCCATTCGCAATCGTCTGAAACCTGCCGCTTTCGTCGAATGGCTTCAAGCGATCTCCTCGTAAACGTACGCATCCCCGCCCTCAGGGCCTTCTGCAAGCTCATTCGGATCGACTCTTTCGACCCACGCATGCTCCTTCCGCGCGCGAATCGAAGGAATGGCCGATACTGTCAAGAGCAGGAAAATCCAGATGGGGTCGTTCATCCGGAAGGCAGCTTCTGTAAAGTTATAGACCAGGGCCACAACAAAAAACGCCAGCCGGAAAGCTCCTGTTGCCGGGTCGCTGCGAAACGCCGCAACCACGTTCCGGTAGCCGGCGGCCAGCAGGAGGCCCATGAAAACGAGCCCAATCCGCCCCAGATTGATGTAGATTTCAAGGTAGCCATTGTGAGCTTCCTGGGGATAAAAGTAGAACAGCCCCCATAGATACTGGAGCCTGCTTCCCAGCCAGAAGCTCATGTATCCGGTGCCAAACCAGTGGTTGAAGTCCACGCTGAGGATGGCTTTCCAGAGGTCGGTGCGCCCGGTAAGATCTGGCTTTCTTCCCAGGGCGTGCACAATGGAAGCATAAGCTTCCGGCATGGCGACAATGAACAGCGCCACGCAAGCGACGGCTGCCACGATCAGATGGGCCCGAACAGTCCGCTTTTTGCCCCCGAAGTTCAGGAAGAGGATCATGCCCAATCCCAGCAGAAAGCAGGCTTTGGAAGTTGACGAATTGGCCACGTACAGGAGCCACAGGCACATGGCCAGGATCGATCCGTGGGCGATCAACTGGCGGCCTATGCGGGAATTTTCCCGGAAGAGAGCGATGATGCGCCACACGGATGCCAGACCGATGATCATGCAGATCGAGCCCAGCGTGTTCTTGTTGGTGGTCACGCCGATATTCGCAATCCTTCCATCCTCGATCGAGTAGACCTGCCCAAGGCTGGGATAAAACTCGATCAGCAGAATGGACAACGGGACCAGGAGGAACCCTGCCCGGACGATAATGCGTTTGAATGCCGCCAGGCTCTCCCTCTCCGTCAGGATAATCATGACCATCGTCAGGTCACCTGAGGCCCGCACCCAGCGCTTGAGCGCCACTCCCGGAAAGTCGGACCAGAGAACGCTTACGGCGCAAAAAGTGAAAAACAGGAGGATCGGCCAATTCGCCCGCAGGAACCTGGCCGCCCTTCGGTACCGGCAGAGCAGCACCACAATGCCGCCCAGCATCAGCGCCCCCAGTACCAGCCGGTCCAGAGGGCTGCCTTCAACGTATTGACTGGCGGTGGGGACCAGCGGTTCGGCGTAGAGCCACGCCGTGAGCGGCCGCGACATGGCGAGCACCACCCAGAGGGTGGGAATCCAGAGCGCCCAGGAGGTCCGAGCCTTCGGTTCCCGCTGCAGGAAAAGCAGAAACAGGATAAGCAAGGCGCACGCTGCTGTGGGAACCAGAGAGCTCATTCCGAACCTGCTTCGAAGTTATTCATCGGTGAAGACCGGGCTGTTACCCCGGCCAGGCGGGCGGCCCGCCCCATCCGGCAGACGGGATTGCTATTGTGTGACGTACGGAGTCTTAATAATCTCGATTCCCAGGCAGGCCAGGATGCGGGCTGAGTGATACGCCAGCTTTGAGAGGAAAGTCATAAACCGGTGATGCCCCGCCAGGGCGGAGAAAGGCAGAAGGACCGTGTAAACTGGCACGGCGATGATCGACTTGACCACCTCGGAGGCCCCAAACTTCTGATGAAGCGTCGAGAAACTTCCCAGGAAAATGCTCCGCTTTAGAATAAAGGACCGCTTCCAGCGCATCGGCGGGACCACCTCATACGCGACCGCCTCGTCACACCATACGAAGACGCGCCCTTGATCAATCATTCTGGTGAAAAAGTCCTGGTCCTCTCCGGCGCGGAATTCCGGGCGAAAGGGCTCCGTGCCGGCTTGAAAAACTTCTCTTTTGAGCAACACATTGCCGGTGCGGCCTTTCATTCCGTCGATGACGGTGCCGGTCGGGTAGGTGGGCCGTTGCCAGAACTTGCCGGAGCGGACCCATCGCGGGGGTTCTTCGTCAAAGTGCGGATTCACGGGCCCCAGCGCGCCGTCAGCAGCGTAGCGCCGGCAGGCTTCGAACAGAGTCAGCAGCCAGTTTTGGATGGGAAACTCGTCGTCGTCAATAAATGCCACGTAGTTGCCGTCGGCGTTAGCAATGGCGCGGTTTCTGGCCATCGCAATGTTCTGCTGCGGCTCCACGAAATAACCGATGGGAATCGAAGAAGCGCGTGCGAAAGCGGACACCACCGGCTCGGCAGTCCGCGAGCGGTCATTATCCACAACGACCACGGAGTAGGTGAACTTGCCGTCCGTGGACTGGCTTGCAAGCCCCTCCAGCAGGCGCCGGAGAAGCAGCGGGCGCTGATAGGTGCAAATGCAAACGCAAATGTGGTCAGTGCTGGTTTTCATAAGACTGGCTCGCAAGCCCCCTCCAGCAGGCGCCGGAGAAGCGGCGGGCGCTGGTAGGTGCAGATGCGAACGCAAATGTGGTCAGTGCTGCTTTTCATAAGCGAACGAGAATTGCTCTGGCGAATCCGCCCGCCTGGCAATGGAAAAATCCTTTGAGCTGCGAAGCGCGCTACCGCGCTCTGGGTCTGATCGGCTGCCGCCCGTGGCGAACCTACTGGGGGCCCGCGGCGTGACCGGCGGCCCCGCGCGGCCATGCCATAGCCGCCAAATGTAGGCTACATACGGCCCCTCCCCGCCCCTTTTTGGGACGCGTGGGATTTTCAGAATGCAAAATCTCATTGAATATAACTTGTTGATAATACATAAGTTAATAAAATTTCAAATACTTGAAAATTTGAGATGTGTCCAATTCTCGAACACCGCGTAGTTTCTACATCTCACGGTCCGCGTCCATCCCATTAGCAGCTCTTCGCCTGCCCGTTCACTCTTGTAATGTACCGCGACGCAATGCGCAACTCCCTTGAGTGCCGGAAGATCTCGCCTCCCGCCAGGAACCGATACTCATGCGCGTTTACGGGGTGTGTCTCCACTTCCACGACGTGCCGCTGGGCCAGGGAGAAGACCTTCTGCAGGCGGTCGAGCGGGTCGAACGGCGCCAGCGAGAGGAAGTAGTCGGTCATGCGATGGCGGCGTGCCAGCATGTAATCCACCGCCTGCCGGTAGAGCCGGTTCCACAGGCCCTTCTCGCCGGGCTGGAATGAGAAGTTCCTCCGCACCGTGGTCCCGGAAGGCAGCAGCCCTCCCCAAATGACGTTGGCGCAAAGGTGCATGTGATGATGGCCGTCAATCCGTTCGGGCAGCGCTCCGTAGAGCCGGCCATATTCTTCCACCTGGGCCCGCACCACATATTCAAAGGAACCGGCCAGCAGAGGGTTGAATAACACCGGCGCAAAGCGGTTCCTGCGCAGGTAGAGTGCAATGTCCGTCTGGCGTTCCGCAAGCCTGGAAGGGCACCGTGGCGAAGTAAACGGCGCTGTCAGGTTCAAATGGAGTCCGGCGTCGATCCCTCGCTCCCAGGCCACCGCTGCTGACCGCTCTGAATCTTGCATAAAAACCATGGCGCTGACGGACGAAACCGCTCCTCGAAGAAGACAATCCAGCGTCCGGTCCGTGGTCAGGAAATCGCGGCCCCAGTCGTCGGCATTGATGATGAGGACACCGGCAGGTATTGCTTCAGAATTTGTGGCGGTCCGTTCCTCCCGAGCTCCATCGTCGACCGCTGGAATAACCAATTCAGGCACTGTGTAATTTGCACGCATGGTTGAGGCGCACTCTCTTCAGAAAGTTATGGAACGATCTTTTTCGGCTGCTTCTCTGCTGAAGTCCTCGGCAGAGTTTGTTTCAACTACGGCCGCTGCTCAACTTGGGCGTGGCATGGCCAGATCTTGAGAAGAAGCTTTTCAATCGGGTCATCTGATCTTTCTGGCGAAATCGAATAAGGTCTTCCGGCATGGTTGGCTCCACGCCCCGCAACAGGTCCCAGAAATAAGCCGCCGCCATCAGAGTCCCGCCAATCAGGTATGGCTTGTATCGCATTTGATAAATGCAGCGGAAAAGCTCCCACACGGGGTGGCTGCCCAGCAAATAGTCCTTATGGCCAACGTTAAGTCGAGCGCGATATCCCGCGTATTGGGCGGCACCCATCTTCCTATGGTGGACGTAGAATTTTTCGGTAAAGGTCCTGGTCTGCCATCCCTTCGCGCGCGCACTCAGCACTGCTGTCACATCTATTCCACCGGATTTCAACGGCTGATATCCTCCGATGGACTCAAAGCAGAGGCGATGAAATACCTGGCAGGCGCCGGACACATGGTCAGTACTGCTGAAACGAAAGTCGTATGTCGACTCCCCTTCCAGGAAGGGCGTACCAACAATCCCCAGCCTCGAATTGGCGGCCAGCCTGGCGAGCAGGAAGGCGAAATAGTCTTCTTCAAAAGAAATATCGGCGTCCATGCTGACAATCACCGCGTAATCCAGATCCTTCACCCGGGAGTAACCTGCATTGAAAGCGTGGACTTTTCCGGCAAAATGCCGTTCCCGGCGCTCGGGCATTCGCACCAGCTCGATCCATGGATTTTGGGCCGCGTACCCGCTGACGATTTCGTCCGTGCCGTCGGTTGAGCCGTCACTGACAATCACCCATTTGATTGGCTTGACAGTCTGCGCCACCACCGACTTCAAGGTCAGCTCGATAAACTCAGCCTCATTGCGCGCCGGAGTGATGATGACGTAAGCGGGGAGATCCGCCATAACTAAACCTCTACGGGGGCCGTCGCCTGAAGGGGCTGAGGCGTTGGGAGGGTTTCACAGGTCCGTGACAGCAGCGTGGCCATGGCCAGAAACATCCAGGCCTGCGACCATCGCATATAGGAAATACGGTTTGTCGAGTGAGGGAGCCGGCGGTAATAAAAGAAGCCCCTGTCATCCCACATGTGGCTCATGGCCCATTGGAAGACGGACCGGGCCTCGGTGACGCAGGCAGGTTCCAAATCCTCCAGTTCCATCAGCGTGATGATCGTCTGCGCTACACAATGAATGTCGATGGGATAAGTGCGGTTGTGAAAATACCTCACCACACCATCCTCACACAAAAAATGAGACCGATAATATTCAAGGCCGCGCTGGAGAAATGCGTCGAACTCACGCGTTCCGGCATCACGCCCGATTGACCGGAGGGCGCAAAGGTTGAACCCTGTATGAAAATTGTCAATCCATTGCTGGGATGGCATTTCACCATAGGTCCAGGAGCCATCGGAGAATTGCATTGCAGCCGAATAACGGGCGGCGGTGAGAGCAGGATCCAGAAAGCGCACCTCTCCCGTATGCCGGTACACCCTGCACAGTAAGGCCGAGGCAAGGAAGTTGGCGTTATACACCTGCACCTTAAGATCAGCCCGCGGGTAACTGAAACCGGCGACAGTTGCGCCGCGTGTCCAGTAGAGCTCGTTAACGATATATTCCGCAGCACTCGAGGCCATTTCCAGGCAGCGCGCGTCCTGTGAACTTTCATAAACATCCAGAAGCGCATTCGCGGCGAATACCGTGCAGACCAGATTGGGTCCGCCACGCGGAACAATCAGTTTCCGCGTTTGCCACGGAAAGCTGTATCCCCAGCACCAGTACGCGATGTCTCGCGATCGAAGTCCGATGAGCCGGTCAATCATCAACTCGATCAGAGGGTCCGCATCCACAACGTTGGAGCCTGAGAGCTTAACAAACGCCGACAGAAAGAGCCCCAACGCCTTCGGGTTCTGGGTCTTCTGAATCAGCAACAGCCGCCGGAAGTTGATGGGACTCCTCTTCAAAGCCTGGGTGAGGGCGAGCCGCGGCAGACGGGAATTCAGGAAGGGCAGAATCACGAAGACTTTGCTGTTCAAAGCATCGTACGGATCATACCCCCCCCAATCACTGCGCCGGCAATAATCGAGGAGCTTTCGGGTGGCGTTTTCGGCCAGCCTTCGCAGATCCAGATCATTCAGGGCAGGCTTGGGCAACACGGTGCCGGACATCATCGGTTGTATTCCCATATTGAAGTCGTAGAGAGATGCGATGCTCGGGCAGGCGGCCCGGCAAAAGTTACCGGAGCGGATCTGAAGCTGGATCAAACCCGGACAATCGCCCGCCGCCACTTGTTCACTGCAGTTTCAGGACGCCAGCCGCTCTGTCTGGAAATGGCCGGGGCTGCCCGTTTCGGTAATAGAAACGATATTTTCAACAATCGTTTCCAGGGTTTCAATGTGCCTGTTGGCGGGGGATGAGGGCCGCGGACGCTTTGAGAGGATGACCTTTTCAGGAACGTCCTCGGCCTTTTCCAGAAGCACCAGCCTGCCCTTTCGCGCGAGGTATTGGTCAACGGCTCCAATCTTGCCGCGGAATACACTGTAGACTGGCACCCCTAGAGCCGCCGCCTCGCGATTCATCGTCCCGCCCCCGCTGATGGCGAGGTCAGAACTCCACAACATATTCAGGCCGTCAACAACGTGTTCAGGAATAATCAACTTGCCTGAATCCAATAGCTGCGGCCAGCACTCTCGCACAGCAATTGCCTGCCTCTTGTTCCTCGGCAAAACAACTATTCTGGCGCTGGCCTTTGAGGCAAGATAGTCAATTGCCGCGTGGAACAGTACGTCGCTTTCCGGATTATGGTAATGAGCCTCATTCGCAGGCGGACGAGCCGTAACCACAAAGTCCTCTTCTTTCAAGCCCAGTTGACCGCGCAGCCTCGGGTCAGGCCTGAAGCCGGGAACGTAAACATCTTCCTTAATGCCCGGATACTTGAGAATGCGCTCTCTATTCAGCGGAATTGATGTTTCGGGAATGACCGATGGAACCATTATCCAACTGGGACGGACACCGCTCCGCCAATTGGAAAACTCATAATCACCAATCATGATGGAAGGGATTCTTAGAAAGGATGCCGCAAGCAGTTGAGAGCGCGAGCCGTGGGATAAAGCCAGCGCCGGCCTGGACAAGGCGACTGCGGCAGCCAGTCTCGACCCACGGATAACCGTCCCAACCACCTTCAGCACCTTGTTCTTGCCGTAGTGATGGCCAATTGTCCGGCAAGGTAGCTTGAAGAGCTGGAAGAGTTCCTTCACCTGATAAGCATCGCGCGCCGTCAGCAGGACTGGGAACCCGCGCTGAGTCAGTCCTTCGACTATTGGGGCAAAAAACGGGACATGTGGCGTATTGTCGATATCGATCCAGATCTTTTTCGGAATAGAACGTTTGTATGTCATTCCAAGCATCCTGACTCAATGTCCGGCTCTGCACTTTTTGCCAAGTGGACAAATTTGAAAGCTGATGTGGACATTGGAAAATAAGATTCAGTAGGTCTTTCCTTTTTAAGTAATTCTTCTATCAATTTATGAAAACAAAGATTGATTTGCGGTTCGGAGGCGACGGGGATTGCAACGCTAGACGGAACGTCACCTCAGAATGCAGCCAATTTGACCCTTTGCATGGGGTCCTCAAACGCAAGAGAGTTGACTTGAGACTCTAATGTCTCCAACGCTGCGCCAATAGTTAGAATCTTGTGCCGCATGCGAAGCGCAACGCGGACCACTGCTTCAAGCTGGCCGGGCTTACACCCCAGGCGCGAAGGAATGTCCCTGACGTCGTGCGTATAAAAGATCAACCACCCGCGCCGTCGATCATTCACCTTAAAAAGATGGTCAATTGCCGTCAGGTCAAACGTGCCGTTGTAAAGACGATTTGCAAGCAACAGATTCAAGTCAACCGGAGTAACGTTTACGCCTCCGAATGTGCTGCGGCAGCTGTTCATTTGCGGCCCGATGCGCCCTTTGACTCTAAGGGTAACGTGGCCGTGGGGGTAGGCAAAATGGCTGGCGCCAGGTATTTGGGTGACGCTTTGCACAGCCTCGCAGCCTTTTTGCACATCAGCTTCAAAGGCATCGAACGAGGTCGACCGGCAGGAAAAATGGCTGAAAGTATGGCTGCCCAATTCATGTCCGTCAGCCAGCAACCGCGCCAGGTCACCAGTCCCAAAGTGCTCTCCGAGTTCGTTCCTATGCCCCATCAGCCCCATCGCGGCATAATAAGTCCCGCGAGCGCCATAGGATTTAAGGATCGCACCGCCATTGGTAAACGCGGAGCGCGGGAAATCATCAAAGGTGAACGAAACGATGGGCCCCCTGTCCGGAAGATCAAATCGTCTTCGCCGCACCGAGATTATAAAACGCCGCCTTACAGCGCTTGAATACCTGGCAATTGCTTGAGAAATCATATTGATATACATGTCAATGCTCGAAGGATCGCCATGTCCGGCGGAACCAGTCCTGCCGGCAGCCAAAAGGGTCATCGCGCCAAGTTGAAGCTGCTCGTGGTATCTGACATGCCATTGGAAAGGAATGGCATCGTGTTGGGGCTACCCTTTGGCCCCTGTGCTCTCGAGGCGAAATTCACCGACGTATTGCTTAAAGTACCTCTGGATGGCCTTGATGCCATCTCCCAAATTGATACAGGCGCAACTGACAGGCCCCGGGTGTGAGTCGAACCGCCCCAAACGATAAACTTCCCGGCCGTTTGCGCCGCCGAGATCTTTCTTGAACTTATATGTCCCCGGATTCGCGACGGGGTCGATCCCATCCAGATCATAAGTGGAAATCCCCAGTTCTTTCAGTTTCTCAATGAGCTTCCACTGGAGGAAGTACGACCCATGGCTTTTCTTGCCGATGTTACCCGTCGCCCCAAAAAGGTTGATGGCCGATTTCCCCATGGCGGGGCAGATCAATCCTGCGCAAAGCCCTTCGTCAGACTTGGCCAGCATGATGATCATTTTGAAATTCTCAGGCAGCCTGGTTTGAACTTCCCTGAATTTACTGATATCGGCGAAACTCACAAACTTCTTTCGCGAAACCATCTCCTTGTAAATTCCAAGGAATGCTTCGAAAAGGTCCTCGCCAGTCCCTTCAATCAATTCCAGCCTGCCCTTATTGGCGAGTTTCAGATTTTTTTTCCAATTCCTTCCCAGTCCTTCGTAAAGTTGATCGAGCGTAGGGGTCAGATCCATTACGATCGTCCTGTTGCAAACAGCTTTCGGAATTAGCGAAAAGCCCTCCTCACGAAGGACCGTACCCAGGCGTGGATCATCGTCGTTATAGATTCGGGGAAAGAGCCGGAGGCCCAGCCCCCGCTTGCAAACATATTCGTTGCGCAATGCCCGAACCACCTGGCGGAAGCTTTCCGGGGTTGTCTCGCGGGCACTACGCTTCCAGAGAGGGCCCGACTCGATGGTGGCCGTGCCCACTTTAATCAGCGGCAGTCTTGTGATCCGGGCTTGGGCCGCGGCTACGATTTCGCCGTCGTTCTTCAGGATCAGATGGCTTAAATTCCGTCGACTGCAAGAGGCCACCCCAGCGGCAAAGGTTTGATAAATGCTGGCGTCGTTGAACTCCTGCAAGATCCGGTACCACGCATGTTCGTCTACCGTGTCAACCTCTGGTACGTAACCAGGACCCAATTTGTGCATTTGCGGATTCCCCGTTTCCCAAACAGTCACAAGCGTTGGAAATCAAATCCTCAAGGCAGGATGATTGAAGTTTCCGGAGGGTGTGCTCAAGCGGCGGCTTCGCGCTCTTCATCTCCAGAGAGCTTGCTGGCAAATTCCTGCAGCCGGGCTGCCACCAACTGTTGCTGCTCGCTGGTAAGCCCAGGGAACATCGGAAGTGAGACGATCTCATCTGCCGCTTTCTCGGCCACCGGGAAGTCACCCGGCTTGTAATCCAGATGGCTGTAAGCCTTTTGAAGGTGCAACGGAATGGGGTAGTGAATTCCGCTGCCAACGCCCGCTTCAGAAAGGAATTCCATGGCCTCGCTGCGGCTCTCGATCCGGACTACAAACAGGTGGTAAATGGCGTTGGCCCACTCCGGTTCGTGGGGCAAAATGACCGGCTGGCCCGCAAGTAATTCACGGTAACGCCCGGCGGCTTCGCGCCGCTTCTCGTTCCATTCGGCAAGAGACCTGAGCTTGACCCGCAAAATGCCTGCCTGGATGGAATCCAGCCGCCCGTTGTAGCCTTCGACATCGTGATAGTACTTTTTGGGCTGGCCGTGATCACGGAGCATGCGGACCTTTCGCGCCACTTCCGGATCATTTGTGGTGACGGCCCCACCCTCGCCGCAGGCGCCCAGGTTCTTACCCGGGTAGAAACTGAAGGCTGCGGCAAGCCCCATTGAACCTGCCATTCTCCACTGCTTCATTTTCCTTGAATAGTACTGTGCGCCGTGCGCCTGGCAGGCGTCTTCAATCACCACCAGATGGTAACGTTCCGCCAGTTCCAGGATCGGGTCCATGTCCGCAGGCTGGCCATAGAGATGAACAGGAATAATCGCCTTCACCACATTACCTGTCGCCAGATCAAACATGCGACCGCTGGCGCGGTCCACAAAGCACTTGTTGACCAGATAGTGTTCCAGCCGGCTGACATCCATGTTGTAGGTTTGCGGGTCTACGTCCACAAAACGCGGCACAGCGCCTGCCTGTGAAATCGCTTCCGTGGTGGCGATAAAGGTGTTGGGGACAGTGATCACGGCGTCGCCGGAACCAACGCCGGCGGCGATCAGCGCGAACCTCAACGCATCGGTGCCGCTGTTGACGCCCACGCTATGACCAACGTCGCAGAACTCAGCAAATTCCTTTTCGAATTGCTCGACTTCCGGACCGCCGACAAATCCCGCGGTCCGCAGGGCCTGCCTGAATACGGCCACAAGTTCTTCTTCAATTGCCGCGTGTAATCCAGTCAAATCAAGAAACGGTACTTTATAGGCTGTGCCCATTATTTCCTCCCATAGCTATCGATCTCAGAAACCTTGCGGGACTGCCCACCACAATCACATTGGCGGCAACGTCTTTTGTCACGACAGCCCCGGCGCCAACGATGGCATTTTCTCCAATGGTTACATTGGCAAGGATGGTCGCGCCCGAACCGATTGAAGCTCCCTTCTTAATCACCGTCCGTTCGACCTTCCAGTCTTTTTCTGTCTGCAGCGTTCCATCCGGATTTGCCGCTCGAGGGTAACTGTCATTGATAAACGTTACGCCGTGGCCGACAAAGACGTAGTCTTCGATGGTGACGCCTTCACAAATAAAGGTGTGGCTCGAGATCTTGCAGCGTTTTCCGATCCTGGCATTCTTCTGGACTTCGACAAAGGCGCCGATCTTGGTTTCGTCGCCGATTTCGCAGCCGTAAAGATTGACAAATTTGGAAAGCTTGACGCCCGATCCGAGCTTGACATCAGGGGAAACACACACGAAATCGGTCATAGGTAAACAGCCTTTCCTTTTGCTTTCAGCGAATGCTCAGCTGCCTCCAGCATCCTGACAACCCGCAGGCCGGCCTCTCCGTCGTTGAACGGAGTTTCACCGCTCTCGATGCAGTTGACGAAGTAGGACAGTTCTGTACGAAGGGCTTCGCACTGTTCCACCTTGGGCGCCCACATGTCGCCGGAACGGTAGCTGACGAGCAGGTTATAGACTCCCTCGCGATTGCTCATCTCAACACCCTTGTCATACACCTTGATCTTTTCGTCGGCCTCGAGGTCGTTCCAGACCAGCATCCTTTTCTCACCGCCAATCAGGGTAGTCCGGACCTTGACGGGAGAAAGCCAGTTCACGTTCACGTGTGCGATCACATTCCCGGGGAAATAGATCGTAATGAAGGCCACGTCTTCAAGCCCGTTGAGATGGTGCTCGCCCGTAGCAATGATGGCCTCGGGTTTTTTCTGAATCAGGTAATCCAGAATGGAGAGGTCATGCGGCGCGAGGTCCCAGACAACATTGACGTCGTGCTGGAACAGACCCAGGTTGACCCTCATCGAGTCATAGTAATAGAGCGACCCCAGGGTCCCTTCATCAACCAATTCGCGAATTTTTCGGACGGCGCCCGTAAAGAGGAACGTGTGGTCCACCATGATCTTCAGGCTCTTCTTCCGAGCGATTTCGATAAGTTCCTCGGCCTCGGCGACCGTGCGCGTAAAAGGCTTTTCCACAAAAACGTGTTTCCCGTTCTCCAGGGCTAACTTTGCCAGCTCATAGTGTGTCCAAACCGGCGAAATCACCGCGACGGCGTCAATATCCGGCGAAGAGACGAGATCCTGAGGGTTGTTGAACAGCCGCGTACCATGATTCACCGACTCCGCCCGGCGCAAAGCTGCAGGATTCTTATCGCAAATACCCACAACGCGGGCGCCAGCGAGGGCCTGTAAATTCCTGACGATGTTCGGCCCCCAATAACCGTAACCAATCACTCCAACTCCAACCATGTCGCACCCCCTAATGTCCGGAGCGGCTTGACCCTGGATAAAACCAGGCAGTCATCAGCCGATTCCACCGGACTGTCCGCCTTCCTGCCGCACAAGCCTCCCAACTTCAGGCACAAAGCTGCGAGAAGCATGAGGCGTGCACGTTCTAATTGTTGATTTCATTCCTTCGGGCAGGTAAGGTATGCCTTCAATAGGCTCCGTCGCCTGAAATCATGGCGAGCGGTGTTTCAAACAAAATCTTGAGGTCCAGCCATATCGAACACGACCTCGCGTATTGCAGATCCAGCCGAACCATGTCATTAAACGTCGTGCGGCTGCGTCCCCTGACTTGCCATAAACCCGTCAAACCAGGTTTGACCTCCAGAACGCGCCGCCGATGCCAGATGTCGTAGTATTCCACTTCGTAGGGAATGGGAGGCCTCGGCCCCACCAACGACATTTCACCCATCAAGACATTCCAAAATTGCGGCAATTCATCCAGGCTGGTCTTTCGCAGGAATTTGCCGATCCGCGTAATGCGGGGGTCCTCCCTGATCTTGTAGACAGGAGCCGGCCCATTTGATTCCACTTTGCCGGCGATAAACCGCTGAATAAATTCTTTGTGCACCGTCCCGTCATTGGCCGGACGCATGGTCCGGAACTTTAAGAACGTAAAGGGAACTCCCCGATAGCCCACTCGCGACTGCCGGAAGAGGATCGGGCCGTCTGAGGTCATCTTTATCAGCAGAGCAATGACACCCATCAGAGGAGAAAGCATGCACAGTGCTGTCGCGCTTCCGATGATATCGAGGGTCCTCTTCACAGCGTGGTGCAGCTTCCTGCCCGATTCTTTTTCTCGCAAATCCCGATAGAGCCCTGACCAGTTCTCCCAGTTGGAAGCTCTGTCCGGCTGCAGGTACATCCGGATATCGATTCGGTTGATCTCGCCGGCTTCCAGGCGTTTGGAAAGGGCTGCAACCACTTTGGCGTGGATGACATCGCTGACGGTTATCGGCCCCTCCTGCCTGACCTCAACAAAAATGACGCCCAGGATAGCTCCCTGCAAATACCAGCCACGGATATCTGAATCCCGAGATGAGGAACAGACGGAAGTCCAGACCTCTTCAATCATCCTTCCACCGTTGCCGTTCGCCATGACGTTTCGAAGGTCAAGGAGCATCAGCAAAAATGGTTTTTTCGACCTCTCCGCCCTTCTCCGCTCCAGGCAGAGAAGCTCGCCAAATTGTTTTTCGCCGGGAATGGAGTCGTCGACGCGAACCGGACCCTCCTGTGGCAATGATGACGCCATAGTTCCCTGATTTTGTTGACTGCGCATACTACGAAGTGGCATAAGTTTCACCTGGCTACCTGAGCGTTGAAAATCAGTAGAAGCATAAAACTGCCCCCGGCACTTGCCATACCTGAGGCGGCGTTCCGGGCGATTGCGGGCGTTGAAAAGCCGGCCTCGCGTTGCCCGTCTCGCCAGCAATTTGGTGATCCAGATATTGGTGCATAGCTCCGCCCTCTGAGCCACACTGCCTGTGTCCCCAAAATCCAAACCTGGAATCATTCCCCGGCTTCACACAGCCGGAGCCTTACCCAAATCCTTCTACTCAGTTGCGGTCGAGCCGTACCAGCTCTTTCTCTGCAACCGGAAGCAACCTCAGCCCTGTTTCCCATGCCCAGGCAGTAGGTTGCATCAGGACCTTTGTCCCGCAATCCGCTTCTCATAAGGAGTACGGCCGGAATCCTCGTCACCACCTGTGCCGGTACCGTCATTACCGTATCCATATGAGTCGTATCCGTAGTAATCCTCCATGGCCCGTACGTCCATGCTGTTCAGGACCACACCGACCACGTTGTTCAATTGCTTGC
>DASSJE010000095.1:0-2774 GCA_035691365.1 Terriglobia bacterium
AGCACTGTCTCAATCTCCCGCGCCGAGCCTGCTACGTAGTCCAGGTTCTGCCGCGCCAGGTTCGACGCGTGCGCCAGGCTGTAGCCCTGATCGCTTTGCCCATACTGCCCCTGCGTTGTGGACTGATCCTGCGGCTGCTGCCGTTGCTGCTGCTGGGCGATCAGAAGGAAAGATGATGCGGCCACCAATGCCAGTAGCCCCAACAGCGCACACCTTGTGAGCCATGTGCGCCAAACAGAAAACCATCGCCAATTTATAAAACGAAAACTCACTGATAGCCTCCTGCTCGCCGCCCAGGACCCCGGAGGGCATTAAGAATTCCTTCTTCAGAAGCTTCTACATCGAAGGAATGGATATCGATTGAAGCCCAGTAGAACACACTACTGTTGCGCTCCGGCGCCACGGCGAGAATCTTCATGCTCGGAAACTTTTCGAGCAATATGTCACAAACGGCCGGACGCGATAGCGGGTTGTCAAGCGCGACGATCAGGAAATCCGGCTGCTCCTCTTCTACGGCGCCAAGGATGTCCGCCTCATTCTGAACCTCGCCGACCACCTCGATGTCGGGTTGGTCAGCGATAGTTGCCAGAAGGAGTTCACGGATCAACCTCGGCCGGTTGGCAACAAGCACACGTATGTTTCTTGTCATGCGGCTCTCCATCATCTAATTAGTCTTTGACAGATGCCAGCGGAAAGGAAGGTTCAATGGAGAGGCCGGACCGCGGAGTTAATCAGGCTGGACCTGTACCAGTACACCCGCCTGTGGAAGTACCAATTCAGGTCTAATTGGAGACGCAGGGAATGCTAATGACCGCAGAAAGAAAGAGTGAAGGATTATAAGAAAACCTGGTTGACCCTGACCATTTCAACCACGGAGAGGCGATCCTCAGCCCCGACTTTCTGCAGCATGCGGTGGACATGGTTTTTGATGGTCTGTTCGGAAAGGTTCAACTGGAGGGCAATCTCTTTGTTCGTCAGGCCCTGGGCAATCAAGGGCACTAGTTGTTGCTGGCGGCGGGTCAACCCCAATTGCGATTTCACCCGCATGCTGGGCAGGTTTGTGCACGTTGCGGCAACATAGCGGAAAAGTGATCGGCAAAGGCCCGGGGGGCAAACCGCCTCGCCCCGCGCCACGGCCCGGATGGCCGCAACGACATCCATGGCTGAAGCTTCCTTCAACACATAGCCAGCAACTCCAGCGCCGACGGCTTTCAGGAATGTTTCTTCCTCCCATTCCATACCGATCATCAGAGCTTTCAGCCCGTCGGTAGAATCTACGATTTCATGGACGAGTTGGAACCCAAAAGCATCCGTAACGGAGGAGTCAACCATCAGGACTTCGCAGCCGGAGTCCTCTACCAACCTGGCAGTCTCAGGAGTGCAGGCCGTGGCTTGGACCACAACAAACTCGCTTTTTTTGCGAAGGATTCTTGCTAAGGCTTCAAGCAGAAGACGATTCTGCGCGAGAAGGAAAATGCTGACCTGAGCACTCACGGTGGCTCTAACCTCTCATTTTTAGGATTGACGGACGACTCAGCAACGGTAGAAAAGGTCGTCCGGTTTCTAAATGACTGGCAGATGAGCGCAGTGACCGCAGGTCAGCCCCTAGGAAAGAAACAGGCAGATCAGAAGCTTGATCCCCTCCCCCAAGGGTCACCGGTATTAGAGAACACGGTACATAACCGCTTATATTATAAATCGTAAAAGCCCGGTGCTGTCAAGCGAGATTACCAAGACGATTAATACAAGCTATTGCATATCGGCACCCAAGCCGAAACAATTCATAGTAGTCATCATATTAGGTAAACTGGAAAAGCTCCTGTGCCGTATACGTTAAAAAGAGGAAGATACTTCTGTCCCTCCTGAACGGGATTTCATTCCTGTCCTCACTGCCCGAAAGCCGATAGGCTCCCCGCCCGGCTGCGCAATCGATTTTTTTGTGCACAACGCTCTTCATTCGTTCCCCAAATCTTTCTGATCGGAAAAATTAATCGCATACTTGAGGAGCAACGTGGCGGGTACACACGGGGGCGTTGCAAACCCACGATTTTATGATTTGCCGGGGTCCGATAAAGCCCCACACCAATACAGCATGCCATGGAAAGCCGAAGGATCAGTAGACCAGCCTCAGGGAAAACTGGATCTGGCGGGAAGTCCCTGTGGTCCTGCTGATAACTCCAAAACCGCTCCCCTTTATCGTGTTGGAAGGGATGCCAAAATTCACCAGATTAAAAGCGTTGAAGAACTCCGCGCGGAACTGCAGAATGCCCAATTCACTGTTGCCCCGTTTGCCAAAAGGCGTGTCCTTAATCAGGGCGAAGTCGAAGTTGTGGTATTGAGGTCCTCGGAAGGTGTTCCGCCCCAGCGTTCCAAAAACTCCATGATTGGGGCCCGTGCCGCCGGCCACATTGATGGGAATGCTGAAGAATGAAGAGTTGCTCTCGCCGCTCCCGAAGTAATCTTCGCGAATCGAGCGGCTGGTCGAAAAAACGGGTTGAGCAATCTGGTCGGGGCGGTCGGCGCTCGAGGTCCCCGCGCCGGTCTGCTGGATTCCGGAATAAACGGTGAACGGCAATCCCGTCATCAAGGTTGTTATATTCAGAAACTGCCATCCCTGCGTGAAAGACCTGCCCAGAGGCTGCAAAAAATCCACGCGGTCCAACGGGAGCGCCTGGATCAGACTGAGTGCAAAAACATGGGTTACGTCAAAATAGGAAGGGCCACGATCTGCTCCAGGGTTCCAGGGATTTTGCGGCATTGTCTGGAGAATAACG
>DASSJE010000096.1:0-25138 GCA_035691365.1 Terriglobia bacterium
GCTCAGAGAGTTCCTTACTGGGCGGCAACGGAACGTTATGCCAATCGAAAGTAATACGGCCAACCGCGAGCCTGATTGCCGGATTGCCCCGCGCGGCAATGCCGGCAACATGCGTTCCGTGGGAGTAGATTGCAAAGAGCTCCAGATTCTGGAGGAATGATGGCACCTGGGACGCCGGCATGTGGGCAAGCTTCCTGCGCAGGGCCGTCGCTTCAGGGCTGTCAATCGAGGCCTGAAGATCTGAAAAACCCTTCAGGTCGCCGAGCATGGAGGGATACTCCTTCTTCTGCTCCGCCGTCAGCGGAAACAGTTCGCCGTGCGCGGGAAATCCCTTCAGGTCAAACGCAATGTCGTGCGGGTCGGCGGGTGGCGCGGGTTGGGGAACCGTGTAGGCGCGACCCGGAAACATCGCGAGGTCGCTGCCGGAATCCCAGATGGCCACGTTGACGGGAGTAAGCTTGCCGGCATCGGTCAGCGTCACGTCGCGGGCTGCCCAGATGTCGGGTTTCTCGACGTTGTTGGCGGCGACTTCCTGCTTGAGCACAGCGTCCATGGCAGGCATAAGAGCGATCTCGCGCTTGAGGAGGAAGCGGTCCTGGATCAGGCCCCAGGCCAGGTCGTTGCTGAGGCTGTGGCGCTTGGCAACGGCGGGCTCGATGTTTGCTTTGACGCTGCCCAAAATCAGCGCCGGCGTGATGATTTCAAAACTGCTCTTTTCCTGCTTGATCATGGTGCCTACAACCGGCCACGGCAACGGCTTGACTTCCGCCGCGAAGGCTTTCTGAAAGGCCTCGAAGTAATCGGCGCCGGAGGTGTGGCCGGTGGCCTTTTGCGCTTCAATCATGGCGCGGGTCGAGAGGCCTGTCAGCAGCTTGGCGTCCGGCTTGTCCTGTGCCGCGCGGAGTTTTTCCACGGTGTCAAGCGCGCCCTGGTTGTCACCAACCAGCAACTGCAGATCGAGTTTCACGCCGAGCAATTCGCGCATCGACGCGTGGTCCTGCACATCGTAGTTCGCGAGGACTGAGGCGACGTCGTTCTTCACCCGGGCCGCAAATGCGCCGAAGGTGGCGTCGCTGGACTGCAGCAATTCCGTGGCTGTTCCGGCGATCTTATAGTTGAACCTGGGAAGGTCCGCCTGGTTCCTGACCACTTTCTTCACGGCAGCTAGAGAGAAGCATAATGGCGCGAGGCCGCAGGCGGTAATTAACGAGAAGAGCGCCAGGATAGAGAAACGGCTCACGCTGCGAATCGGTCGATTTTTCATTGGCTAATACCTCTGAATGGGGCCCCAATCCCGCACAGATTTCGGGCGTACTCAGTATACAACGGAGGCCTTCCGGAATTCCGGCTAGGCCCTGGCGCGCCGGGGCTGGTATGCACACCAGGGGTCGGTGGCCAGGTAGTCGCCGGTGAGCGCATAGGCCCGCGACCGGGAGCCCCCGCAAATGGAACGATATTCGCACTGGCGGCAGCGGCCGTGCAGGGCATCGGGATCACGCAGCTCGCGCATCAGAGGGGAGTTGCGGTAAATCTCACTTAAACTCTGCGACCGCACGTTACCGGCTGACTTGGGAAGGAAACCGCTGGGATAAACTTCGCCCAGGTGGGAAACAAAGACGAAGCCCTTGCCTGCATTCACTCCGTGGGGCGCAAACCCGATCGTGTGGCCCGGGCCTTCTGACCTTCGCAGCATTTCCGGCATCGAAACCATTCCGCCGTGACCCGGATGCCCGTGCGCGGGCCGGGCAGAATCCCCTGCGGCCTCGCGCTGCGCCACATACCGGCGATAGTGCGGCGCCTCGGTGACTTTCAGAATAAAATGAGACTTTTTCTGAACCTCGTAGAGGATGGCAAACAGCTCCTCGCAGCGCCGCGCTTCAATCCCATCCAGGGCTTCGCCGCGTCCAACGGGGACCAGGAAAAACACCTCCCAGAAAACCGCCCCGAGTCGCTCAACCACTTCGGCCATCTCCGAGAGATAAGGCACAGACCCCGCCCAGAGCGTGGTGTTGATCTGCAAAGGCAGGTTATTCCGGTGCGCCCATTCCGCCGCTTCCATGGTTTTGGCGAAGGCGCCCTTGACACTGCGGAAACCGTCGTGCAGGTCGGCCTGGGGATAATCCAGGCTGAGCGCCATCTGGTCAAGTCCCGCCTGCTTCAGGTTGCGCACCAGCTCTTCGCTAAGGGTGGGGGTCGCGGCCGGCACGGTTCCCATGCGCAGCCCCAACCGCTTGCCTTCCCGCACCAGCTCCAGCAAGTCGGGGCGCTTGGCCGGGTCGCCGCCGCTGAGGATGAAAACCGGTGTGCCCATCTGCGCCACATCAGCCAGGAGCTTGAACCCTTCCTCGGTCGTAAGTTCCTCAGGATGGCGCAAGGGCTGGGCCGATGCACGGCAGTGCACACAGGAAAGATCACAGGCCTGTGTCGTCTCCCAGATCACCAGAAAGGGTGCCGAGGCGAAATCGATGGACGGCATCATAGCACCATCTTAGCAGAGTGGCGCGCCACGGGCATGGGTGAACGGCCAGAGGCCAGCGAGATCCTCTTCCCACAGCTTTGGCAAGGGGATTCGAGCCGAAAGGTCCCTGGAAAATACCGCACTAGATTAATGAATGGTTTCCGTTTGCAACGTGGGCTCCGTGGGTTGCAGGACAACGCGGAAATTGAAGCGCCCGATGGCCAGTCCGCCGGGAGTTTCCACGTCCACGCGCCACAGGCCGGCGGTGATGGAGGGCAAGCGTGAAAACGTTCGATAGCCTTCCCCTCGCCCTCCCACTACGGGAAGGTGAACGACGGCGCGCGTAGTCCACTCGCCGGTGGATCGATCGTAGTGCTGCCATTCGTGAACGATCTCCGTAGTCAACCGGCTCGGACAGAAGACCGCCGAATAAAAAGTAAGGGCGTCGCCGGGCTTGATGTGGATGGTCTGGCGGAGGGAGAAAAACCGTCTGATGAAACCAATGGAAGCAAATCCGTCGGTGATTTGACGTTCACCGGCCGCTGTGTAATTTCCGGGACCCTTCACGGTGAGCGAGTGGTAAATGTCCGCTTCCTTCAACGACAAAGGAAGCGGCGGGATGAGGTTCAGGAAATAAAGGCCGTTCACAATGACCAGAATGCCGGCGATGGAAGCCATGGTCGCCCATCCACTTCGTCCATGGAACCTGTGGCGTGAAAAAACCGCAAGGATGAGAAGCACGATACTGATTGCAGCCACGCTGGCAATGCCGCTGATCAGAAATACTCTTGAACTGATCTGGTGCAGAAGCATCGGCATTATGTAAATAGCAAACGCATAGAGCGCAAGAAACAGCAGAGCAATCTGGAAGGAGAGGCGCGCATAGCGGCGCTTCAGGAACTCATTGGCGATAAAAGCCAGGGCGAGCATTAATAGAAACGGCCAGCTTGTCCAGATGGTTCCACTGCGGAAATAGAAGACGAGAAAGACAGAAAGGAGGCCTCCAAAGGCAAACTGGATGAGATTGACAAGCCAGAAATAAAGCCTGTGCGGGTCTGCTTCAGGCCGCACCCCGTGCTCATCCGGGGCGTCCTTCAGCAGGTTGATCCAGATGACGCAGACGGTCACCACGGCAAGGTGGGCGGCAACCCAGATGTTGTCCCAGGGAATGTCCACGCGCGTCAGCGTGAACGCGTCAAACACAAACCCGCCGATGAGCGAGAGGGAAGAAATCGGCCGCTCGAGGCGCCCGTACACGCTTCGCGCAAATCCCAGAACTGAATTCTTCCCTATGGACATGTGGACCCGAAAAGCAGAAAGGTCAATTGTAAAAGATAAAAGGACATTCCTCAAAATTTAAGGTCTGTCGCTCCTGCCTGTGAAAAATACAGGAGATAGCATCCCCCGAAATCGGGCAAGCGAGGACGGCAAACCTGTGGTTGAAAAATCTCAGGTTTAAAGCGGGCGGCACATAGGTAGGGCGATCCGGGAGCAGGCGGAGGCGCCTTGTTTTCAGCAAGCAGGCGCACCCCGAACCTCAGCGAACGCAACCGGGCAAGGCGAGTGCTCCGCCCGGATTCGCGCCAATAACAACGCCGCCGCTGCACCCGGCGGAAAAATGAGGAAACTCCATCGGCCGATTTCGCTTGACAAATCTAAGCTACCGTGCTAGTCTTCAGGATGTCGCGCCGGACGGGGCGCAACCCGAAAGAAATAGGCAGTCTGTCTGGACTATTTAATGACTGTAAGTAACTGAAAACACAGGCAGACGATTTTGGCCACTAAAAGACGTGGGACAAAAGAATTTTATTTGCAGAAACGAAGCCGAGAAGTTGTTGAAAACAAAGGGAAAGGCTACACATGTTAGCCGAAACGAACCCGAAAACGAACCCGAGAAGTCCTTTAGAATCGCACCTGTGGAAAAAACGAACCCGAAAACGAACCCGAGAAGTCCTTTAGAATCAGACCGCGAAAAAAACGAACCCAAAACGAACCCGAGGATTTTCGCCCACAAAGTTGCCCCCCCGCTGGCCCCTTTTCGCCGGGCTGCTCGGGCATGAGAGCACGATTGTGCTTCGCATTTGCCGCTGACAGTCAAATCTCCACCCGTGCCGAGTTTCAGGAGAGCGTGCCGGCAGCAGATCTGCAGCAACGACTTAAAAAATGGGGAAGGTCCTGTAAAAGATAAGCTCCAAAATGTTAAATCTGCAGGCCCGCGCCGGCAGACGTTCATGTCAGACCGGCTGGTCCCCGCCACGGGCGGCTTTTGAATTGTATTGCCGCAACTTCGGTGATACGTTGATGGCCAGCAGGGGGTGCATATGCAATTTAACCGTCGTGAATGGTTGAAAGCCATGGGGGGCGGGGCTGCCGCTGCGGCCAGCGCAAAGTCGTTGGCCATGGCTGCCCGCCCGGAATCGAAAACTGACGCCAGCAAGCTCCGCATGCCGGGACCTTTTCCGGGCCGCGTGGTTTCCGTGGAAAATCCTGCCGTTCTCGTGTCCGGCAAGTATCAGGCCGCCGCCGTGCAGCAGATGATGCAGCGCGGCATGACGGAGTTGACAGGAGCGGACTCATGGGCCGATGCCTGGCGCCTTTTTTTCGGGCCCGGGGATGTTGTGGGAATCAAGCTCAACCCGGTGGGCCAGCCGCTGGTGAAATCGGACGCAACCGTGGTTCGTGAAATCATCGCGGGCCTCAAGGCCGCCGGCGTCCGGAACCAGGACATTATTGCTTACGACCGTTACCGGGACCAGTTTTTCCAGGCGGGATATGATAAGTGGCTGCCCGAAGGCGTGCGCACTTCCTACGCGGCCGACCACTTTGAGCATATTCAGATGGGGATGGACGGTTATGACCCTGATCATTACCTGGATATGGCGCTGACTCTGCCAGGCTACGGCGTCGACAACGCCACGGCGCGGCGGTCTTTCGCGGCCCGCTTTATCACCCGCCAGGTAAATAAGCTGATCAACGTTCCCGTACTCAAAGACCACCAGTCGGCGGGAGTCACGCTGGCGCTGAAGAACATGTCTCACGGCCTCGTCAACAACGTCAGCCGCAGCCACTCTTCCTCCACGCTGAACGCCTGCAATGCCTTTATCCCCGCCGTTGTTTCCCTGCCCGTCATCCGCAACAAAGCCGTTCTGCACATTCTCGACGGCGTCAAGGGCCTCTATGACGGCGGGCCTGGCGCAAGGCCTGAGTTCGTTTGGGAACATCGCACGCTCTATTTTGCCACGGACCCGGTGGCGCTTGACCATGTGGGCTGGGAGGTCATCGACGCCAAAAGGGTTTCAGCGGGGATGAAAACGCTTTACGAAGCAACGCCTGATAAATTCAGTTCCTTCGTGCACCGGCAGCCCGAGCACGTGGAGATCGCCGGCGCGCTGGGCCTGGGCGTTTGGGACCGCGACAAAATCGATCTTCGGCAATTGAAAATCTGATCCTCCCGTTGGTGGGGCCCCAGCGGCGAACGGGCCTGATTCTGCAAAGGAGATCCTTCCGCCGATGTGCTTTGCGGTTTCCCGGAGATTGGGTTTTTCCCTCGATAACCGGAAAGCGCGAAACAGCACAGAATGCTATTGCGCGGTGCGCAAGGCTGTAGTAGTTTGCTGCTTGCTCTGAACTGCAAAGGTGAACCAGAACTGAAGACCGCACGGCTGCTTCAGAGGATTTCCAGGCTCGTTTTGTGGGAGTGTTGAATGATGACTCGGCGCGAAATGTTGGCAGCGATGCTGGCCTCCGCTGCTGGACCAACGGCATGGGCCAGGGTTGGTTCCGGCAGAAGGCCCAGGATCGCTGCAGTGACCACCATTTACTTCAAGTATTCTCACACGCAGCAAATCGTGGACCGGTTCCTGTTTGGCTATGGCTGGAACAGCACGTGGCACCACCCGCCCGTCGACCTGGTGGGGCTTTACGTCGACGAGGTGGAAAAGGACGATCTCAGCCGCGAGCGCGCCAAACTATTCCCGACGATGAAGATTTATCCCACCATTGCTGAAACTCTGACTCTGGGCGGCAGCAAGCTGGCGGTGGATGCCGTGCTGCTGATCGGCGAACACGGCCACTATCCGCGGAACAAACTCGGGCAGACGCTCTACCCCCGCTACCAGTTCTTCGAGCAGATCGTGAAGGTGTTCAAATCAAGCGGCCGCGTTGTGCCTGTCTACAATGACAAGCACCTTTCCTGGAACTGGGACTGGGCGCGCAAGATGTACGACACTTCGCGGCAGATGGGTTTTCCGTTCATGGCCGGCTCGAGCCTGCCGGTTACCTGGCGAACGCCCTCGCTTGAAATGCCATCCGTCGGGCGGGTGCGCGAGGCTGTATGCGTTGCCTGGGGCGGCGTGGACAGTTACGACTTCCACGGGCTGGAAACGCTGCAATGCATGGTGGAACGGCGCAAAGGCGGCGAGGTTGGGGTGAAGTGGCTGCAGGCCTACCGGGGAGAGGATTTCTGGAAAGCGCTCCGGGAAGGCGTGTGGTCACGAGACTTGATGAAAGCGGCTTTGTGCCGAAGCCACACGCTCACGCCCGCCCGGTCCACCTTCAACGACATCTATCCCACCGACGACGAGATGCGGCGGCTGGTAAAAGATCCCGTGGCCTATCACTATGAGCACCTGGACGGCGTGCAGTGCACCATGCTGCTGATGAATGGGCTGGTGGAGGACTTCAACTTTGCCGCCCGCGTTGACGGCCGCCCGGGAATTTTTTCCACGCAGATGTATCTGCCCATGCCGCCGGGCCGCACCACGCTGGCGAACTTCTTCAGCCCCCTTGTACACTACATAGAAAAGATGATCCTGACCGGCCGCGCCTCCTACCCGGTGGAGCGAACGCTGCTGACCACGGGACTGACGGCGGCGGGAATGGAAAGTCTCTACCGCAAGGCGCGCTATGAGACGCCGCACCTGAACATCAGCTATCAGTCGACGAAAGAATCCACTTTCTGGAGAACCTGATTCCTATGCCTCGCCGCATTGCAGTCATCGCAACCGTTTATTATTACCTGTCGCACGCCCAGCACATCGGCGACCGCTTTCTGGTGGGCTACCCCATCGGGGGCGAGTGGCACCATCCGGATGTCAAAGTGGTGTCGCTTTATGTCGACCAGAAACCAGAAAACGACCTGAGCGCCCAGCGGGCCAAAGAGTTTGGCTTCACCGTCTACCCCACCATTGCCGAGGCGCTGCGCTGCGGCGGCGACAAGCTGGCCGTGGACGCGGTGCTGACGGTTGGCGAGCACGGTGATTACCCGCGGAACGCAAAGGGGCAGATTCTCTACCCCAGGTACGAATTTTTCAAGCAGGTGGTCGACGTCTTTGAAAAAGACGGCCGCGTGGTCCCCGTTTACAATGACAAGAACCTTTCCTACGACTTCAAGAAGGCCCAATGGATGGTGGCGGCCCATCATCGGATGAATTTTCCCATGCTGGCCGGCTCAAGCCTTCCCGTCACCTGGCGCCTGCCCGACATCGAACTGCCCCTTGGCTGCGAGATTGAAGAGGCGCTGATGGTGGGCGTGGGCGGGTCGGATGCTATGGATTACCACGCACTCGAGGGCATGCAGTGCATGATCGAGCGTCGCAAAGGCGGGGAGACAGGCGTGAAGGCCGTGCAATTGATCACGGGCGATGCCGTGTGGAAAGCGGGCCGCGAAGGACGATGGTCAAAGGACCTGCTGCAAGCCGCGCTCTCCCGCAGCGACACGTCCCAGGGCCTGAGCGTGAAAGACGGCCGCACGCAGGACCTGCTGGCCAATGGCACGCTGCAGAGTCTGGTGAAAGACCCGTGGGCCTACTTCATCGAGCACAACGACGGCCTGCGCACCACGCTGCTGATGCTGAACGGCGCCGTCGAGGATTACAACTTTGCCGCCCGCGTGAAAGGCTTCCGGCAAATCCAGTCCACCCAGTTCCTGCTCACTCCCAATCCGAACGTGACCTATTCCGCCTGCCTTGTCAGCAAGATTGAGGAGATGTTTATGACCGGCAAGGCGCCTTATCCTGTCGAGCGGACTCTGATGGTGAGCGGCATTCTCGACAGTTGCCTGACCTCGAAATATGAAGGCCAGAAGCGGTTGGAAACGCCCTATCTGCAGGTGCGCTATCAGGCGCCCAGAATATCCCAGCGCGCCCACGAATAACCCGCCCTCCCAGGCGGCATGCAATTTGTCTGCGGTATGGCGATTGGGCATTCTATGCCCACTTGGCGGACTTGATGCCTCCGAACTCTTCTCTAGCCCCCTGAAAAGCTCCGGTGTGTGCATAGCGTCAAGTTGGTTAGGCTATGTGGCAGAGATCGAATTGCTCAATGGACAACTCGAAGATCGGGAATTGCATGTATACTATCGGCTAATTCGCCGGCATGAAAGGCACTCAGACCCTATGAAAGACTTGGCAACTTCTGAACCTGTACTTGCGAATCTGAACGGCCTGCTTCCAGACCTGGAGCGGGTCTACAAAGACACCCATGCTCATCCAGAGTTATCGATGCAGGAGACCCGCACTGGGGGCATCGCGGCAGACCGGCTGCGCGCTGCCGGCTATGAAGTGACTGCCGGAGTAGGAGGGACCGGCGTTGTGGGCCTGTTGCGCAATGGCGATGGGCCAACAGTCCTGCTGCGTGCCGACATGGACGCGCTGCCTGTTCGGGAGGCTACCGGCCTGCCTTATGCCAGCAAAATTACGGCCACTGACCGCGACGGGAACACCGTGCCGGTGATGCATGCCTGCGGCCATGACATGCATGTCACATGGCTGGTTGGAGCAGCCACCTTGTTCGCGCAGGCTCGCAAGCCATGGCGGGGGACGATTATGGCCGCCTTTCAGCCGGCCGAGGAGACCGCGTCGGGCGCTCAGGCCATGATTGACGACGGGCTCTTCACCCGCTTTCCCCAACCGGACGTGGTTCTCGGGCAACACGTCATGGTCGCGCCCGCTGGCACCCTCGGCTGGCGTGCGGGCGTCATTACCTCGGCCGGCGACAGCTTGCAGATTCGATTATTTGGGCGCGGCGCTCACGGCTCGATGCCCGAGGCCAGCATCGATCCTGTTGTCATGGCCGCCGCAACAGTAATGCGGCTGCAAACCATCGTTTCACGTGAGGTCGCCGCCAATGAGGCTGCCGTGGTCACAATCGGTTCATTGCAGGCAGGGACGAAAGAAAATGTGATTCCAGACGAGGCTGTCATCAAGCTGAACGTGAGAACCTTCGACGAGACCGTCCGTAAGCGCGTGCTCGCCGCGATCGATCGAATCGTAATGGCTGAAGCAGCGGCCTCGGGAGCTCCCAGGCCCCCCGAGATCATGCCCATCGACCGATATCCGCTCGCCACGAATGACCCCAAGGCCACCCAGCGCGTGATTGACTCGTTCCGTCGGCACTTTCCCGACGCTCGCATTAAGGAGACCAAACCATCGTCGGCGAGCGAGGACTTCGGGTCGTTCGGAGCGCAGTGGCACGTCCCATCGGTGTTCTGGTTCGTCGGCGGTACGGACCCGGATTTGTACGCGAAAGCCGAACAGGCCGGGAAGCTCGGTGAAATCCCGACCAACCACAACCCGCGCTTTGCACCCGTCATTCATCCGACCCTCGAGACCGGAGTGGAAGCGTTGGTTCTGGCCGCTCAGGCCTGGTTGTCCGCGCCAACCCCATGATAGATGGCAGCCGCATTCCTGTAGGCGATTTTTTGTTCGCCCTGGACCTTGGTGGTACGTTCGTGTTCGCGCTGAGCGGAGCCACGGCGGCTGTCAAGCACAAGCTCGACCTCTTCGGAGTTCTGGTGCTGTCATTCTCGGTTGCCGACTGCGGAGGTATTGCTCGGGACGTGCTGATTGGCGCCGTCCCTCCAGCCGCGATCCGCGACTGGCCGTATCTCCTTGTTCCGGTCGTCGCCGGTCTGATTACGTTTCGCTGGTATCCGGCCATCAACCGATTGAGCAGTCCAGTCCTGGTGTTCGACGCCGTTGGGCTGGCGCTATTTGCCGTTACAGGCGCGATGAAGGCCCTGGCCTTTCACCTCGGGCCTTTCGCGGCTGTACTTCTCGGGGTCCTGACCGGAATCGGGGGCGGCATGCTGCGCGACGTGCTTGTATCGGAGGTTCCCAGCGTATTCCGGTCCGAGCTTTACGCGGTTTGTGCGCTGCTCGGCGCCGCCGTCGTAGTGATCGCCAGTATGTTGCATCTACAATCTGCGGCGGCTGCCGTCGTTGGCGCCGTCCTTTGTTTCTGGCTGCGACTCATGGCGATACGGTACGGTTGGCGGCTTCCCATAGCCCGCTTTCCCAAGTAACCGGAATGTTCATTCGCTAGCCGATCTCATGCGCAATTTTGCTGTCATCGTGGAGGATGGCAAGATATAAAGAACACGCTTGGTTGGCCCAGCCGAAACGAGCGATAGGGAGGTGACCGGGGATGCCTCAAATACTGCCTGCGATTTTTTTCGGACACGGCAATCCCATGAATGCCGTGCTGAACAATACCTACACGGAGGGTTGGCGGCGGGTCGGCGAGCAGATAACGAAGCCGAAGGCCATTCTTTCAATCTCCGCTCACTGGTTTGTGCTAGGGACCGGCGTCACCGTCAGCACGGCCCCAAAGACGATTCACGATTTCGGCGGCTTTCCGCGAGAGCTATATCAAGTGCAATACCCCGCGCCCGGCGATACGGACCTCGCCCGGCGGGTGCAGCAAATGCTGGGGCCCTTGCCGGTGAATCTTGACAATTCTTGGGGACTCGATCATGGGACCTGGTCGGTGCTCCGGCACGTCTATCCGGATGCCGACGTTCCCGTGGTGCAGCTGAGCATCGATGAATCTCAACCGGCCTTGTTCCATTTCGAGATTGGACGAAAGCTCGCGTCCCTGCGCGAAGAAGGCATCTTGATTGTGGGCAGCGGAAACCTGGTTCACAACCTTCACGCCTATGCCTGGGGACGGCACGTCCCCGATCCGTACGATTGGGCGGTACGATTCGAAACGGAAGTGAAAGAGATGATGCTTGCAGGCGAATACAAGCCACTGATTGATTATGAGCGGCTTGGGCCGGAGGCAATCCTGTCGATTCCGACTCCAGATCATTACCTGCCGCTGCTGTACGTGATCGCTACGAGGCAGCGGGGAGAAATCATCACGTTTCCAATTGAAGGCGTGGACGGAGGATCCATTTCCATGCTAACTGTGCAAGTTGGATAGGAAGTCTCTCGAAATTTCAGGTCATCACGAGCCATCATAAGGAATCCAGGCACTGATGAGGGGCATCGGAGGAGTGCTGCGAACCTCGATCTTGGCAACGAGCCTGCTCTCGCGGCTGGCGTAAGGGCGAATTTTGGCCTCTGCCCTCTTAAGAGGCAAGCATGCCATCATGATCCGGGCAGTTCCCGCTCCGCCAGATCGCAGGCGCCACGCCCAAAATATTTCATAATGCCTTGCTGCAAAACTCGCAGGCGTGACGACACATCTCTGTGTACACCGTTATGCCGCGTTCCCGTGTAAAATCGAGCGCATGACCAGAAACTATCGCATTGCGCTTCTTCCCGGTGACGGCATTGGCAAGGAGGTTGTTCCGCAGGCCGTCCGAGTGCTCGAAGCCGCTGCCGAAGGCTTCACGCTTACTTTCGAATCGTTCGAGTGGGGCTGCGAATATTATCTGCGCGCGGGCTGCATGATGCCGGCCGACGGGCTCGAACAGTTGCGGCCTTTTGACGCTATTCTGCTGGGCGCCATCGGGCATCCCAGCGTGCCCGACCACATTTCGCTGCGCGAGCTGCTGCTGCGCATCCGCTTTGAGTTCGACCTTTATGCTAACCTGCGCCCGGTGGAAATCCTGCCGGGGCTTGATTCCCCGTTGCGCGGAAAGACGGCGGACGACATCAACATGCTCTTCGTGCGTGAAAATTCCGAGGGCGAATACTGCGGCATGGGCGGACGCTTCAAGCCGGGCACGCCGGACGAAGTTGCCGTGCAGCAATCCGTCTTCACGCGCAAGGGAGTGGAACGCGTGATGCGCTACGCGTTTGAGCAGGCGCAGCGCCGCCCGCGCAAGCGCCTGGCCAGCGCCACCAAGTCCAACGCCATGCAATACACCATGGTGATGTGGGATGAAGTTCTGCGCGCCGTGGCCCGCGATTATCCTGACGTGAGTGTGGCCAACTACCACGTGGACGCGCTTGCGGCCCGCATGATCACGCATCCGGAGAGCCTGGACGTGGTGGTGGGCTCCAACCTTTTTGCCGACATCCTCACCGACCTGGGCGGCGCGTTGCAGGGCAGCCTGGGTCTGGCCGCGAGTGCCAATCTCAACCCCGCCAGGCGACTGGGCCCCTCGATGTTTGAGCCCGTGCACGGCAGCGCTCCCGACATTGAAGGCCGTGGCATCGCCAATCCCATCGCCGCCATCTGGGCCTCCGCCATGATGATGGACCACCTGGGCGAGCCCCAAACCGGCCGGCGCATTATGCAGGCGCTCAAGACGGTAACGGGAGAAAAAAAAGTCCGCACGCCGGACCTGGGCGGGAAAAACACCACCGAGGAATTTGCATCATCGGTCATCCGGAAACTTTAGCGTGATGCGTCACGAATCTCATCATCTTAAGTCACAGAGTGTCTGACGAAGTGCCAACGGATGCCCGCGTGCGCAGCCGGTTTAGCATTCCGGGTTGGAGTCCGGGCCACATCGGGCGTAGAATTCTGAAAAGAGCGGAACCTTGAACCTGGCGGGCGCTCCAGCATCCTGATAGGGCTGGGAGGGCGTTGGTGGAAACCTTGCTCATCGCGATTTGCGCTGCAGTCTTCCTGCTGGCGGTGGCGGTGTTCAGTCCAGTGGTGATTGCGGTGGATTCGCGCAAGCGGCAACTGCGCATACGCTGGCTGCTGGCCCTGGAATTTCAGATGCCGCTGCCCTGGACAAAAGGCCGGAAGTTTCTTAAAGCGTTCGGCAAGCCGTTCCCCGTCCGGGAAAAGCAACCCGCAGCAGCGAAAAAGGAACAGCCTGCAGGCGCCGGGGCCGCGGTCCAGAAGCCCGGCAAGCGCCGCGCCACAGGGCGATTTTTTGTGCGTTGTCTGGGCGATGCCAGCATCCGGCGCGCGCTGGCGCGGCAACTGTCCATGCTGCTGCGGCGTATTTTCCGTTCCGTCGATCTGCGGGGCCTCGCGAGCGACGTGTCATTGCCCGATCCCGCGCTGAATGGCCTGCTGGCGGGCGCACTGGCAGTTACAAACGCTGGACGCCGGCAAGCGATTCGGATGAACTTCAAGGGCGAAAACAGCCTGCTCCTCGAACTGCGTTTTCATCCGCATCGCATCTTCAAAGCGTTTCTGTACTTCCTGCCCGGTCTGCCTTACCGGGCCGTATTCAGGCAATGGCGGGCCTTTTCGGCCGCGCGGCCGCATTGATTTCGTTCCTGCTGCGGCCATCAAACTGAAGGAGCAAGACACATCACCGTACCAAAGGAGGCACTGTGAATCCGGCACAAGAAATTCTGAAAAGCCTGATTGGAGAACTCAAGGACCTGGCAAGAACCGAAACCATTGTCGGCGCGCCTATCGCCATGGGCGAATATGTTATCGTGCCCATCTCCCGCGTTTCGCTCGGAGCGGGAGCGGGCGGCGGAGTCGGCGAGTCTGACGGCAAAAGCGTCAAAAGGGGCGGCAGCGGGGAAGGCGGCGGCGGGGGCGGCGGCATCCGGTTGAACCCGGTGGCGCTGGTGGCCGTCCGCGGGGGCGAATTGACCGTGCATCGTCTGGGAACCGGAGGCTCGCTCGGCCGCACCGTTGAACGCATGCCCGACTTGCTGGAAGCGGCGCTGGAAAAAGCCTTCGACCTGTGGCAGGAGCGCAAAGGCAAAGAGGAAAAACAGGGCTCATAAGGCAGCTCATCGCAAAACGCCGGTTGTTGCTTGTCTGACGATTGCAGGATGAATTATGAGTTATGAACGATGAATCATGAAGGCAGGTCCAGGCAAATATGTACGCCGCATTTTAATTTTCATAATTTCGAGTTCGTAATTCATAATTTTTTGGGAGGTGTGTCATTCGCGCAACACTTTCCATCGCCACCCGGCTGATTGCTCTGCTGGTCTTTGTGTGCGCGCTTGGGCAGGAGCCGGCCCAGACCATCCACGGGACCTGGATCGCCACCGCCGGCCGCGGGCAAACCCTGCAGGGAACCTGGACAGGCGGCGCTTTGCCCGGCCGCCCGGAGGTGGCCGAGGGCACATGGACGCTCGCGAGCGGCGGCCGGCTTGTTATTCAGGGCACCTGGCGGGCGGAAAAGAACCGCCAGGGATGGGATGGCCACTGGACTGCGCAGACGGCCAGCGGCGAGTCGATGGCCGGCACGTGGGGCGCCGACGTCGAACACTGGCAGGGCAAGTCGTTCCAGGAACTGCTGGAGTTGTCGCTGCGGGAAGAAGTCTCAGGCTGGTGGCAAGTGGGACCCCGGCAGGGAAATTGGTGGCTGAAAGGTTCCCGGCAGTCCAGCCGTTGACGCGCCTGGTATCCGCGCCGCAGCGCCGCTCCTTGTCGTGTTCTCCGGCAGCCTAAAAACCTAGCCGATGGGCTCGAAGATGGAAGGGTCTCGAACCGGATGGGATGCAGAGAGACCCGGCCCGCCTTCTGCGCGCGCCTGCCGGGTTCCGCCCGCGGTTGCAACCTTTTCCCTGAATTGGCCATCGCAGCAAAACCTGGTCCGGCCCGGCAGACTTGCATGGCTGGACCGGCCGATCCCGTGTAAAATTTCTAATCCGGCACGGACGGCAGGGAACACGGAACATTTTGGGATGTCTCTTTGCCCGGCATCACCATTAGTAACCGGACCATGTTGATTGGAGGCTTACCATTGAAGATTCGCAGATTGCTTCAGGGACTGATGGCGATCGTCCTTCTCGGCGCCAGCACGGCGGCGCTGCACGCCCAGGACTTCCGCGTATTCGTCGAGGGCGGAGTATCCTCGCTCCGTGACAAGCAGTATTACAACGTTTACGGCGCCTCATTCGCGTCCACTTACAAGGCCGGCAACAGCTTCACCGTGGGCGCGGAATATCCCATTTTCAAGACCCTCAGCGCGGAAGGCTCCTACAGCAGATTTCGCAACAACCTCGCCGTCACCAATTATTTCAATTCCACGACGCCCAATGAGGAGATCGGTTACGGCATCCAGGGCCAGAGAGTCATGCTGGACGCCAATGCCCACTCCGCCAAACCTTTCAAAAAAGTGCGGCCTTATCTGGTATTCGGGCTTGATCTCGACCGTTTTGCGCCCACCAGCGAGGGCGCGGCGCTGGCGCAGTCGCGGGGGTTCAATGGAGTGCCGCGAACGGTGCTGAATTCTACTGACAAGCTGGGATACAACTTCGGCTTCGGCCTGGATATCTCGCTCACCCACATGCTGGCCGTCAAGGTCGATGCTCGCGACCACAGGGTGGCAACGCCTGCCTACGGTCTTCCTCAATCCGCCAGTTCCGGGGTCACGGCCTACTATCCCGTCAGTGGAAAAATGAACGACCTTGTCTATTCCGCCGGTTTTGTCATCCACTTCGACCTGTAGAAGCGAAGCCATTTCCCAACATTTCGTGTTCTGAATCAGGATTCCGACTGCAATGGATTCGCATCGGCCCGTCATTCTGAGGACGGATGTGTTTTATCGGACCCGGGTTGGAACTCAGGATTCAACTGGCCGCGAAGAGGCGTTGCGGCACGTTTTCCGAGTGGAAGGTGCGGGCGGCTTTTTCCAGCTCAGAATCCATTTCCGCCGCCACCAGCAGGATGAAGTTGGTAACGTAAACCCAGCTCATGAGAACGAAGAAGGTGCCCACGGCGCCGTAGGCGCCCGACGTCATGAAGTGGCGGACAAAAGCGTTAAAGCCGATTGTGGCGGGGAACCAAATCACCACCACAAACAGGCTGCCCGGCGTCACCCATCGCCACGGCCGTTTGGTATTGGGCAGCACGTAATTGGCAAAACAGACTGCAAAATTCATCAGCGCCAGCGGGATGGCCCATCGCAGCACGTGCCAGAGCGCCACGAAGGCGGCGCCCACCCCGGACCGCGTTCCCAGCGAGTGGCCCACCATGCCTCCAAAAGCCAGCAGCCCGAACGCCGTCAGGAATGTAAGCGCGAACACCAGCATCACCCCGCAGGCCAGCAGCCGCCTCTTCCAGAAGCCGCGCGTTTCCTTCGCGTCGTATGCCGTGTTCAGGCCGTCCATCAGGCTAATCACGGCGCGGGTGGCTATCCAGATGGAGCTGACCAGTCCAAAACTGAGCAATCCTCCCCACTCGCGCGTCAGGTTGGTGACGGTCCTGAAGACGTAGGGCTGGACCGGATCGGGGAAGTAGTGCGTAATCCAGATGAGCACGTGCGGCCACGCGCCGGTGAATGGCAGGTAACCAACAATCGCCGCCAGCACAATGAAAAAGGGGAAGAGCGCGACGATGAAAAAGTACGACATCTGCGCGGCCAGGTCCTCGCAGACGTCCTGCAATACGGCCTTCCACACGCGGCGCAGCCACACTCCCAGGGGGAGATTGCACTCCAGCCCGAATGCCCGCGTCCATCCGAGCCCGCGGTTACTTTCAGCCTTGCCCGTGCTTTCCATGGTCTCGGCCAGGTTCCCTTCCTCTCGCGGCAGGACCAGAGTTTTGAAGGCTCTAACAGCGGCATCCTCTGCATGCCCTTCTACCTGAGCGCTGCGACCAGCTCTGTAATCCTACCTCTCCCTCTATTATAACCGCACGGGCGCTCGTCCCATACCCTTTGCGCCCACGGCCCAGCGAATGGCAGATGAACCCTTCGCTATGTTTGAATACCCAAGCGCCGGACCTTGCCCCGCGTCGCGGGCCACGCAACCGGTTATCGATGCTCATCCTGCCAGGGGCTCAAATGCAGCCCAAAAGGGCAAAATATCTGTTGGTGCGCAGGCTGAAAATTTGTGCTATCCTGTGCTCAGTATGACCTCACATAGCAGGAAAACCTGTTGCTGTTGTTGCCTTGCTGCCGCAGTGTGAGCTGACTCCGCCTGGTTCAATTTTTCATTAAACAAAGCAATCAGCTCCCACAGGGGGCGCGATCGCTTGCCCAGACGCGCGCTCCGCCCAGACCTGCATTTCAGGAGGATTCCATGGAGGAAGAAAGCGATCTGACAAAAACCCACTACCGGGTTCTTATCCTGGGTGGGGGGACAGCGGGCATCATCACGGCGAGTCTGCTTCGCCGGGCCGGCCAGGAGGGGATTGCGATCATTGAACCCTCGGCGCAACATTTCTATCAGCCGCTTTGGACATTAGTAGGCGCCGGCGCGATTGCAAGGGAGAGGACGGTCCGCAGCGAGGGTGACTACATTCCTCAAGGCGTCCGGTGGATCCGCGACCGCGTGTCGGGGATTGACCCGGAAAGCCAATCGGTCCGGACTGCTTCCGCCGCCACCATCACTTACGATTTCCTGGTGGTAGCGGCCGGCCTTCAACTCAACTGGGAGGCGATCCCGGGACTGAAGGAGGCCATCGAACGCGGTGACGCCTCCAGCAATTACCAATACGACCTTGCACCTAAAACCTGGGACCTGATCAGGAACTTCAAAGGAGGGACGGCCCTGTTCCATATGCCTGGCGGTCCCATCAAGTGCCCAGGGGCCCCGCAAAAGATCATGTACCTGGCCGCCGACCACTTCCGCCGCAAGGGCATTCTGCGCAACGTCAGGGTGATTTACGGCTCGGCGACAGGCGCAATTTACGGCGCGAAGGACTACGCGGCCGTGCTGAACCGCGTGGTAGAGCGATACGGAATCGAGACGTTCTTCAATCATGAACTGGTTGAGGTGCTGCCCGAAAGGAAAGAGGCGGTTTTCCGGAAAAAGAATGGCGCTGAAGACGAGCGGACCGTCATTCCCTACGGCATCCTGCACGCCGTGCCTCCCCAGAGCGCTCCCGATTTCATCCGGCAAAGCGCTTTGGCTGATCCCGACAACCCGCAGGGCGGCTGGGTGAAAGTAAACAAGCTGACACTCCAGCATGTGAAGTATCCCAACGTTTTTGCCTTGGGAGATGCGGGCAGCACGCCCAATGCCAAGACGGGTGCAGCGGTGGCCCACCAGGCTCCCGTGGCGGCCGCGAATCTGTTGGCCGTCTTGCGAGGCAAGGAGCCCGTGGCGCAATATGACGGCTATATCGCCTGCCCGATTGTCACCGGCTACGGCCGCATGCTGCTGTGTGAGCTTGACTACAGCGGCAAGCCTGCGCCGCGCCTTCCCGCGATCAACACGTTCAAGGAACGGTATGATATGTGGTTGCTGAAACGCTACGGCCTGCCGTGGCTCTATTGGAATGTGCTGCTGCGCGGCAAGAAAACGCCCTTCCTTGATGAGCGAAAAGCCTCCGAAGCCTTGCGGCAGGAGAGCCTGGCGCTGCCGTAGCGCTCCGACTCCTGGCGGGTAACGGCAGCAGGTATCTGGCTGGCTCTGCGTTCCCGGGCCGGCAGGATGCGGGCGCCGAAAGCCGCCATCATAAGCTACTGCGGTAGCCCATGAGCGGCACAGCGCTCCCGCCCGTTCCACACCCCGCGCCACCGGACGCACCCCGCCAGCGCAGGAATTGTGCCCCAGCCCAATCCGCTGATTACCATGCAGTTAACAGAGTAAACAGGCTTTATTCCGGCCGGTTTGGGGAAATTACCGGATAGTGCGTTTTGCCGCCTGCCATTACAGTGTGTAGTCAGGGTCCACCTTTTTATCCTCAATCATACCGACACGGCGATGCGCACGGCACGCAAGGCATGAATCAGCGCCTTCTTCTGCAGCGAATGAACGGAGGTCGATTTGAGGAAGCTCATGATGGGTTGTACCGTGGCGGCCCTTGCCATGATCGCGGCGCCCTCCGGAGGTTTCAATCCGTTGGCAATATCCTCCTTTCCCGCCAACTGCCAGTTTGGCGTGGCAAGCTGGTACGGCCCCGGATTCCAGGGCCGCGAGACTGCCAGCGGACCTCCTTTCGACATGAATGCCATGACCTGCGCCCATCGCCAGCTTCCCCTGGGAACCAGCGTCAGAGTAACCAATCTGCTGAACCGGAGATCGTTAATCCTGAGAGTCAATGACCGCGGACCCTACGTCGGCGGACGGGTGCTCGACGTCAGCCGCGGCGCCGCAAAATCCCTGGGCTTTCTTGGCGCAGGGCTGGCCCCGGTCCGCATTGAAATCCTCACCTATCCCCCGCACTGCATCACCGTGCAGCCCGGCCTCACCATCCTTGCTTCCGCCAGAAACCACGCGAACCCGTAAGCCGCGGCCTTGCTCCCACGCCACCTCAATTCTCTCGCGGCGGAAGGTCCGGACCACACTGGCGAATAATTCCGCCACAGAGCTTTGAAGAAGCAGAGGAACCGGCCATCCCTTGACCGACAAGGCGGGCTGTGCGTCCAGATTGACATTGTTTTCTAGATCGGTTAGAAAAGAAACCTCCAATAATTCCAGGGACAACATTATGGCAGTGTGCGGGAGGGTGCCATGGCGAACTCACACGCAGCGGTTCGCAAACCAGTGCCAATTGGGTTGCCTGATGGGACCACCAACACTCACGTCAGGAAACAGATCAAGAAACTGAGCATTCTGAAGGGCTGGACCCAGCGCGAACTGGCCCGCGCCGCGGGAATTTCCGCCAGCTCACTGGGGTGCCTGGAAACTGGTTTCCCCCGTCTCGCCCTCGATATGCTGCAAAAATTTATTGCCGCCCTGGGAGTGACGATTTCCGATGTATGGCCATCGCGCGAAGGCAGCAGCCACCTGCAGGCCAGCCGCCCGCCGCAACGCGCGCGCGATCAGGTCCACTTCTACTGGCTGGCTGAGGTACACTTCCTGACCAGCGCCGAAGCCTCCTGCCTTTTCGCCACTGATCTCCGCCCCGCTCCCGTGCTGGAAGCTGGACGGGAGGCCGCGCAACCTGAACTACGGGCCCTTTATACCGTCCACTTGGGAGAAAACGAACGCTGGTGGTTGTCCCGCAAGCTCCTGGAAGGATCGGTAGCGCCTCCCTGGGTTACCTATGTTCATCGTGAGAATGACTGGGCGCTGTTTCTCTGCCTGAAAGGCCCATTCATGGAGCCATGGATCGAAAAGCTGATCCGTTGCTACCTCTCCGAATGGATCATGTCCGTGCATTAGTGAGTTCCCCTAAAAAACTTGCCGAACAACGATCCCATGTGTCGCCACACACTCCATTCTGAGGCCAGTTTTTGGCCGAAGAATCCGCTTCTCCTTTGGGGGAGAAGCTGATTCTTCACGGAGTTTGGCAGCGAGGGCCTCCGCCTTTGAGGTCCGCAGTTATTCGTTGACACAAAGTCCGCAGACCGCAACGCCGGCGGTTTGCGCAACCCCGCTCGGAATGACTGGCATGAGGAGTTTTAGGGAAAGGTGTCTTTCGTCCCGTCCGGTGCTCGGCAGCTCTTGTGGCACGCGCGGCAAGCTGGCGGGCGCTCAATTCTGTTGCGGCCCCCACAGGCGGGTTGAGGTGCGGCTCCGGTTGGGAAGCAGCGCGCGAACGACATCGTCCTGAAAGGCCGGGTGATCGAGATAGCCTGCCGCCCCCAGCTTCGTTGCCAGGCGTTGTAATTCCGCGTCGACGCCCCTGCTGACCACCAGGACCGGAATGCCCCGCCAGCCTTCCCTAGCCCGTTCCAGGATTCGGACCGTCTCCGGAAGTCCGGCGCCTTCATCCACAATTACCAGATCGATGACAGTTGTCATCAGGATGGCGAGCGCGTCTTCCAGTGTGGCGGCAGTGAGGGGAACGAACCCCACGGAGAGCAGGATCGAGCGATGGTGAGTGACAAAATCCTTGTCGCTGCTGAAGATAAGGACATCAAATCCGGGATTGAACGTGTCGGGAACCGGAAACTCCGGCTTCAATTCGCTCATTTTTCCTCCATGCAGGAGACCCTCCAATTGCTTGCGGGCTGGGCGCAACGCGAACAGGTGCCGAGCGGACCGTTAAGCAACGGCCCTGAGGGCCTGAGCTTCCCGCTGTCGCCGGATATTTTCCGCCGCCACTCGCACGACCTGGCCTACGGATTCTGATTCGAAGGGAGGAAGAATGAAGTCAAACGCGCCGTAGTCCATGGCCGCAATGTGGAGTCTTTGGTCCCTAGACTTGCCTACTAAAATGACGTTGGCCGGCGCAGAGGCATTCTCGGCCATGATGATGATGTCACGCCACGTTCCGTCGGTGAGTTGAGCAGCGGTGAAGATGAGTTCGGGATGGGTCTGGTCCAGCAGGTGCGCAGCTTCTGTCCAAGACCGCGAAATCCATACCTCCAGCCCTTGGGCCTTCACCAGGGTCCTTAAACTCTCGAAGGATTCGTCCCCGTCAGAAACTAGTAGTGCGAACACCTTCTTATGAGACATAGGCGCTCCCTATGCGCACCTTTGTCACACGGCTTGCGCAACCGGCCTCCCAATTTGTCGGTCGTTACCACAAATTAGCAAACGCAGCTTCCCGGTGTCCGTGATGCCGATCACAAGATTTTGTGAGCTTTATCCCATTGCCGGCCGCATCCGCGAGGGTTGGGCTTGGCATCGCAGACTCTTCGGCGCTAAGGCGACTTCTGAATGGCACGAACGGCGCGGCGTCTCAGAGCATTGTGGCTGCGGACCGCTTGGGCGGCGGTCCGCATCTTTTGTGCTATTTTCCGCCGGCCTCAGGCGAGGTCGAAGCGGTCGAGGTTCATCACTTTGTTCCAGGCGGCCACGAAATCCTTCACAAACTTCTCCTTCGAGTCGGCGCTGCCGTAGACTTCCGCGACACCCCGGAGCTGGCAGTTTGAACCGAAGATAAGGTCCACGCGAGTGCCGGTCCACTTCAGTTTGCCGGTGTCGCGGTCGCGCCCTTCGTACAAGCCTTCCGATTTGGCGGAGGGCCGCCACTCTGTTTTCATATCGAGCAAGTTGACGAAGAAATCGTTCGTCAGAGTCTCGGGCTGGTTGGTGAAGACGCCGTGCGCCGATTGGCCATGATTGGCGCCCAGCACGCGCAAGCCGCCCACCAGCACCGTCAATTCGGGAGCGGTGAGCGTCAGCAATTGCGCCTTATCGACCAGCAGTTCCTCCGCCGGCACGCTGAACCTGGCCTTCAAGTAGTTGCGGAAACCGTCCGCGACCGGTTCGAGATAGGAGAAGGATTCCACATCGGTCTGCTTCTGTGATGCGTCCGTGCGTCCAGGCGAGAACGGGACCTCGGCCTTGTGTCCGGCCTTTTTCGCCGCTTCCTCGACGGCGGCGCAACCGCCCAGAACAATCAGGTCGGCGAGCGAGACCTTCTTTTTTCCGCTGGCTTTCGAGCTGTTGAATTCCTGTTGTATCGCCTTCAGCTTCTTCAGCACTTTTGCCAGTTGGGCCGGCTGGTTGACCTCCCAACTTTTCTGGGGTTCAAGACGAATGCGCGCCCCGTTCGGCCCGCCGCGCTTGTCGGAGCCACGGAACGTGGCCGCCGACGCCCAGGCTGTCGCGACCAGCTCGGAAATCGACAGGCCGGATTTGAGGATCCTGGCCTTCAGAGCTGCAATGTCTTGCTTCCCGATGAGTTTATGATCCACGGCGGGAACGGGGTCTTGCCAGATCAGTTCCTCCTTGGGGACCTCCGGGCCGAGATAGCGCGAAACCGGGCCCATATCGCGGTGCGTGAGCTTGAACCACGCGCGCGCAAATGCGTCGGCGAACTCGTCCGGATGCTCGAGGAAGCGCCGGGAAATTTTCTCGTAGGCCGGATCGACTCGCAAGGCGACGTCTGTCACCAGCATGGTTGGCGGGTGACGTTTCGAGGGATCGAAGGCATCCGGAATTGGCCTGGCGCCATTCTTCGCCTGGAACTGGTAGGCGCCGGCCGGGCTCTTGGTCAGCTCCCATTCGTAACCGAACAGGTTCTGGAAGAAGTTGTTGCTCCACTTGGTTGGGGTCTCGGTCCAGGTGACTTCCGGGCCGCCGGTGATCGCATCCTTGCCCATGCCCGTACCATAACGGCTCTTCCAGCCGAGGCCCATCTGTTCAATGGGCGCCGCCTCGGGCACTGGGCCCACCAGCGCGGCATCGCCCGCACCGTGGGTTTTGCCAAAAGTGTGGCCACCGGCAATCAGCGCCACCGTTTCCTCGTCGTTCATCGCCATGCGCTTGAATGTCTCGCGAATGTCGATGGCAGCGGCCCTGGGATCCGGCTTGCCGTTCGGCCCTTCCGGATTCACATAGATCAGACCCATCTGCACGGCAGCGTGCGGACTCTCGAGGTCCCGCTCGCCAGTATAGCGCTCGTCGCTGGCAGGATCCGGGAACCATGCCTTCTCCTTGCCCCAATAGACGCTCTCGTCCGGCTCCCATGCATCGGCGCGCCCGCCGCCAAAGCCGAAGGTCTTGAAGCCCATCGACTCCAGCGCCACATTACCGGCCAGGACCATCAGGTCACCCCAGGAAATTTTGCGGCCGTACTTCTGCTTGATCGGCCACAGCAGCCGGCGCGCCTTGTCGAGGTTCGCGTTATCCGGCCAGGAGCTGAGCGGCGCAAAACGCTGCTGGCCGGTCCCGGCGCCGCCACGCCCATCGCCGATTCGGTAAGTGCCCGCGGCGTGCCAGGCCATGCGAATGATCAGTCCTCCATAATGGCCGAAATCCGCCGGCCACCAGTCCTGGCTATTCGTCAACATCGCCTCGATGTCCTTCTTCAGCGCCTGAAAATCGAGCTTCTTGAATTCTTTGGCGTAGTCGAACTTCCCGCCCAGCGGATTGGACAGCGGCGAGTTCTGGTGGAGTAATCGGAGGTTCAGCTGGTTCGGCCACCAGTCGCTGTTCGACCTCATTCCGATGTTCGTGCTCCCGTGTACCACCGGGCACTTGCGTTCCGCTGATGCAACTTGTTGCTGATGCGCGGGAACAGGTGTCCCCGCGGTCGTGTTGAGTTCATTGCCCATGTTTATCTCCTCCTGATTTTTCTATTCGCGCAATCACCGCCTGCCATATCTGGTGGCGCGAGCGCCGAATCCCTTATCCACACTGCCGGAACACCGAACGCGGCGCCCGCGGCGGAGCGCACTTCGTGCAGAGGCCCCGAAAAATAAGTTCAGACTGGCGAAGAATCCGCTTACCGAGCGAGCCGGCGGCAGGCCCGGGCACCTTGTACCACTCCATGTCCTCGACCGTGCCGCAGCGGTCGCAGATGAAGTGGTGGTGCCTTATGACCTTGGCGTCAAACCGCGCGGCCCGGCCCTCCACCGCTACTTCGCGCACCAGGCCCGCCTGCACCAGATCACGCAGATTGTTGTAAGTTGTGGCCCTTGAACAGCGTGGGTCGGCGCGATTGACCGCTTCAAAAATTTCCGCCGCCGTGGGATGGCTGGCGTTCTCCATCAGGAACGCCATCACCGCATAGCGCTGCGGCGTGCAGCGCAAACCGCTGCCCTCCAGGGATTCTTTGATCGCGTTGGCATCCATGAGAGAGTTAGATTAATTCTAATCTGATAATTCTTCAAGGCCGGAATTTCACCAGCCGCGCAAGAAAGGCAGCACACAGGAGACTAGGGCAGGAAACATTCTTCCGCTCGCGCCGTGGGAAAGCTTACTCGGCGCGCCGGTAAAACTTTTTTTCTTCCAGCTTCAGCCCCAGCTCCTTGATGGCCTCATCCGGCACTTTTTGCAGCGGCGT
>DASSJE010000097.1:0-5336 GCA_035691365.1 Terriglobia bacterium
CCAATATGAAATGCGGCGGGGCATCCCTCAACCCAAGGAGGTGCGAAAAGACCGTGACCGTAAAAATGTCAAGTATTCCATTGTCGTAACCGACTGGGTGACCGGCAGCGAGGTCTGGCAGGCGGACATCATGAACCGGAAGCCAAAAAGGAATGAGGAAGCCACTCCGGGCGAAAATGCTGAAATCGACGCCAGGGGATTGTCGACCCAGCAGATTGCGCAGGCGATCATCCGGGAATTGCGCAGGTATGTGGACCATCTGGCTTCGCAGCCGGAAACTCACTAGAAATCCCGGCTCCATCGGATGGCGACGTCTCCATCGCGAAATCGCTATGTAGAGTTGGAGACGTGCGGAAGGACCGAATTTATGAAAATCGCTGTCACCGGTTCCACCGGGTTGTTTGGCCATGGACTCGTGAAGGTCCTCAGCAAGAGCCATACCGTGTTTTCGATGCGGCGGGCCGAGGCGGACATCACCCGGTTTGACGAGGTGCGCGAGGCTTTCCAGCGGTGGCGCCCGGAAGTGGCTGTCCACGCGGCGGCAATTCCCAGTCCCGATGTGTGCGAGACGGACCCGGCGCTGGCTTACCTGGTAAATGTTCACGGAACACGTAATATTGTTGAGGCCGCGAAGGAAGTCGGCGCCGCGGTGGCCTATATCTCCACGGATGCGGTTTTTGACGGCGAGAAGAACTCTCCGTATGTGGAAACCGATCCGACCATTCCCCCAACCGTTTACGGGCGCACAAAGCTGCGGGGAGAACAATTGGTGGCAGCGTTGCCAACCTACTGGATTTTTCGTGTTTGTGTCCTTTTCGGGCCCGGCAAAGTGAATTTTATTGAAAAGGGACTTCGGGCACTGGCTGCCGGCAAGCCCTATGTGGTGGCTTCAGACCAGACGGGGAATGCCCTGTACACACTTGATGGCGCTGAAAAGATTCTGGAGGTGGTGGAGCGCGGACGTTCAGGTCTTTACCACCTTGCGAACCAGGGAATGTGCTCCCGCTACGAACTGGGTAAGTATGCAGCCGAAAAGGCGGGTGTGGACCTCAGCAAACTTACGGGGGTTCCTTCTGACCAGATGGGCCGCCCCGGCAAGCGCTTGAAATATTCCGTATTGGAAATGAGGACGCTGAGGGAAGTCGGCATTCCTCTGCCCAGGCCCTGGCAGGCCGCGCTGGATGAGTATGTTGAGACTTTGCTTCCGCTCTGACCCGGATTACGCCATGCGGGCCTGAACTCTAGCTCCCACTCGTTTCGAACTCAGCATCGTGGCCGGGGAAAATTCTCGTCCCCAGCGCCAACACGCGCTCCCGGTCCTGGCGGGACTGGTCCCGGTCACGGGGAATCATGGTGAGAACGCGAGCATCTTCTGTCCGGCTCAAGCAGGCGTCACCGGCCACAACCGTGGTGTGCTCTTTTTCGGGAACGATTACTGAAACATGCCCTGGAACGTGGCCGCAAGTGAAAATGGCTTCCAGACCTCCCGGCAGCGAATAAGATTCAAGCCATCGATGTTGCGAAGAGCAACCGAGCCGCCTGCGATCCCACCAGCGTAAAGTGAACTTGCGCATCTGGTGAAGGTGCTCGACGGCATGATCGTACTCCAACGTTTGCGGATAGTATTTCAGGATCAGCGTTTCCCAGTTCTGGTTGTCCAGAAGGTCGGAGTAAAGTGAGCAGCACCAGTCGTGTGATTCCTGGGAGGCATAAATCGCGCTACCAGGAAAAAGCGAATTGTTCAGGACATGGTCGATGTGGAAATGCGTGTTGATGACAGCATGGACGTCAGAAGCTGCCAGGCCGCGTTGCTGCAAGGCGCCGAGCAACACGTGCTCCTCATGAGGCATGCCGGTATCGACCACAAAGCGGTGGCTTCCATTCGACAGCAAGACTGATGCCGCGCTGCGCCAACTGCCCGGCAACAGAGCTTCCGCTTTCCATTCTCTCTCTTCCATGATGGTCCTTTGTCAGGTAGATTCTAGCAGGAAGGTCGACTGATTGGGTCTGCAAAGAAATTTTAGCATCAAAAAGTCATCGATGCCGGTTGGATGAAAAACAGTATTCGCCTTGAATCAAGAGCCGCAGCGGCCAAGGCGCCGTCAGGCTCTTGAACGGCCAAGATTGCCGTGGAGGCCGCCGGACCGTGTGCCTCAAAGTAAATGAGCCTCCATGGCGCTCATGATATCCGTCCTGGTCACCACGCCCTCCAATTGGCCGTCTTTCGAGGTAACTAGAAGGATGTGGCGCCCCACCTGCTTTCTCAGCACATGGAGGGCTTCCATTACATCACAATGGCCGGAAATCCTCAGGGCTTGTTGATCAGTTATGTCCCTGATAAGCGTTTGCGGCCAAAGGAGCGGATCTATCGTCGCAAGAGCCCGGACTGCCACAGTTCCCAGCAGGTTGTGGCCATCGTAAACAGGGAAGACCGTGTGATGGGCCTGCTCCTGGGCCGCTTCCGCCAGCGCTTGTAGGGTAGAGGACGCCTGTAACGTTTCGACGTCTTGTTGCATGACGTCACAGACAGGAACATATCCGAGTTCCTGTATTCGGATGCCCTCGTGGAGTCGCTGATCAGCCGAGACGGACGCTTCGCCGGAAACAGCGTATGCTACGGCAGCGCCTATAAGTGCGGGGATGATGAAGGCGTGCCCGCCCGTGGCTTCAGCCACAAATACGACTGCCGCCAGAGGAGTTTTGTAGCCTCCGGCAATAAACGCCGCCATGCCCACCGCTGCATAGAGGTCTGCTGTGGGATTGTGGACGATGGCCTGGTTGAAGGCCGTTCCAAATGAGGCCCCTGTGAGGAATAATGGCACAAACATGGCGCTGACCCCGCCGCTGCCCAGCGAAAACAGCGTTGCGGCAAGTTTGAATATTCCAAACAGGACGAGTTCGATTGCCGTGTGCTGTCCCAGTAGGATCTTACCCACGGCTTCGTAGTTGGGCCCAATGGGAATCAGCGAACCCTTGAAGATGGAAACGAACACCAGACCGCACAAACCAGTCAACAGGCCGCCGATCGCCAGCTTCATCCAGTGGGCGATTGAATAACGGACCGCAAACGCCCTTGCCCGCCGGTAAGTGATATCGAAGGCCATAGCGATGAGTCCGCAAATGACCCCGAGCACGGCAGACCACAGCAGATCCTTCCCCGAAAAGGAAGTAGTTCCTGCGAAATCGAACAATGGGCGCCATCCCAGAAATGATGCCAGCGTGGCGTAGGCGACTACCGAAGCGATGAGCGACGGCACAAGCGCCTCATGGGCCAGGTCGTCCTTGTAGGGCATCTCGAGCGCAAACACTAGGCCGGTAAGCGGGGCGCGGAAGACTGCAGCCATGCCGGCTGCCGCTCCGCTGATCAGCATGATGCGGCGGTCGCGAGGCTCAAGCCCGAACCGTCGGAGTTTGCTCCAGAGCCATGAGCCAATGGCCCCTCCTCCATAGATGCTGGGGCCCTCGAGTGCCGCGCTTCCCCCAAAGCCGACAGTGGTGATGGCTGCGATGAGCTTGGGCACGAGTGAACGCATCCTGATCTGGCCCTGGTGCTCATGATAGGACCGGATGATTTCTTCCGTAGAGTGCTCGTTCGGGTCTGGCGTCAGGAATTGCATGATGAGTCCAGTCAGCACAAATCCTGCCAGCAAACCTGGAACGATGATCCAGTGGTGGTGAAGGAAAAGGTTCAGGAGGGGGGGCCACATATCATCGAGAATGACAACGGCAATTCCAGTAATGACCAGGCCGGCCAGCACGCCAATGATAGGAGCGACAAACAACCACTTGTGTATGTCGCGAGAATATGTCGTTCGCAGGTCTCCACGGACCAGCGTTGCATACTTGCGTAGCCGGGGGTATCTCGTGGCGATGTGATTTATCTCAGGCATGGGACGTACGCGAATCGTGCGGCTTCAGGATTCCGAGCTGGAACCGCCGCGCTTCTCTCCGATGAAGTTCTGTCAGCTTATTCAGCAAAGTTTGACCTTTCGGCAGGAGGGACACCTCCACGACCCGGTGGTCACTTTCCGATTGACTCTTGCGAACGAAGCCGCGGCGCTCAGCCCGCTGGACAAGGCCAACCACGGCGTTATGGCGCTCCTGCAGAAATTCGGCCAGTTCGGTGATGGTGGCAGAGCCCCGGTCGGTGAACCCTGCAACACCGAGGAGCAACTGATGTTGCTGGGGAGTCAGGCCTTGTGACCGGGCGACTCTTTCACTGAAGCGCAGAAACTTGCGTAACCGGTAACGGAATCCTGCCAACTGGCGGAGACCTGAAACCACAATGGGTCTCTGGGAAGGGGCAGTGAGTTGCGAACGTTTCATATTGAAATTATATCACAATGCGATATAAATGATGTTCCTTGCCGGAAACCCTGCTAAATTAGGTTTTTAAAGAAGAGTGATATTGACAAAAAGAGCGAGGCTGGGCGAAGATAGTAAGGTTCGCCTAAAAGAGAATAGGGATATAAGAGAATTGGATACGCACTTTCAGAAAAGAGAACGTGGGAAAATACGGTGGCACGTCGTTGATGCCGACGGACTCGTGTTGGGGAGATTGGCGGCCCGCACTGCCCGGATCCTGATCGGGAAAGATTCGCCTGACTGGACCCCATTTTCGGACCATCGCGAAGGAATCATTGTTATTAACGCTGAGAAGGTTCGCTTAACCGGCAGAAAGCTTGGGCAGAAGGTTTACCGGCACTATACAGGTTATCCCGGGGGGTTGAAAGAAGTTTCAGCTCAGCGGTTACTGGAGACCAGGCCGGAAGAACTGCTGCGGCAGGCCATTCTTGGAATGCTGCCGAAGACCCGTGTGGGAAGCCGGTTGGCGACGCGTCTCAAGATATATGCTGGTTCGAGGCATCCGCATCAGGCACAGAACCCTGTGCCGGCCCGCCTGGCAGTTTAGTTGCGAATTAGACATCAAAGAGTATTTCATGAGGAGTTGGTGTGGCTGAGTTAAGTCAATTTTGGGGTACCGGACGAAGGAAAACTTCCGTGGCTCGGGTGAGGCTTGTGCCGGGTACGGGAAATATTCAGGTGAATCACCGGACATTTGAGCAATACTTCCCTTCGGAGGCCTTGCGCGCCGAGGTTCGGCAACCGCTGGTTTTTACGGAGAACGAAGGCAAGTTTGATATCATGGTAAATGCCCAGGGTGGCGGGATTCACAGCCAGGCTGGAGCTGCAAGGCTGGGCATTTCCCGTGCGCTGCTCCTTTTTAGCCCCGAGTTGCGTCCGCGCTTGCGGCAAAGCGATTTTCTTACCCGCGACCCGCGTGCAAAAGAGCGAAAGAAATACGGCCAGAAGGGCGCTCGCAAACGGTTCCAGTT
>DASSJE010000098.1:0-2723 GCA_035691365.1 Terriglobia bacterium
GCGCTGGTCTCCGGAGCGCCGCAGTCTTTTGTCCAGGACCTTTCGACACCCTATTACGTTCGCCGGCCGGTGGTGCCGCTGCCGCACTCCGCCCTTCTCACTCCGCAAACTCACGAAGGCGCGCTGATGCCGATGAGAGAAGCAAGTGGCCCCGGCTACGGGGGCGGCGTCGGAACCGGAAGTGGTGCCCAGATACGCACTCGCGTGCCTGAAGGCGTGGTCGGTGGTTCGATGGGCGGAGTTCTCGGGGGCATTATCGGGGGAGTCACGGCCGGACCTGCGGCCCCAGGCGCGGGAGGCGGCGTCTACAGTGTTGGCGGAAACATGGCACAGATGGAAGCCGCGAAGACAGATGTTTTCGGTCGGATGCAGCCGCAGGCCACGGGCCGGCAATTGAGCGAACTCTTCGAATACGACATCAAGAACACGGTGACGATTGGCAGGAACCAATCGGCGCTGGTCCCCATCCTGCAGGCAAAGCTGGACGCTGAAAAGGTGACGCTGTGGAACGCCGGCGAGTCCGTGCCGCTGCGCGCGCTGTGGTTAACCAACAATAGCGGCCTGGCGCTCGATGCCGGAACATTTGACGTGATGGACGGCGCAACCTTTGCGGGCGAGGGACTGTTTGACACCATCAGCGCCGGCCAGAAGCGGCTGATCTCCTACGCCGCCGATCCCGCCGTTCAGGTTTCCACCCAGGAAAGCGCGCCGCCCCAGGAGATCACGCGCATCCGTATCGCCAAAGGCATGATGATGACCACGCGAGAGCTGCGCCAGACGGCAACCTATCGCGTGAGCGACAGCGACACCAAACCGCGCGAAGTCATCATCGAGCATCCCGTGCGCCAGGGATGGAAGATTTCGAAAGACCTGAAGCCGGCCGAAACCACCGAATCTTACTACCGCTTCAGGGTGAACGTGAATCCGAAGGAGAGCAGCAAGCTCGTGGTGGAAGAAGCACGCCCCGAAGTCAGCCAGGTTGTTCTCTCGAACCTGACGCAGAATGACGTTGAACTATTGGCCCGCCAGCAGCGCGTGACGCCTGAAATGGAGACGGCGTTCCGGAAAATCCTGGACCAGAAGAACGCCGTGGCCGCGCTCGATGGCAAGATTCAGTCGCGGCAACAGGACGTTGCAAATATTTCCAGGGACCAGGACCGCATCCGCGAAAACATGAAGGCGCTGAAAGGCGGCGTGGAAGAAAAACAACTTCTCTGCCGCTACGTTAAGGAGCTGAACACGCAGGAAGACCGCCTGTCGGATTTGCGCGGCCAGCTCGCTGCGCTCAATGCGCAGCGCCAGCAGGCTGCCGATGCACTCGATGCGACAATCGAGGGCACCACATTGGACGTGACGTTTTAAGGCGCAGCGCAAACCATCCGGGCGCGGCCGGCAGTTTGCCCCCAAAACCGCCGGCATCCATTTCAGGCGACTGCTGTTCCCGCGCCGGCAGGTTATTGCGCATGGTAGACGTAAACCTCTCCGCGTGGAAGATTTCGATGCCGGTGATGGCCCGAAGATATTTTGGGGTGCGAAGGTTGATGACCTGAACTTCAGGCACAGCCTCCGCTGCGGGCTTTCACATCGCGCCTTTTTCGCTTAAGAATAGAAGGCTATGACTCGACCCATAAAACGCTGCCCGTGGGCCGGCGATGATCCGCTTTACCTCGCGTATCACGACGATGAATGGGGTGTGCCCTCGCACGACGACCGCCACCTTTTTGAAATGCTCGTGCTGGAGGGCGCGCAGGCTGGATTGAGCTGGATCACTATTCTGCGCAAGCGCGAAAATTACCGCCGCGCTTTTGCCGGTTGGGACGTGGTAAGAGTCGCGCGCTTCGGAGAGAAAGATTTTGCGCGCCTCATGGCCGACGAGGGCATCGTGCGCAATCGGCTGAAAATCCGCGCCGCCATCGGGAACGCGAAGGCCTTCCTCAAGGTCCGCGACGAGTATGGAAGTTTTGATCGCTATGTCTGGCAGTTTGTGGGCGGCTCGCCCCTTCGCAGGCGCCGCCACTCGATGCGCGACGTTCCAACCCACACCGCCGAATCCGACGCCCTGAGCCGCGACCTGAAGAAGCGCGGATTCAACTTTGTGGGCACAACGATCTGCTATTCCTTCATGCAGGCTGTGGGCATGGTGAACGATCACCTGGCATCCTGCTTCCGCGCGCGGGGGCATGACGTTCCCATCGCCGATGTCTCGCGCCGCCGTTACCTGGCGAAGGCCAGGCCCAGGAAATAGGGCCACAGCACAATTGCTAAGACGCCGCGCCAGAACGTCAGGTGCAGAAAGCCGATGGTGAAAAGCCAGGCGGCGATCCACACCATGCCCGCAAATCCGTGCTGGTTGATTTGGATCTTTTCCATGGCCACAAGTTTACACCCTCGGCCGGACGGGGCAAGCGTTCGATGGCACAGTGGGGGACTGAAGGAAGGCCGCACCTGACTTTCCCTTCATCCTTCATACTTCACCCTTCATCCTTCTGCCCGCCACATACCACCTGCCACCTGCCACCTTCCGACCTACGTTCCCTTCACAATTCCCGGGAACCAGTGCACGGCGTTATCGTGGAAAATCTTGCGCACGACGGGTGCGGGGAGTTTCAGTCCCTGATATTTCTTGCCGTGATAATCCACCCACTCATCGGTGGCAAAGTATTTCCAGTCGAGCAGGTATTGTTCCTGCCATTCCTTGATAGCCGCCGCTGTGTCGCCCTTGG
>DASSJE010000099.1:0-10254 GCA_035691365.1 Terriglobia bacterium
CCCAGGCGCGGTTTAACGCCTACAGTTTTGAGCCTTTCAACCCGTTTTTGGCGATGCTTTGGGCCTATGTAGCTGCGATGGCCTTTGATGGTTTTCGTGCCATCTCCCAAACACTATCGAAGCGAGGCCGGAAAGTCGCCAGCGTGGGAGTCTGGTTGGTCTTTATCAATTGCATTTACTTCCCGCTGCCCACGCCCGCCATGCGCCAGGTGGAGCGTTACCAGGGCCTCCAGAAGTGGTGGCATAATCCTGAGAAATCGTACGGCAGCTACTGGTGGTCTCTGGGCATCGAGCACTTGGGAGGCGAGCTCCAGGCTGTTCGTTATTTGAAGAACCACTCTGGTCTGAACGACCAGGTCTACGTGTGGGGAACAGCGCCGCTCATTTACTTTCTTTCCGATCGAGAGTGCCCCTCTCGCTTTGTTTCCAACCTGGCCCTGGTTTCAGACTGGGCGCCGCCGGCCTGGCGCGCTGAACTCGTCCAGACGCTGAAGTCAAAGCGGCCGCGATTCATTATCGTTGAGCGCCGCGATGCGATTCCCGCCGTTTCGGGAACGACGCTCGATTCTCAGGAATTTCTAATGCGATATCCTGCTCTCGCCCGCCTGCTCCGCCAGCAGTACCGGCGTGCTGAAGCTTTCAACAACTTCACCGTCTATACGAGGCTGCAGCGCGTTGCGGAGGGCAATCCATCGTGAGCACTTATCAACATCCCTCGATCGGTCTGACTTCAACTCCAGTCTCAGGGCGCTGGCTGGCCCTGGTGCTTGGGCTTGTATTGGTGATGGCCATTCCCAATCTCAGCTATCCCATCGGACGTGACCAGGCGACGTACTGCGTGATTGGACGCGGCCTGCTGCAAGGCGCACGCCTCTATCGCGACCTCTGGGACAACAAGCCGCCGGGCATTTTTTACCTTTATGCGGTCATTGTAAAGATAATCGGCCCGGACATGTGGAGCATCGGATTGATAGACATTCTCTGGCTGCTGGCCATTTCTGTCTGCATCTTCTGCCTTACGGAACAGACCCTCGGCAAGGCTGCCGCGTTCCTCGCCGTCCTGGTGAACGCTGCGCTGCACATCCGCGCCGGCTACTGGAACGCCGCCCAGCCGGAAACCTTCCTGATGCTCTTCGTCTTTTGTAGCTACTTTCTGTTGCGGGGCCGGAGGATGAAACTCAGCTCAGTGCTCGCAGGTCTTCTGTTTGCTGCCGCCTTCTGGCTTAAATACAACGCCATCGCATTCCTCCCCTTCTTAATGCTGGCGCCATGCCTGCCGGCGGACGGGCCAGGGAAAGAAATTTCGCAGCTCAGGCTCAAAACATATTGTTTCCATTGGAGTTATCTTGCTCGCAAATTTGCAGCAGGATTCTTTTTGGGTATTATTTTGATTGTCTCCGGCTGCTTGTTCAGTGACGCATGGAGCGGTTTCATTGAAGAACAGTTTCAAGTGCTTCCGCGGTATGCCGCCGTGGCGACCGCCGGCATTCCGAACTACTGGGCCTGGGCGGCTGGGCGCTTGGAATTCTGGCTGGGCCTCTTGACCCTGCTTGCCTTGCCAGCCGCCATCTTCATTGCCTGGAGGCGCCATCACGTGGTCCGAATAGCGCCGGCGCTGGCGGGGGCTACATGCGGGCTTGCCGCGCTGGCTGTGCAGGTCCGCTATCAGCCATATTACTTTGAAACCTGCTACCCATTTTTTGCCATTTTCGTGGGATATCTGGGCGTTCAGGCCTGGGAAGGCGCGCGAGCCCTGGCGCATTATTTTGCCCGCCGCAACTGGCAGGTGGCGCGCGTCTTAACCTGGTTGGCGTTTGCAAACCTGGTTGCGCTATGCCTACCGGGGCCGGTGATGCGCCTCGCTGCCAATTACCGCGCTTTCAACCGATGGCGGCACAATCCGGTGCAGTTTTATGCCGACTATTCCTGGCCGGGCGCAGCCGAAGACTTTCGCGGCGTCCTGCGTGTTGTGGAATACCTCAAGCGCCATCCCGCCCCTGCGAACGGCGTCTACGTGTGGGGCAACGAGCCGTTGATTTACTATCTCAGCGGCCATTGCCCGCCCGCGCGTTTCGTCTGGAACCTGCCTCTGATTGCCCCCTGGCGGCTGCCTGGCTGGCGGCGGGAACTGGTCCGCCGGCTTGGCCAGGCCCGGCCGCGATACATCGTCGTTGCGCGCAACGACGAGGTCCACGGCCTTTCCGGAACATGGCAGGATTCCGCCCAGGCGCTCCAGGCGTTTCCGGAGCTCAGCCACTACCTCCGCGATTTCTACCGGCCTTGTGAAGATGACGTAACGTTTGAAATTTACTGCCGGGCGACGGGAACAGTAACGACCGCCTCTACCGGCCCGCCTTCCTGAACGTCATTGCGCCCGGGGTCAGCTTCGTTTACGGCAGGCTCGATCACGCGGACTTGCAAATCGAGGAAGAAGAGAACGCCGCACAGCACAAGCGCGCCGAGCGACACCGCCAGGCCCGCAGCAAGCCACTGCTGCCGGTAGAAGAAGCGAACCGTATGCCGGCCCGCGCCCGCATGAACGGCGCGAAACAGGAGATTCGTCCGCAGGACCGGGACTTCACGCCCGTCAACGGTCGCGTGCCAGTTTGTATCGAAGCGGTCGAGCAGCACCACATAGCCGGGGCGCGAGAGCTCTACCTGCAGTGTCACGCTGTTGGGCTTGCGGCGAAATGCTTCAACCTTTCCGTCAGGGGCCGAAGCGTACTCAGGCATAAAGGGCGCTATCCCGTCTCCGGACGCCAGCAGCGCCGTGTCGCGGGCGTCGAAATCGGGGTCCGCCAATCGAGCCAGTGTCTCGTCCGGGTCAGGGGAGTAGACGGCATTCGCCGCCACATAAGCTCTGGGCAGGAAGCACCGATTCTCGTAGAGATAGCTCGGGAAAGGCGTGCCGTCCGCGACGCGCGCCACTTCGAGGGCGGAAGGATAATTCCCGCGCGTGCCGAGGATCTGGTAGCGCACGTTGCTGCGGCCCATCAGGCAGAGCGTCTGATCTGGCCCCGTGACTTTGTGCAGGGCAAAGACCCAGAACCGGTAGAGTGGCACGGGGAAGCTCCATTCCGGATCGACGTTCGAAATGCCCTCGGCGCCGTCCAGCATGCCGCCGTGCTCCAGCAGCAGCCGCTCCTGGAAGGCTGCAGTCGCCGGCACATTGAGGTTGCGGGCGGCGGGTATGGACGCAAAATCCAGCGGCTGCTCCAGTGCCTCGGTTGAAGCCGTGGCCAGCGGAGGCCCCCCGAAAACGTCGGCGTAGCGATAAGGCATCGTCGAAGGCGCAAAGTGGCCAAGCACCGGCGGACGATAATCGTAAAACGCGCTGGGAACGGTGGGATTGGCGGCATAGTTTACAAGAAGGAGCTGCCCCGCGCCCACAGCCAACGCCAGCGGCAGTCCCAGGCGCGCACGACGATTGCCCCGTTTGAGCCCGGCAAACCAGAGCGCGGCGCCCAGCGTCAGTCCGGCAGTTCCTGGTGCCTGCCAGCGAAGCATGTTGAGGAAGTACTCCGCGGCGCCTTCCACGGCTCGTGGCCCAAACGCTCCCACGGGAGGGATTCCCATGGCTGCGGTGGCGTGTCCCAGCGTCCATGCGGCGGCCAGTTCCACCCAACGCGGAGCAAGCAACGCTGCGCCCCAAACCAGCCAGGCCGCGCCGACGGCAATCTCAAGCGTGGCGAGCACGCCCGTGGCTCGTTTCGTCCGCCATTCCTGCGGCCGGCGCATCGCGTCAATCCCCCAGCCTGCCAGCAGCGCTGCCTGCAGCATTACGGGCGCCAGGAGCTTGATGGGAAAGCGCACCAGCCGCAGAATGGGCAGCGCAAAGAGCGCGGGCCGGTAAAGCGGTGTGAACTGCCCGAAGGCGAGCAGCAAAACGGCCAGCGCGGCCCAGCCTGCAAAGCGACGACGACGGTCGCGGCCCAGGGCGCAGCCGAGGAAGGCGAGAACGAGCGGCACGAATCCCAGGAAGAGCGAAGGGAAATAGGGCTTGTTGCCGAAATTCAAAACCGGCGTCCACAGAGACGTTGCCGTGAACATCGGGTCGGGAAATTCCGCCACGAAGGTCCCGATCAACTGCAACGGATGCAGCGACCAGTAGGTGTTCTGGCTGTAGGGGAATCCGATGGAGCCGCGCAGCGAGCCGCGCAGCAGCGCCGTGGCCGGAAAAAGTTGCACCGCCGCCAGCGCCGTCATCAAACCGCCCGTCGCCACAAAGGCCGCGAGCACCCGCAGATTCGTCCATTCGAGCGGGCGCCGGAAGAACCCGGCGCAGTAGAGCGCATAGGTAAAACACAGCCCGAACGTGCCGAGCAGCGTAAAAGGCTCGCCGGCCAGAAACTGCATCAGGAATACCAGCGCCAGCAGGATCCACGGGCGGATGGAGCGGCTTGCGAGTGCGCGGTCCGTGGCCAGCAGCGCCCAGGGAATCCATGCGGCGCAGGCAAGTTCATTATAAAAAGTTCCCAGCGAGAGCACCGGCCCGCTGAGCACAAAAAACAGCGCCGCAAAAAATGCCGCCAGGTGCGATTGCCGCCACCGCCGCGCCAGCCAATAGGCTCCCGCAGCGGCCAGCAGGAAGTGCAGCACAAAGTGCAACTGGAACGCCAGGCGCACCGGCAGCAGAACAATCAGGAGCGTGGTGGGGTAGAAAACGAGCGCGTTGGGATCTTCCAGGACCGGCTGTCCGAAGTTCAGGTAAGGGTTCCAGTACGGCAGCGCGCCGCTGCGGCAGATCTCGTGGACCAGGCGCGCCAGCGGATAACTCTGGTTCAGGATATCGCGGTAAAAAAGCATCTGCGAACCGAAGAGGATTTTTTGGAACATCAGAACCACGGCTGCGACCAGGATGCCTAGAGCGTACCAATCACGGCGGTCGGGGAACGGGGCGGGCCCGGCGGTTTCTTCTGAAACGCCGGTGAGTGCGTCGCGCGGGCCTGCGGTGTCGAGGTCCACGGCGGTTTCTGTAGCGGCGGGTTTACCCCGCCACAGTGGCGACGTAAAGTCGCCGCTACGCCGGGCTACAGGCCACCGTCGAAAGAGCCGCAGACCGTGCGTTCGGCGGTCTGGGCTATCCGGCTCTCGCTCCGCGGGATCGCAGACACCGGAATGCAAGTGTCTGCGCCAGCCGAAAATTGAATGGGAAAACCTTCGCATAGAGGTCGAAACCGACGGGGCGTTGCGACCGCGGCACGCCTCCATAGAGGAAATCGTCGGAATCGGCCGAAGGGTTTATGGGCTTGGCTTTGGTTTGGCGGCGGTCGGTGGCGCCTGTGCCGTTCTGCCTTTCAGGCCGCAAAATCCGCAGAAGAATGTTTTTCGTAAAATTTCTCTTGACGGGGGGGGGGGCCAGCCGTGGTAAATACGTGGCGATTTAGGTAAGAGACATTACGCTGAGCAGGGGGCACGGAAATGCGTCGCAGAATTATTTATCCTGGTACCCTGATCGTTGTAGTTCTCGCTTTGTCCTCACTCTTTTTGATTAACCCACGCCCAAAGACGAACGCCCAAAGCACAAGTACATGCTGCGGGACGAATCCATCTACCGCTCCGCGCGAAATTGTCTTCCCTTACTACTCGCTGGCGGACGGCTTCAACTCGACCCTTCTGCTGGTGAGCGACTCGGGTGACCCGCTCAGCTTCATCATTGCTATCCACAGCCTTTCGGGCCAGACGCAACTCTCAAATTCCATGACCATCCAGCCGGGCGCGAAGCTGCCCGTCGACATGCGCAGCCTGCTCACCAGCTTGGGCGCTGACGCGGCGGGAACATTTTCGCAGGGGAGTGTGTCAGTATATTTTGAGGGGACCATCATGCCGCTCGTCGGCCAGATGACCATCGAGAATCCTTCCCGCCACTGGGTGCAGCAGGCGGAAATGGTGGAGAACGATCCCGGACGCACCGACATTCCCGCCGTGCTCAGCGGACAGTGGTGGGGCCTGGCGGGCGGTCGTGACGCCACGATCATGGTAACGAACGCCTCGGGCGGGATGGTGACAGCGGATGTGATTCTGGCATTTGGGGGCAAGGAGCACAAGCTCGATCCGCTGGTTTTCAATCCCAACGAAACCAAATTGCTCTCGGTGGCTTCCATGCTTGGAACACTGAACGTGAGTGTAGCTCAGGCGCCCGAGGGCAGAATTACAATCATCCAGCAGGGCTCGAATCCCTCCCTTGTGGCGCAGGGGCGCGTGACTGACCCCGTCACAGGCTTCTCAACCACGCTGGAGTTCCCGGACCCGGCGCGCCAACACGCCAGCGCCCTGCACGCGAGCGGTGTTCCCGTGGGTACTCCGACACCCGACTCGCCTTACTCAGGCGACGGGACATTTACCCCGCACGTGATCGCGAGTAACCTTTCGAGCAAACCCCAGACTCTCACCCTCACGCTTGAGTACCCCAAGGCGGCAACCTGGAATTCCACTAACGGTCCGGGCGGGCCAGCCGCTCCGCAAGTGCGCTTCGTCGGCATTCTTAAGAAGGGCGAAAAAGATCCCAACGTGGCCCTTGACAATCCGCCGAATCCGGACCCTTCCGTTTTGACCGGCGAATATACGTTCGGGCCGCTCGCCGTCGGGCCGGACAGCACGGCTGACCTTTCCCTCGCCGCGGTAATGAACCAATTGCCCTTGCCGATTCCGTACGCTTCCATTCGCATCCGGTACAGCGGCGCGCCGGGCTCAATGATCGCGCAAGTTTCGAGCGTCGACGCGCGCCAGGACCTTGTGGTGGATGCGCGCACGGCGAATGAGCTCGACGGCTGGGCGGGCTCCGGAGCGAACCCCTGGCACGTGGACAGCCAGACCGATTCGATTCTCTTCCTGACGGACGAGGGTGAGAAGCAGGTCCGCATCGGATTCAGCGTCACGGCAGGCGGCGTACACTATTACCTCACGTCGCTGCAGCTTGCGCCGCACGAAACGCGGACTGTCAACATCAGGGAGCTTCGGGACGCCCAGGCCGCCGACTTCCGGGGCAACAAAATTCCTGCTGGCGCCACCGACGGTTCTGTAAACTGGGTACGGCTGGACAGCGTGCCGGTGGAGGGCCGGCTGGTGGTGATCCAGAAGCAGCAGGGCATGGCTTCCAACTACGACTGCTCGATATGCAACTGTCCTGCGGTGTTCAGAGCGCTCGCCGTGTCGCCGGCGACGTTCGGGCTGATACCTCTGGCCTACCAGAACATGGGCAGCACGGCGACGTATTACAGTTGCAACACCGGAACCTATTATTACGACGTTACGGCGGGTTCGAGCTGGAGTTCAAATAACACGCCCGTCATCAAAATGGACAGCTCGGTCCACTACCGCGCGGACGCGGTGTCTGGAGGCAATGCAAGCGTCACCGGCGGCTACTCCGATTGCACACAGTACGACACCAACCCGGACCTCGACTGCCCCTGCATCAATTGGCCCACGTACACCGCCAGCGGCGGAGGGACGGTGGTACAAATCACCGGTCAATCTGCCGTCTGGTGGTTCAACGGGCAGACACCATCTGGCTACACAACTACGGTGACTCTCACTGCCTTGCCCTCCGGTGGCTCTTCGTACACGTGGCAGTTCACGGCGGGCGCGAACAAGGCTTCATTTAGCAACCAAAGTGGGAACACGGTAAACGTGAAGGGGGCGGCCTTGAGCACCAATATCAACGACGTCAGCGTGGAAGTCACGGTAACCACCGCCACAGGAACCAGAACTTCCGGGCCATTCAATATGACTGTGGAAGGTCCCTATAGGCTCACCGCGGTGGGCAGCCCCAACAATTCGTGCGTGGGTGGTGGCTTCCAGTCCGCGCTCACCTATTCGCTTATTGACAATCTAGGCAACGCAATGCTCGCAGCCACGCCTATGAATGAAAACTGGACGAGCGGATATGCATGCGACGCTCCTTACAACACTCAGTCCAACATGTGCAATTGGGCTGTGCCGAGCACCTCCAATGGGAGCACGACCAATGGCCACTTTACAGACACCATTTACCGCGAGGGGACCCAGTGGTATCCAACACCGGTCTGTCCGCAGTCGCCATTGAGCCCAACAACAGTCGTACACTGGGGTCAGGAGTGGCGTGCAGGTAGCACGACTTCCGGGCAGGGGGCGAGAGTGCAGACGGACACAATTCAGGAGTATCTTGACCACGCTCTCCACACGGGGATCTCGTCGCCGGCACCTTGAAGGGAGTTTAGGGGCTTTATGGGCAAATCGCTAACTAAATTAAGGTGGTTACTGGTCATTCTTGCCCTCGCGCTGATCATTGGCCCAATGCCAACCCAGCGTCTGAGTGCTGGCATTCTTCCGCCGCTTGACCTTAAGCGCCTGGCAGGAAAAGCCGATGCCATCATGGTCGGCCAAGTGGTGAGCATTCGCGACGAAGGTCCCGCCCTGGCGAAGACGGTCTCCGGAGACCGTCCCGCCCGTGCCATGACGGCTACCTTGCAGGTCGATGCGGTTCTGAAGGGACTGTCGCCCGGACGGACAGTCGAGGTCCGGTTCATGCGACCCGAGGAGATGATCGGTTACTGGCCGATAAGCGCGGGTGAATATGGGACGTTCTTTCTTACAAGCACTCCGCCCGGCTTTGCTGTACTGGATCCCTACCACCCATACGTGGCAGCCGCCCAGGGAGCCACTGCGTCCGGGAAGACACCTTTCGAGCGAGTGATTGCCGAGCTTGCCGCCGCGCTCGAGTCGCCGACCGCCTCTCGGAACGTCCGCATGATGGCCCGTAGCGTGTTGGACCAGACGCCGGGCCCTGAGGCGACCGGGGCGCTGCTGAGGGGCGCACTGTCAACGTCAAAGGACGTGCGGTATCACTGCATAGCGGCCCTTTTAAGGCGGGACAACATCGAGTACCTGAGGGATGCCGGAGACATCCTCATCCACCCGCCGGAGGGAACTGAGCCAGATTGGGTTGAGGATGTTGCCCTTGGGTTGTCAGGAGTGAGGGACCCTCGTGCCATACCCTTACTGGCGGATATACTCGCAGGGTCGCCACTCGTGAATGCTCGGCGTTCCGCCGCTGGTGATTTACGGGGGATGCGCGACCCCAAAGCCATCAAGCCGCTTGCACTTGGCCTTTACGACGCGGACGCCGAAGTCCAATACTTCGCGGTGATTGGGCTGGCAGTGCTCACGGGCGCCCCCACAGAATGGTCACCTGCGAACGGAACGTTCCTGAATGATCCCCGGAAATATCTTGCGCACTGGCGCGGCTGGGCCCGGGGACAGGAATACGCGCCTGCGCAACAAAAACCTTAACCGACCCTCAGCGCTTGCACCTTCAACGAAACTTTTACCGTCCATGCGTACAGCCTGCAAGTCGTCATTGGGGTCTATCCCCGCCACACAACCGGGGCTGGCGCATGTTGATTTTTAACATCTGCGGTTAGCGAGGCTGAGCAGGGTTACAATGGCGGAGCAAAGGGAAGGATGAAGTGGGAAGGATGAAGGATGAAAAAGGCCGGGCCCAGGCATCGGTGGCGGCGTAAAGCTGCCGCTACGCAACGACATGTGCCCGGACTCAAGGCGCTAGTTAATTTCAAGCAAATTCAGGGGGTCGGACCTTCAGGTCCGACAACAGGCAGCAGGTTATCAATGCGGCTTCAGCCGCTGAAGAGGAAGATCCCGAGGGGCACGCCCTGGAGTGTGCTTTCATAGCGGCGCCCTTCAGGGGCTGGAAGCCCCCACTTGGCGGGCAGGTGAAATGTCGGAGCTGAACTCCGGCCCCTTGGTCGCGGCGCCCTTCAGGTCGGCAGTGTTGTTTCAAACCCCCAAAATGCCGGGCTGAAGCCCGCCGCTACGAACACCAAGTGCTCCAACCCGTCATTGCGGGCCCTTCGGCTTCGCTCAGGGTAAATTCCGCGAGGAACCTGCTTTTCTGTGGCTTCTCGAGCAGCAGATTCTTCGTCGCTTCGCTCCTCAGAATGACGGCGCGGCGGCGATGTTGTAGGGGAGCCCTCCGGGCTCCCTCGCGGTTGAGCCGGAAAAAGCGGGAGGGCAGAGCCCTCCCCTACGAAACTTCAGGGGCTGAAATCCCCCGACTCGGTGGGCGCGTGCAATGTCGGAGCTGGAAGTTCCGACCTCCTGGTAGCGGGGCCCTTCAGGGCGGCAGTGTTCTTTAAAACCCCTGACGGACGAGGGTGAGAAGCAGGTCCGCATCGGATTCAGCGTCACGGCAGGCGGCGTACACTATTACCTCACGTCGCTGCAGCTTGCGCCGCACGAAACGCGGACTGTCAACAT
>DASSJE010000100.1:0-2074 GCA_035691365.1 Terriglobia bacterium
CCTGCCCAATCTGCTGTGGAACATCCAACATCACTTCCCATTCCTGGAGCTGATGCGCAACATCCGCGCCAGCGGCCGGGATGTGGTTCTGGGCCCCGGGCAGTACCTGCTGCAACAGATCCTGATCATGAATCCGCTGACTTTTCCGGTATGGCTGGCGGGCATTATCTACCTGCTTTTCGCGCGCACCGCGCGGCCTTACCGGCTGCTGGGCTGGACCTTCCTGGCAGTATTCGCCACATTTTTTATTCTGCACGGCAAGGATTACTACACCTCGCCGGTGTATACCATTGCGCTGGCCGCTGGCGCCGTTGGGCTTGAAAGCGTGACACGAAGCCGGGCCGGCCTCTGGACGCGGACAGTTTTCCTGGTGCTGCTGCTGGCCGCCACCGCCGCCATGCTTCCCGTGAATTTGCCCGTGCTCTCGCCAGAGCGTCTGGTTCACTACGTGGAGGAATTCCCTCTCAAGCCGCAAGCCAGCGAGCGCGCCCACGCCCGGGCGGAGTTGCCGCACTATTTTGCCTGGCAGTTCGGCTGGCCGGAGATGGTGCAGGCCGTTTCACGCGCGTACCACAGCCTCCCGCCCGATCAGCAGGCCAAAACCGCCATTATCGGCAACAACTTCGCCGAATCCGGAGCTATTGACCTGCTTGGGCCCAAGTACGGCCTGCCCAAGTCCATTGGCGTTCATCAGAGTTATTGGCTGTGGGGACCACGTAACTATACGGGCGAAATCATGATTGTTCTGGGAGATGCACCAGGAACGCTGAAACAGTGGTGCGACAGCGTTGAAACGGTAGCGGCGCCGCCCAACACCCCCTACGGAGCCGCCTTCGAGCGCCACCCGGTGCTGCTTTGCCGCGGCCTGAAGCAGAACCTGCAGCAGGTGTGGCCGAAGCTGAAAGATTGGGACTGAAACTAGGTTTCACACCTTTCAAGGTTTCGCAGGTTCAAAGTTTCGTAGGTTTCAAGGTTTCGCAAGTTTGAAGACTTTAGGCCTTGTGGCGAAACGGCTTATACGGGATGGCGTCATGCTGAGGCGCTTTAGTGCTGAAGCATCTCGCGTGCACCACTGAGATTCTTGTTTACCGCACGCGAGATCCTTCACGGCTGAAGCCGTTCAGGATGACGCCGGACGAGACGCTACCTCTGATCAGCTAGTTAGCTAAAGAGCCAGTCAGCTGATTCAGTCCGCTCCCAGCCGCGCTTCTTCTTCGCGTTCCTCAACCACCTGCTCATAGCCGGCGGCGGCGTAATACATGGCGCGGTCGAAGAACTGGTCCAGCAGCATCATCAGTTCCAATTCGCCGAACAGCTCCACCGGCCGGTCAATCAGCGTTTTCCTCTGCAGGAAGCCCCACAGGTGCTCCTTGGTCATGGCCAGGGCCCAGAGCAACTGGCTGAACGGCAGGCCCTCGGCGGCGCGGCGCATGCCGGTTTCGGTGAAGCGCAGCTCGACGTCGCTTTCCGTCTTGGTCAGCAGCCAGTCGCTGATGTGGTGGTAAATTTCGCGCACCGAGCGTTCCAGCTCTTCCCGGGGAACGGCGTGGCGGTACTCCGCGGTGCGCAAAGAAGTACAGATTTTTTCTACCAGGCCCGCGGCAAGCTGGTCCGCATGAGCTTCAATCAGCCTTGCCAGTTTGAGTGCAATCATATCCGCCTTATTTAGATGTCGGAAAACAAAGAAAGGTTCCCGCGGTTCTTCGGGGGGGCGTGACGGACACATCGTATCACGATATGTTAGCAGTATAAAGAGGTTGCTGCGGAACTTATCGTTTACACGATACGTAGGCGAGTCAAGGGGAAACAGCGGACCGTATTGTAAAGCTCAGCCGTTGGCGCCGCAGCACTTCTTGTATTTCTTGCCGGAACCGCAGGGACAGGGGTCATTGCGCCCGATTTTGGCGGCGCCGCGCACCACCTGCTGCACCGACTGGTATTCGCCCGCGCCCGCCATGCGCGCCTGCTCCAGTTCGCGCTTCTTTTTTCGTTGGAACTCCTCTTCCAGTTCGTCCACCGAGGTGGCGGCTCGTTGCGGGCGGCGCCCATCCCCGCCCGGCCCGGGAACTCGCAC
>DASSJE010000101.1:0-2860 GCA_035691365.1 Terriglobia bacterium
CGTAAAGCTTTGCGAGAACTGGATCCCTCCATCGTCTTTTTTGCCAACACGCTGTTTGATTACGATCAGGCGGAGCAATCCTCCGACCTCCAGTATGACCATGAAGACGTTGTCTTCTCCGAATCGCATTATTCCGACTCCTGGTATATGTCGGAGAAGATGCTTTACGGTCAGGCCATCGCAGCAGGCGAGCGCCCCCTGTGGAACTACGTTGCCACCTTTGACGATTCCCAATTCGATCGCCTGCGCCCGCCGGACATAGCCCTGCCGATGGTTGCAGCCTCGCTGGCGCATCGCGGGCTGCCCTGGGTTGTCTATTACGGATTTCACCAGGCCGCCAACGAATCCACGCTCCAGGGAATGGCCGACATGTTGGCGTGGTATGCTGCGCATCCGGAGTTTTTCACGGGAGAAGTCTGGATGCCCGTGGTGGCGCTGGTTTCGCCCACTTCCAGAAACATTCTTGACCAGCCGCTCTTTCCGTCGAATGCCTCTTTCCTGTTGCAACGCGGAGTGCCCTTGGGCATGCTTCGCGAAGAACATATTTCATCCCGGGCGCTTGCTTCCGCACGGGTGATTACGGCGGAAACCTGCGGAGTGATGCCCCCCGATGTCGCAGCCGCGCTGGCGGCATGGGTAAAAGGCGGAGGCAAGTTGATTGCGCAGGCGGAAGTTGCAGCATACGATGAAACGGGCCGCAGACGGCCGCGCTCCCTGCTGTGGGAGCGCCTGGGATTTGGCCAGATTCCTCAGGGAGAGGCGAAAGCGGGCCGAGGGCAGGTGTTTGTGGTGAAACCTGAAGAGATCGGGCCGGTCGCGCTTGCGAACTCCGGACACTTCACTTTTGATGTGCCGGCAACAAAGGTTGAAGTTGTTGCGTACCGCCGGCAGAAGAGCACCCTGCTTCACGTGCTGCGGCACAAAGTGTTCGATGGACAGATTGAAATCGCCACGCCTGCGGCACTCGGTGCAATGGCCGGAACTGCCCGATGGTACCAGCCGGGCGGCAGCGATCCGGCAAGCCTGCGCTCGATCCGGGACGGGCGCCGCCTGCGTATCACGCTGCCCGAGCTTCCGCCGTACGGCGTTGTGGCGCTTGGTCGCTGATGCCGCGGCGGATTCGATTCTATATGCAGGCGCTGATTTCATGAGTAATTTGCATCTCACAACACCCGACTATCTGGTGATCGGTGGATATTTCCTGATTGTCCTGTGGGTGGGATTTTATTTTCGCAAGATGCTGGTGGGCGCAAAGGATTATTTTGCCGGGGCGCACCAGGTGCCCTGGTGGCTGGCGGGCATTTCGCACTACATGTCGAGTTTCAGCGCGTTTTCCTTTGTCGCTTACGCGCAGATGGGTTACCAGTATGGATGGGTGGCCATCACGCTTTTCTGGGCGTCAGTTCCCGCGTGCATCCTGGGAGGCGCGCTGTTTGCGCAGCGCTGGCGCCGCGCGCGGATCATCACGCCGATTCAGTTCCTCGAATCGCGCTTCAGTCCCTTCATCCGGCAGCTTTTTGCCTGGGCGGGGATTCCCGTCAAAATTTTTGACGACGCGCTGAAGGTTTTTGCCACCGGCCTCTTCCTGGCGTTGAGCATCGGAATCAGCCTGCCCATGGCCATCGGTATTTGCGGAGTGGTGATGGTGGCGTACACCTATCTTGGAGGCTTGTGGGCGCTGGTGGTAACGGACTTCGTCCAGTTCCTGATGAAAATCCTGGCGATGATTTTGCTGCTTCCCCTGACCTTGTGGGCGTTTGGAAGCTGGAAGGCCGTTTTTCACGGCTATCCCACGCACTTTTTCCGGCCGAGCGGCGGGCCCTATGGATGGATTTACATCATCGGCTTCGTGGTGCTGATCGCGATCAGTTACAACAGCACCTGGGCGCTGGCGCAGAAATACTACTCCGTGCCGACGGAACGCGACGCCTCAAAAGCGGCCTACACCGCAGCCGCGCTGAATTTTCTGGGCGCGCCGCTGATGATCCTGCCGGCGATTCTGGGCCGCAGGCTGCTGCCGGACCTGATCGCGCAGCACAGGACGGCGGACGCCTACGTCCTGCTGGTGCTGAAATTTCTGCCCGTGGGCATGGTAGGGATCATCGTCGCCGCGATGTTTTCCGCGACGATGGCTACCGTCAGCGCGGACTTTAACGCCATCGCCAGCGTTTTGACACAGGATGTTTACCACCGCCTGATCAATCCGGCGGCCGGGGAGCGCACGCTCGTCGCCATCGGCAGATTCAATACATTAATTCTGGGCGTGCTCACGGTGGGCTTGAGCCTTTGGATTGCTTTCAGCCATCAGCAATCCCTTTTTCATCTGATGGTCACCGTGTTCGGACTGTTTATCGCGCCCACCTTTCTGCCCTTGCTGGCGGGGCTGACCATCCGCAAGATCACCTGGAGGGGAGCGTTTGCCGGGTTCGTCGCCGGCTTGCTCACCGGCATCTTCACACTGGTTTTCAAGATCTGGTATCTGCCGCACCTGCCGGGTGTCTCGATGGATTTTGCGAATTACACCTTCGAGGGCATTTCCATCCTGCTGAATACCGCGGTCACGATTTTGGCCATGTGGGCGGCCAGCGCCTGGCTGCATTCGAGCGCCGGGGAGCAGGAGCGGATCGAGACTTTTTTCCACCACCTGGGACGACCGATCACAAGCGAGGACGTTCCGGAAAAGCGCACGATTTCTCCCGGTCCCGCGATCGCGTGGTCCACGATTGGCGTGGCCGTGCTCTTGATTATTGCCGGAATCTGGTCTGAACTGGCGGTCGCGCGTTCGATCGATCTGGCGGTGGGCGCTATTTTGGGCGTAATTGGAATTGTGATGCAGAGGCGTTACCGGGCGGCGGGAAGC
>DASSJE010000102.1:0-9779 GCA_035691365.1 Terriglobia bacterium
GACGGTTACGGATTTGTGGTACCGGACCGGCCGCTTCAAGGGACCGATCAGGACATTTTTATTCCGCCGGGAGCCATGGGACCTGCGCTGCACGGAGATCTCGTGGAAGTTCAAGTGGTCCGATCGCGTCCCGACTGGCGCACTCGGTTTTCCCGCAACGCAAAATCCAGCACTCGCGTCGAAGGTCGCGTTCTGCGCGTGGCTGAGCGGGCGCAGAAGACGATCGTGGGGGAATTCCACATCGGTTCTCGCTCCAACTATGTTGTCCCTTTCGAACGTCGCATCCCGTGCGAGATCATCATTCCTCCCAGCCAGGAGAGGCCGCCGGCGGAACGGGCCCGCCACCGGCAATTCGGTGGAGAGTCACAAGGCAGGCAGGGACGGCGGGCAAAACCAAAAGCCGCCGACGGGGAGATTGACGGCGTGATCGTTGACGTGGAACTGATCGAATTTCCGAGACCCGGCGTGCAGCCTCGTGGACGCGTGATTGAAGTTCTCGGCAGGCGTGACGAATTCGGGGTGGATGTGGAAATTATGATCCGCAAGCACCACCTGCCACACCGCTTCCCAGCGGAAGCGCTAGCGGAAGCCGAGGACACCCAGCAGTTTATTTCGGAAAGCGAGCACCGGCACCGGCGTGATTTCCGCTCGCTGCCCATCGTCACGATTGACGGCGAAACCGCAAAGGATTTCGACGACGCCGTCTACGTGGAGCGGCTGGATAATGGGCATTATTTTCTGCAGGTTCATATTGCTGACGTGGCACATTACGTCCGGCCGGCGACGGCCCTCGACCGGGAGGCCCGGCTGCGCGGCAGCTCGGTCTATTTCCCCGACCGTGCCGTGCCCATGCTGCCGCTGGAGCTTTCAAACGGCATCTGCAGCCTGAACCCTTACGTGGACCGCCTGGTCATGTCCGCACTGATGGAAATCGATCCCCAAGGCAACACGGTTCGATACGAGATCACTCCGGGAATCATCCACAGCGCCGAGCGGATGACTTACACGGCGATACGCGACGTCCTGGCCGGCGATCCCGGTGCATCCCACACCTATAGAGCGCTGGTCCCGAATTTCAAGCTGATGGAGGAGCTGGCCCAAATCCTGATCCGGCACCGCCACGAACGCGGCTCCATTGACTTCGACCTTCCCGAACCGGAAATCATGTTCGACGAAGCAGGACACATGGTCGGAGTGACAAGGTCTGAGCGCAACATTGCGCATCGCATTATCGAAGAGTTTATGCTGGCTGCCAACGAAACAGTGGCGGGGCACCTCGAGCGCAATGGGGTGCCAACGCTCTACCGTGTCCACGAGAGACCCGATCCTCAGAAGATCCTGGAATTTGAAGAAATCGCCGCGACATTCGGCTATTCGCTGGGGATCAAATTGCCGGCACGGCAAAGCTTTCGTGTTCACGGAGGGGCAGAACGCGATCAACACCCAAGACTCCATGAGCAGCTGGAAAAGATCGATTTGGAGATCTCACCCCGGCACTATCAGCGTTTAACAGCGCGCATCGAGGGGAAACCCGAGGAGCGCATCTTGTCCTACCTCATGCTGCGCTCGCTGAAACAGGCGCGCTATTCGGAGGAAAACCTGGGCCACTTTGCCCTGGCGGCTGGGACCTACACGCACTTCACATCGCCCATCAGACGGTATCCGGACCTGGTTGTTCATCGCATTCTGAAGGATGTCCTTCACCGCGGGAAGCAAAGCCGCGCCCAGGGGAAAGTTGCCGCTGAGGCCCGCGCGCGGAAATCAGCCAGCACCGGACGGCGCACTATCAATCCGGCGCCGAAATCCGGCGAGCACGCTGCAACCCCCAGCCTCGATGAGCTGCGAGCCATGGCGATCGAAACGTCTGAAGCCGAACGGCGGGCGCAGGACGCCGAGCGCGAGCTGATCAACTTGAAGAAAGTGGCTTTCATGGCCCAGCACCTAGGCGATGAGTTTGATGCCTTGCTCATTTCGCTCACAAAGCACGGATTCTTCGTGGAACTCATTGATCTGTTTGTAGAGGGCTTTGTCTCGCTCGAAAGCCTGGAAGATGATCGCTACGTCTATCGCGAAAGCTTAAGGGCTGCTGTGGGCCGCCGTAGCAACAAGGCGTACCGCCTGGGCGACAGGATTCGCGTACGTTTGGAGCGGGTGGACCCCACCGAAAACCGAATGGAATTTTCGGTAGTCGATTGATTCACGAAACCTGCAGTCCACCGTCCTCAGAAATGTCCAGCGGCAGGAAGCGGTGCGTGCCCCGGGCAATCTCCTCACGTTTGACATCAACCCGTGCCCGGCGTAGCATTTTCCCATGGGTTCCACACGTGAAGGACGTGGCGAGATTGAATTGGAATGTCCATGTTGTGGAGTGCTCCTTAAAATCGACGCCTCGCTTGGCAAAGTCATCTGGCACGGGAAGCGATCGAGGAAGGCCGACGCCCCGGACATTGACCAGTCCGCCCGGTTGCTTGACCAGGAAAAAGCCAGGCGGGAGGCCTTGTTTCGCAAGAGTGCTGAAGATGAAAAATCCAAAGCCCAGCTGCTTGAAAAGAAGTTCCAGGAAGCCCTTAAACGCTCCAAAGATGAACCGATCGAACGGCCTCGCCGCGAGATCGATCTCGATTAGGCCCAGGAAAAAATCTAGGTGAGTTCGTCATTACCAGCCGGTCCGTCAGCCTCAGCCAGAGCGGCTGCTCGCCATGCGCGTTGAACCCCGTCGAAAAGCTGTGTTAGGATGCGACGTTGCTCCAATGTCTGGATAAAGTGTGAGGTAATTCCTGAACCTCTGAGGAGTCTCTCGTGAAAATCTACGACGGTGAGAAGATCCGCAATGTTGCACTGCTGGGCCATGCCGACACCGGGAAGTCGCAGCTTGCTTCCGCAATGCTTTACACCGCGGGGGTCACCACGCGACTGGGCAAAGTGGATGATGGCACTTCTGTGACCGATTTTGACGAGGAGGAAATTGAACGAGGGTTCTCCATCAGTGCCGCCCTCGCCAACGCCGAATGGAATGATACCAAGATCAATTTGATCGACACGCCCGGGTTCAACATCTTTCTATATGAAGCTGAGGCCGCCTTGAAGGCTGTGGATGCGGCTTTGATCCTGGTTCATGCGGTGGGCGGCGTGGAAGTCCAGACGGAAAAGACCTGGGGTTTCTGCCAGAAATATAATCTGCCCCGCGCCCTGGTGATGAACCAGATGGACCGGGAACGCGCGAGCTTCAAACGTACCCTGGATGCGCTCACCAACGCCTTCGGGCGGTCCGTCATTCCCGTTCAGCTCCCCATCGGCGAAGAAAAGGATTTTCGCGGCGTGATCGACCTGGTCAGGATGCGAGCAGCCCTCTACGAGAACAACGGTTCAGGCAAAGCCAAAGACAGTGAGATCCCCACGGAAATGCAGGAGGCCGCCACGGCCGCCCACGAAGCCCTGGTCGAAATGGTCGCAGAAGGCAACGACGGGCTTTTGGAAGAATTCTTTGATAAAGGCACGATTCCGATTGAAGACCTGGTCCCGGGACTCCGGCAGGCTTTAGCGGAAAACCGGCTGACGCCCGTTGTCATCACTTCGGCGCTCCATAATATAGGGACCCAGAGTTTACTGGAATTTATTGCCGACTATTTGCCGGCGCCAACCGCAAAAGAGAAGTTGGAAGGCCTCGATCATGAAGGTGGAAAGCCGGTTACCCGGAAGATTTCCAACGACGAACCTGCGTCCGTGTTCGTGTTCAAGACTTTTGCCGACCCCTTTGCAGGGCGCCTTAGCCTGTTCAAGGTGATGTCGGGTGTGGTGAAAAGCGAGGCGACGCTCCAAAATTTCGGCCGCGGCGTTGCAGAGCGGCTGGCCCACATCGCCGTGCCCCAGGGCAAGGCCCAGAATCCCATCCCCGAACTTCGAGCGGGCGACATCGGCGTGGTGGCCAAGCTTAAAGAAACTTTAACCGGCGATACGCTGGGCGACAAGAACGCTCCGATTCTCTACCCGTCGGTGAAGCTGGCAGAGCCGGCCATCTCATTTGCTATTGAACCCAAATCCCGGGGAGATGAAGACAAACTCTCCACGGCCATTCATCGAATGCTGGAGGAGGACCTTCTCCTTCGTTTTTCACGCGACGAGCAGACCAAGGAATTTCTGCTTTCCGGCTCCGGGCAGCAACACGTGGAAGTCGCCGTCTCAAAGCTCAAAAGGCGGTACAACGTTGAGGTCACGCTGAAGGCGCCCAAGATTCCATACCGGGAAACCATCCGCGGAAAGGCCGATGCCCAGGGCAAATACAAGAAGCAGACGGGTGGCCACGGCCAGTACGGTGATTGCAAGATCAAAATGGAACCGCTGGCGCGCGGTGAAGGGTTCGATTTCGTCAACGATATTTTCGGCGGCGCGGTACCCAGGAATTACATACCCGCTGTCGAAAAGGGAATCATTGAATCGGCAGGACGGGGTTATCTGGCCGGCTACCCCGTGGTGGATTTCCGCGTCACTCTCTATGACGGATCCTACCATGAAGTTGACTCTTCTGAACTCGCCTTTAAGATCGCCGGATCCATGGCCTTCAAGAAGTGCATGGAGCAGGCTAAACCCTGCTTGCTGGAGCCGATCATGGACGTGGAGATTACCGTTCCGGAAAACTATTCGGGCGACATTATGGGTAACCTTACGAGTCGCCGAGGGCGGATTCAGGGAATGGAACCCAAAGGGCACTCCACCATCGTCAAGGCCCAGGTCCCGCTGGCTGAAATGCTAACCTACGCTTCCGACCTGACTTCCATGACCCAGGGGCGCGGCAGCTATTCCATGGATCTCTCGCACTATGACGTCGTGCCGCAACAGATTTCCGACAAGATTGTCGTTGAGGCCCGGGCCGCAGGCCATGGCAAGGAAGAAGAAGAGTAAACAGAGCTTTACCTTTCAGGAAGTTGGTCGGGACTTTCGGTCTTTCCGTTCGACGCTGTTGCAGACGCGCTGAGGCTACAACCGATTGAGGCAGGAGGGGGAGAACTTATGAAAAAATCCGTCGGTTTGCTGTTACTCTTCATGTGGCCCGTAATTCTGCATGCTGTCCCACCCAAAAGGACACCCATCCTGGTTGACACCGATATCGGCACTGACATCGATGATGCGTTTGCTCTTGCCCTGGTCGCGCACAGCCCTGAGCTAAAACTTCTGGGCGTTACAACGGTGAGTGGAGATACTCATGCGCGGGCACGGCTAGCCGCCAAACTGTTGTGGGAGGCCGGACTGCGCAGTGTGCCGGTTGTGGCCGGCGAGCCGGGCAGACCCCTACCGGTTGAACAAATACGCTGGGCCAGGAATTTCAGCAGCCCGGAACTGCGGCCCGGAAGCGCCGTCAACTTCCTGGATGCAACGCTTCGCAGCCTGCCGGGAAAAACCACCGTCGTGGCGATCGGGCCGCTAACCAACATTGCGGCCCTCTTGCAGAAAGATCCGGCGATTAGCAAAAAAATCAGCGAGATTGCAATAATGGGCGGGTCTATCTACCACGGCTATGGAGACGACCCGACTCCAGTGGCGGAATACAATATTGCGGCAGATCCAGCGGCGGCACAGAAAGTGTTCAGCTCAGGAGTCCACATCCTGATGGTTCCACTGGATGTGACGGCCATGCTCCAGCTTCACATGACTGACCGCCATCGCGTCTTCACGCATCTCACCCCCGTGACGGATGCGCTGGCAACTCTTTACAACCTGTGGAACCAGCGAACGCCAATTCTGTTTGACCCCATGGCAGTGGCCATGCTCATCGATCCCACTCTTTGCGAGACCAAGCCCCTGGATGTTCAAGTCGATGAGGCCGGTTTCACCCACGTTGTAGAGACCGGACCTCCAGACGCTACAGTCGCCTTGCACACCGATCCGAAAAAGTTCTTCGACTTTTATTTGGGGCGTGTCGCGCCGGAGCCCGAACTATAAGCCTTCGTCCGGTTGCAGACCCGATTAGTACCCGCCCGTCTTTAGTCACTCAGCGAAAAGGCTCAAGCTTGGCAGTGATACGATCACGGACCCAGTGGGGATCCCACCACTCCAGTGGGTTTACAAAGACTCCATCAAGCAGAACGGAAAAGTGGAGGTGGTCGCCGCCGGCGAGGCCGGTTTCGCCACTGATCCCGATTTTCTGCCCGCGTGTGACGTGATCTCCGGCTTTCACTGCGAACGAACTCAGATGGCCGTAGAGAGTCTGCAGCCCACAACCGTGGTCAATAAGGATGGCGTTCCCGTAAATGCCGAAATATTGGGCAAAGACCACCACGCCGTCATTAGTGGCGGGAACGGGCGAATGCGCGGTGGCTGCCAGGTCGTAGCCGAGGTGGGTTTCATGGTCCACCACCTGGCCGCCGTAAAGGTACGTCCTGAAGTCGGCGAAGTGTGCCTCTACCTTTGAGCTCGGAAACCGAAGGAATGCCTGCGTCCACAGGAAATGCGGCGCCGCTTTCTGCGCGTAGGCCATCAGCAACTGTGATTCAATCATGCGAAGCTGCCGGTTGATCATCACATAATTTTTCAGAAGGCTGCCCTGATCTTTCAGGTCGGGGTCATGGCTCATAATTGCGGGAACAACGCGCTGCATAAAGATGTCGGACAGGTTAATCTTGCCATCGCGGAACTTCTGCGGAAAAACCTTGTAGTGGAAGCCGGCCGTTGCTTCATTACCCACTTCATCTCGCGCGAGCACCTGGGCAGGCGTTTTGGGATCCACGTTGTAAGGGTAGGCGAACAGGCACATCCGCGTGTCCGGCAGCGATTCTTTGACCGGCCAGCTCCGGAAAAAGTATTTCCCCACTTGGATTCCCGATTCCTTTGTTCCCGGAGAAACTTTGAAAAGCACGAGGTCGCAGCCTCCGAGGTTGACGTAAACCTGTGAGGTGAGGACCTGGATCTCCGGCGGGTGAAATCGCACCGGAATTTCGAGCTGGAGTTCGCTCTTGCCGCCGCGGAAAAACCTCCCCCAGGAGTTATTCGTGGCCACAATGTCCAATGCGGCGTGGCCCTCCTTCAGGTCGGGAATACTGTCCTGCCCGATTTGAGCTTTAAAATCGCCGCTCCAGGCGGGTCGCCTGGCCCAGAACTTCCACCAGGAGGGGGCGGGGGCGTTGTGAATTTCGCTCACCAGCGGGATTGAAAACTTCCTGTTTCCCTGCTGGAGATCCAACCTGACGTTTTTCAGTGGATACTTCTTGTCCTGGACGGTAAATTCAAACGCCGTCTTCCTGCTGATCCCTTTCGTCGAGCCGACGAGTCTAATGACGGGGGCTTCATGGCTGAAAGCCTTCCAGCCGAGAACAACGATGCCCACGATAATAACGACAAGCAGGAAAATCCAGCCGTAACCCGACCTTTCGCGCGGGTTGTGATATGAATTCCTCAAATTCTTTCCTCCCAGCGGTGTCTGATCCGGCCGCTTAAGAAACTATAGCATCCTCCCAAAACGAGACGAGAACTTCGCAACAATTAGCCCCACTGCAATTCATCTCTCATGAGTGCAGCCCTTTTTGTCCCAGGGTCCCATATTGAATCCCCCCTCAGGCACCCTCGAAAGAAGCATTTCACGATCTGCGGAGGAATCGAGGTACTACTGCTGGAAAGCTCCCGTACCCGATCGCGCCATGCATTGAATTTGCAAGATACTTTTTTAGGAACATGAAAGGAGGATAGAAAAATTTAGGGGACAACCTGCAACGACAATTCAAAGACGATGGTTTTTTTCCGCAATCTCTGCCGATTCAACTTTTGATGTATTTCTGGTGCAACTGTGCCAGGTAGTTGTCTGTCATTCCGGCAATATAATCGCAAACCACTCGATGGGTGGGCTCTTCTCTCGTCTTGGAAAAATAAAAGCGCGGCAGGCTTCGGGGGTGCTCCATGTAGTATTCGAACATCTGCGTCACGCAGCGGACGATTTTCTTGCGTTCAGCGTAGATTTCGCGGTGCGTATAAAGATTGTCCCTCAGAAAAGCCTTCAGCTTCTGGGCCTCCCGTGATATCCGCAAACCGGGCCCCACGACGCGTTTTGGTGCCGCCCGAACCTCACTGACAGTCCTCAGCTTCAATCGCTTTAGCCGCTCCCGCGAAGCTTCGATAAGGTCCGTAACGAATAAATCCATAAGCTTTTTGAGGGCCTCATTGAATTTCAGCTTCTCCATGGCATTTGGATGCGTCCGTTCAACCGGGAGAAGCAGGCGGCCGAAAAGCGGCACGCCGTCCCGGATTTGTTCCAGCGTCAGCAGCTTGGCCTCATAACCATCGTCAAGGTCGGCGCAGTTATATGCAATCTCGTCGGCCACGTCAATCAACTGGGCCTCAAGTGGCGGACGTTCGTGCAGCCGGTATTCGCTCAACTCGGGGTAATGCTCGGGATCGTAATCGCGTGAATGCTTGACGATTCCTTCACGAACTTCAAAGGTTAGATTCAAGCCTGGGAAGTCGACGTACTTCTGCTCGAACTGTTCGACTATTCGTAGCGCATGGAGATTGTGATCGAACCGGGCTCCCTGTTGCTCCATCAGGCGGTCCAGTTCCGATTCACCCGCGTGCCCAAAGGGAGGGTGCCCAACGTCGTGTACCAGGGCCAGGGCCTCCACCAGGTCCGTGTTCAGGTTGAGCGCCTTGGCCACCGTGCGGCTGATTTGGGCCACTTCGAGCGTGTGGGTCAGGCGGTTGCGAAAATGATCGGAATAGCGCCGCGTGAAAACCTGCGTCTTGTTTTCGAGCCGCCGGAAGGCGCGCGAGTGAATAATCCGGTCTCGGTCTCGCTCATATTCGTTTCGGTAGGGATGGGACGGTTCCGGGTAGCGCCGGCCAAGGCTTTTCGAGACAGGCATTGCGTAACTGGACAGCCCGGGTTCGTTTCCATCACGCATGATGCCCGCTCCAGTACACATGGGGAACAGCTCGAGTCTACCATAACTCGTTCAACGGCAGGTTCTTCCGCGGGTATTGCAACAGGCACCCGGCAAGTCGAAATCAATATCCCACAGTCAGTCGATGAGAAGAGATTCCTTTGATATAATCCAGTTTCTCAAAGAGGGTACGGCAGCGGACTTTGGCTTTGACATGGCCATGCGGCAAGGCCATCCAGGTTTTCAATCCTGTTGAGAGGAGACCAGCTCTCATGGTCACAGACACTATCGTTTGCCTGCTGGCAGGAGGCGCCGGAGAACGCCTCTACCCCTTGACCCGCGACCGTGCCAAACCTGCCGTAACCTTCGGTGGCATCTATCGCATCATCGATATCACCCTGTCCAACTGTATCAACTCTGACCTGCGCCGAATCTTTGTCCTGACCCAATACAAAGCCCTTTCTCTCAACCGTCATATTCGCGAGGGCTGGAGCATGCTGGCCGGCGAACTGGGCGAGTTCATCCAAATCCTGCCGCCGATGATGCGGGTAGGCGATTACTGGTATCGCGGCACGGCCGACGCTATCTTTCAGAACATCTATTCTATCGGCAGCGAGCCGTGCAAGTACGTCATGATCCTTTCCGGCGACCACGTTTACAAAATGAATTATCAATTGATGATCCAGCGGCACATTGACGCCGGCGCGGAAGCAACCGTGGGAGTAATTGAAGTCGACCTTGGAGAAGCGTCTCGTTTCGGCGTGGTGGAACTCGACTCGCAACATCGCATCGTCGGCTGGCAAGAGAAGCCTCCCGACCCCAAACCATCGCCCCACCACCCGGATAAGTGTTATGCCTCCATGGGTATCTACTGCTTCAATCGCGACGTCCTGCTCAAGTGCACGATTGACGACGCTG
>DASSJE010000103.1:0-3778 GCA_035691365.1 Terriglobia bacterium
GATGCCCTTGGTGACGCCTGGCTCATAATAATTTCCTCGGGACGGTTCCACTGGCAACCGGACCACGAGCGGGTTGATCTGGTCAATCTCGGGAGAACTCGCAAGCAACAGGTTTTCCATAGCCGGCGTCTGGAAAACGCGGTCATAGTCGGCATGAACGAGGACGGCGAGTCCGGCAAAATATCGAGAGATGGCAACCCGCGGACTCCAGGCTGACTGATGGACTACAAAGCCGTAGTGGTCAAAGCGCAGGCCAAAGCTGAAATTCCAGTTCTTCAGTTGCATTGAATCCTCTGCAAATGCTGCGGGCTCGAAATCCACCTGCCGGTCGGCAAAAACAAATCTCTGCGCCGTCTCCGGGTCAAAAAACGAGGGATTGGTGATGGCGTACTGCAGGTTTTCGTGCACAGGATTAAAAATCGCATCGACCCCGATTTTCCAATTGTGGGTCCCTTTCGATCCCGCCAGCGTGACCCGGCCGTAACCCTGCCGGAATCCCCGCTGCTGGCTGACGATGGCAGGCGTAGAGAAGCTGTTCGACCATAATTCGAATGATTCGTCCCTGAAGCTTCCCTCAGCGCCGAACAAAAGGGTTGGTGACAACACGCGGCTGTAATCAGCCTGCAAATTCGTTTCACTGTCGGCGGTGTCCTGACGCTGGCCAGCCTGCTCCTGTACAAGTTCGTTAGGTACGGCATAGCGGGTATCAGCGTGGCGAATCGATACCCTCAGATGGTCGCGCCGGCTAAGATCGCTGGACCAGCTAGCTCCGGCTGTCCCATTCGAACCGCGGTTCGTGTAGTTGGCAATCACAGGCGGGTCAAGATAGCGGTCCGTAACGCCGGCATTCCCTGAAAACATGAACTGGTTGGCGCCCTGAGCGTATCCCATCTCAACTCCGCCAGCGGTCGTTGCGAAACTCCCGGCTTGGGCCTCTGCGCTCATGTGAAAGCCTGCGGGCAGGTCCTTCACTGTCGTCACTTCCACCACTCCGCCCAGTTTGCGGCCATATTCGGCCGGGAAGCCCGCTGTCATCACCCGCATCGACTGAACATCATCCACGGCAAGCGGGGGCGCAAAAGCGGGAGATCGGTTTTCAGTTAGCGGCAACCCATTTACCACAAACTGCACATCATATTCTGAACCGCGAGGATGCAGCACTCCGTTCGCTTCATACAGCCAGCCCGGCTCAGAATCCACCACATCCGTTACGCCGCGACCCAGTTGCGCAGGAAGTTGCTGGTGGATGGTTCGGGGTCCTGCCGAGTAAACGGTCCTGGCGCTTTGGGGATCAATCAGCGTGGCCGAGCCTGATACGTTAATGCTGCTTTTTAAGTGTGCAAGCCCCAACGTGACGGAAATAGTGACCGGCACTTCAGACTGCACCTGAACGAGCTTCTTGAAGGGAAGAAAGCCTGGGTAGGTCACATCCAGGCTGTACAGGCCGAATGGGAGCTCCCGCGCAACGAAATTCCCTCCCGGGCCGGTGACGAAGTTGCGATGGACATGGTTCGACTCGCTCGCGAGATCGACGGAAGCGGCCAGCGGCCCTCCCCTTTGGTCTTGAACTTTCAGGCGAATCTCTCCGCGCTCATGTTGTGCCCGTGCAGGCACTGCCCCAAGCGCCGTCAGCAAGAAGCAGCAGGCCAATACCGCGTGGATTTTGTGTGCTTTGCCCAAGCGTCGATTATATCTCATGGCAGGACGGGGACTAACCTGATGCCGGCCAATTCATGCGACGCCCTTGACAAGTTGTTACTAGCTTTAGGCCTACAAAACTGGGAGTATAACGGTCGCGCTGCGCCCGCTTCCCCAAACAAGCGATGTACCCGTGTTAGAGTCCCACAATTTCCAGCGAGGCGAGAGGCGGTTGACTGATTTCATTCCACCCGATCTGTTGTGATCCCTATAGAAGCAGCGCCATTCATCGCTCCCCCAGTAACCTTTTTCATCCTTCACCCTTCACACCCCAATTTTATCTATTTCCCGCTCAGCTTCGCTGATGGCAGACACCAAGAACCAGGGTCAGCGCCCGCCTCGGGTTCGTTTTGGGTTCGTTTTTCACCAGGTGCGATTCTAAAGGACTTCTCGGGTTCGTTTTCGGGTTCGTTTCGGCTAACATGTGTAGCCTTTGCCTTTGTTTTCAACAACTTCTCGGCTTCGTTTTCCAAAATAAGGTATCTTTTTTTATTTTTCGGCCCCAAAGCCGTCCAAAATCGACCTTTTTTATCGCATTTTTCTTGTCCGCAGAGCCGGAACCATCACGTGTCCATGCCTGGGCCAAGGCGCCCCTTCGCCCCGCCTCGACAGGACCGCCCCGGCGAGTCAATATGGAGACTAGCACGGTAGCGTAGATTTGTCAAGCAAAATCGGCCGGTTGTCGCTGCAAAGTGAGAAGTTCCGGTATGAGCAAAGTAGAAAGATCCGGTGGGAGTGGGAGAAACTTGGAGATGAGAAAAGAGGAATTGCGGTTGAGTCAGCGGGATCGAGATCGGTTGGTAGTGTTGGCAGGGATCGAGCGAGGGCATTGGAGCCAGCGGGAAGGAGCGGCGCAGCTGGGGCTGAGCACGCGGTGGGTGAGGAAGCTGCTGGGACGGCGGAGGAAGGAGGGGGATGGAGGGATCGTGCACCGGCTGCGGGGGCGCGTGTCGAACCGGCGGATCGGGAGCGAAGTGCGGGAACAGGTGATGGCGGCGGTGCGGCAGCGGTACGCGGACTTTGGGCCGACGCTGGCGGGGGAGCGGCTGGCGGCGGAAGGGATTCAGGTGAGCCGGGAAACGCTGCGGAAGTGGATGGCGGAGGAGGGGTTGTGGCAGGTGAGGAAGAAGCGGCTGCGGCAGGTGCATGTGTGGAGAGAGCGGCGGGGGTCGCTGGGGGAGCTGGTGATGATGGACTCGTCGCGGTTCCGGTGGCTGGAGGAGCGAGGGCCGGAGCTGCATCTGATCGCCATGATCGACGATGCGACGTCGCGGCTGTGGGGGCGGTTTGTGGAGCACGAGACGAGGGAAGAGAATCTGCGGACGCTGGGCGGATGGCGGGAGCGCTGGGGCAGGCCGCTGTCGCTCTACACGGACCGGAACAGCCTGTTTGTGACCACGCGGCCGGTGCAGCAGGCCGAGCAACTGCAGGGGCAGGTGACGGCGCGGACGCAGTTTGGACGAGCGCTCTACGAACTGGGGATCGGATGGATCGCGGCCCACAGCCCCCAGGCCAAGGGACGGATCGAGCGGCTGTTTGGAACCCTGCAGGATCGTCTGGTGAAGCAGATGCGGCTGGCCGGGGTGGGGACGATCGAGGAGGCGAACCGATACTGGGAGGAGGTCTTTCTGCCCTTCTGGGAGCAACGCTTCACGGTGGAGCCCCGGCGAAGACAAGATGCGCATCGCGAACTGGGGCCGGAGCAGCGGCTGGAGGAAATCCTGAGCGTCCGGGTGGGGCGTCAGGTCTCGAACGACTACACGGTGAGCTGGCGGGCCCGGACCTGGGCGATTGCGCGGGAGCAGGCACGGCCCGGGATGCGCGGGGCGCGGGTGGAAGTGGAGCAACGATTGGACGGCTCGGTGTGGCTGCGCTTCCGTGGTTCCTACCTGAAGCTGACGCTCTGCCCGGCGCCGCGGCCGGCAAGTCCTTCCGGCCTACGGCCTCCAGGACTTGCCGCCAGTAAAGCCCATACTCCTGCCCCCAACCACCCCTGGAACAGGAAGTTTCTATCTGGCTAAATACCGGAACTTTCTACTTTGCGTTGACAGCAAAATCGGCTGGTGGCTTCAGGGGCTGA